>CAZIRD010000001.1:0-91381 GCA_964541625.1 uncultured Acidibacter sp.
CGCGCATCACTCATCGAACGAGTCACCAGGTCGCTGCCGGTCTTGGGCGTCACCAGGTCCAACTGCCCGACCAGCATCAACGCCGGCACGTCGGACTTCGGAACGGCGACTGTCTCCGGCGCGCTCTTGGTGAAACCCATGCGCGGACAAAAATTGGCCCAGTCCCAGGACTCGCCGTCGACCATCCGCGCGCCTCGGCGCACGGCCTCCGGTACGACGCGGCGTGCCAGCTGCTGACGATCAGGATCATCCCTCCTCGTCTGTTCGTCGCGGCAAACGGAACTCGGCCAGGTCATCGCAGGGTCCTTGCCGGCCAGGCCACGAACGTCGGCGCTCTTCAGGCTGATCCACGGCCGGTGATCACCCCGCGCACTGCGGTTGATCGCCAAAGGTATCCAGCCGCGTCGTTCCGGATCGGGCAAAGCTTCCCGAATGACGGCGAGATACTCGATGTTCGAAACGGTCTTGCCATCGATGAGTCGCGGACGCTGCTCAAGTTCGGTCGCGACGCGACCCAACTGCGCCTCGAGCTCGGGGAATGCGCGACGACATTCGACCGCTGCAGCGCATTCGTCGATCAGGTCGAGCAGTGGGTCGAGTAGGAAAGCCTCGGCGAATGAATTGGACTCAATGCCCGACATGCCGTCGAGCACGATGCCGGCAATGGCCGGCGCGTCGAGACCGAGCAGACGCTGCGCGATGGTCGTGCCGTAGGACACGCCGTAGACGTTCCAGCGCTCGATTCCCAGGGCAAGTCGCAGATCGCGGGCATCCTGGGCCGCCTCGTAGGGACCGTAGAGATTGACGTCGAGACGGGACTCGAGAGTCTTGCGGCAGGCTTCGACCTGCCGCGGATCCGCCGTCGGCATTGCCGCGTCGAGACCCTCCGGGTATTCGGGGCAGGACATGTCGGGCCAGCCCCACGGCGTGGAGCCGCGGTGATCGACGAAGATCACGGTGTCGTCCCGCGACAAACTCGCGACCAGTCTGCCTTGGCGCTGCAGCATCTTGAGTCCCGAACCGTTTCCGCCCATCAGGAACAGCAACGGCAAGCGTCGCGGATCAGGTCGCTCGGCAGCCACCACCGCGAATGCCATCGAGGCGGTGCGCCCGGCGATTCGACGCCGATCCTCCGGCACGGTGAGACGGCCGCAGCTCGTTCGACCGGCAATCGAAGACGCGACGACGATCGGACAGGTGGACGGCTCGACCGCGCGACGCGGTATCTCGGGAGGCGTCGCCGCAGCGGCGCACAGCGGCACAAGCCAGATCAACAAGGCGGCAGTGATCGGCGCGATCGTGACGAGGGCTCGCCGGGGGCGGGCGAGGTCTGCTCGGCTCATCGGACTATCCTCCCGCTCGGTGCGGTGTTGGAGCGCAGACGATGGGCGGCTTGGCGGTCGTCTTCATGATCATTGGTGGTCGCGCGGGATGCGCTCCTTCCATTCGCGCTCGCGTACAACTTTGCCGTCGCGGAGCAGCTGGCGGAGGTGCCGGTACTCGAAAGCGGTGGCATCGCTGCGGACTTCGGTCGTACCGCGCCACTCGACCTGCTGACCCTGCCACTCGCTCTTGACGACACTGCGGCCGACGAAACTCGAACGGGCAGGGTCGTCGTCGTCGGCCGTGAACTCGACACTCACGTCCTCGCCATCCGCACTGAACCACTGGTAGCCACGCGATACCGTGGTCGTCGCGGCGATGTCGTCGCGCGAATAGCTGCTGCGAACCGGACCGTTCCAGGTGTAGGCGCTTGCGCCCGTCTGCGCCGCCTCGGCCTCCGCAACCGTCACGTTGCGGCTGCCCATCGCTGCGGCCGCCAGGGTCGCGGCAGCAGCGGACTGCGGCGCAATCACCGGCAGCGCGAGGGTCGAACCACCCTCGCCCACCGCCAGCGACATCGTCAGCGGTTCCGCCGACGGCCAATACGCCGGAAACAGTGCGTTGGCGACTGAGATCCGCAGTCGATGGCCAGGCTCGAAGATCCACGACGTGGCGAGCAGCGGTACCGACAGCGTATGGCGCACACCAGGCTCCATCATCGACGGCTCAACGGAAGAAGTACGGTGCGCGCCGTTGATCGCACCGCCGGTGATCAGCGTCGTTGTTCCGTCGGGCGCGACGTCCGACAGCTTCACAAACCAGTTCGCACGACGCGCATCGATCGCGCTGACGAGTTGTGCGACCGGCTGGCCCAGGATCTGCAGCTCGGCGGTGAAGGGCGCGCTCTCATAGACGAGCGCGGTCGCATCGCCCGCCCGCTGGTCCGGCGCGACGTCGATCCAGCCGAGTCCCGCAGCCACGCCCGTGCTCGCCAGCATGCGCAGACGATGATCGCCGGCCGGGCCTGCGGCAGGTCCGATCGAGCGGTCGGCGTTGAGCGTCCAGCGGCGGGCGTCGATGGGCGCATCGCGCCAGCGCTCGAACGCGCGCCATTCGCCGGGGATCATCGCGCGCGTGATGACCGGCGCGTAGGGCCGACGCATGTATGCATGAACCTGCGGCCGCTGCAGCACGCCGTTCCTGCTGCCCTTGAGGAAATGGTCCCACCACTCGAGCGCCACTCGCCCGAGTTCGGCGCCCGGTCCGGGGAAGTCGGTGCTGTGGTTCCACGGGCCGATTACCACGCGCACCGGGCCACTAGAGTGTTCGAGCGCGCGCAGCGCCGCGTCGCGGTACGGATCGTGCCAGGCAGCGATCATCATCGTCGGTACCTCACCCGCGCGCGGATCCTGGTCACGGCGCAGGCTGCGGCGCCAGAACTCCCCGTCACGCTGCTGGCGAAGATAGGTCAGGCTCCACGGCTGTTGGTCGAATCGCTGCTGCAGCAGTGTCTCGTCGAACGGATCACGGCCGGCCGGAGTGGTCACCAGCATGATGTCCGCCGACACGATGTAGTCGTCCATGTGGAAGATGCCGCTCGGGAAACGCGCATCCTCGTGGTAGATGTTGTCGGTTCCCACGTTGACCACGATCGCGCGCAGCGCCGGCGGCCGACGCGCGGCCACCATCATCGAGTTGAAGCCGCTCCACGAAGTGCCGAACATGCCGACCCGTCCGCTCGACCATGGCTGCTTCGCAAGCCAGTCGATCATCTCGACGGCATCGTCGAGTTCGTGGTCGGAGTACTCTTTGTCCGGGAAGGTGCCGTCGCTCTCACCCGTTCCGCGTACATGCAGGTAGGCGACCACGTAGCCCGCACGCACGAAGTCCTCGTACCACGCGCGGCCGAAACTCCCGCAGGATCCTGCGTAAGCGTCGGTCGTCAGCAATACCGGGAACCGTTGTCCGCGTCTCGCGCCCGGCGGCTTGGCGAGGCAGACGGCAACCGCTGTACCGTCCTTCATGGTCACGCGCTGACGTTGGAGTACCAGCGGCGGCTTGCTCGCCTGTTCACCGGTACCAGATGCGCCGGCTGCGATCGAGGGTGCCGGAGCTGCGACTGCAAGAACCAGCACAGACAGGATCAATAAAACCTTCGGCACCCGCATGGCTTTGATTCGGCGTGCCGCGTCAGCCGAGCGGGGGGTTGCGGGGCAGGCGCGGGATCGAGTCACCCAGTTGCACCCAGGGCTGCGCCGACTCGCACCAGATGTTGACCTGCGGCTGTACCCAGGAGGTGTCATCGAGAGAGCCCGCCTTGAGCCAGTCCATTGCCGGTGTCGCGGCGGCCTCCGAGAGTATCGGCGAGCCGCAGGTCGCGCAGAAGCGCCTGTACACCGCGAGCCCGCTGTCACCGGTGTCTCGGTACGAGTCGGGTTCCCGACCCTCGAAGGTCAACGAACCTTTGGGGATGGCGATGACCACGGCGAATGCCGTGCCCGACTGCCGCTGGCAGTGCTTGCAGTGGCAGGCTGCGGTCATCAGCGGCGCGGCATCCGTGCTGTAGCGGATCGCACCGCAGAGACATCCGCCTTTGATCTTGCTCATGGTCGTTTCCTCGTAGGTCGAACGGTGTCCCGTGGTTCCCGGGCGAATACTCGTCCAATAATAGAGGTGAACACAAGTATGGATCACATCGGGACGAAGGTAATCCGCTGGACTTGCCGAAGTTTATTGAGGGAAACTCAAGAGTACGAGTTCCGGTACTCGAGAATCCGTCGCAGCAGAGGAGGCATCGCTCGTGCAGATCGATTCCATAGCCGACATTGTCCGCATGCAGAGCAGTCAGGATCCCGCCCGACGGGCGTTCATCGAACCGGAACGCGAGTGGTCCTACGGGCAACTCGACGACAGCACCAACCGGATCGCCAATGGCCTCATCGCGGCGGGTGTCGTCGCCGGCGATACGGTCGCCTGCCTCACGCGCAGCCTCGGCGCTTGCCTGCTTTTGTCCGTCGCGGCGGCCAAGTGCGGTGCCGTGTCCGTTCCCCTCAACTGGCGCCTCAAGTCCGGGGAAATCGGTTACGCCGTGGAACTCGTCGGTCCCAAGGTGCTGGTGGTCGATGGCGGCGTTGCCGAGGGACTCGCTGAACTCTCGCTCGCATCCCGCATGTCGGTGCTGTTCGTCGACGGGGGTGACCCGGCGATGCGGTTCGGATCCTGGTCGGCGCGGCAACGTGCCGAGGATCCGGCGGTTCCGGTCGCAAGGGGCTCGGTTGCCTTCCTGATGTTCTCTTCGGGAACGACCGGTCGACCCAAGGCGGTTTCCATCACTCATGAGGGCGTGCTCGCCCACATCCGCGACTGGACGGCACCCTTCGGTTTCAAGGGTGCCGATACCGTGCACCTCAATGTGCTGCCGACCTTCCACGTATCCGGTTTGGTCAACGCGCTGTGGGTGCTTGGTCTGGGCGGCACGGTGGTCACGCGGGCGGCGTTCGATCCGGCGGACTTTCTCGCCGCCATTCCCCACTACGGAGTGACCGATACCTTCGTGGTGCCAACCATGCTCGGCGCTCTGATCGCATCGCCGGCATTCGCCACCAGCGACCTGCGCAGCCTGCAGTGCATTGCCTACGGCGGCTCGCCGATTTCGCTGGAGTTGCTGACGCGATGCATCCGCACCCTGCCCTGCGATCTGCGCCAGGTCTACGGCATGACGGAGTCCTCAGGCTGCATTGCTCTGCTGCAGCCGGATGACCATCGTCGCGGACTCGAGCACCCGGAAGTGCTCAAGGCAGCGGGTCATCCCGGGGCGCATTTCGATGTCCGCATCGTCGATCCGCGCAGCGGAGCAGTCGCTGGCGAGGAAGCCGTGGGGGAAATCTGGGTGCGGTCCTGCCAGAACTTCGACGGCTATTTCAAGGATCCGGAGGCGACGGCGCTGGCGTTCCCCGAGGGGCGACCGGGGTGGTACCGGACCGGAGACGCGGGATACCTTTCAGACGGCAGGCTCTATGTGAGTGACCGGATCAAGGACATGATCATCACGGGCGGCGAGAACGTCTATCCGGTGGAAGTCGAGCAGGTGCTCGCGACCCATCCGGCCGTGCGCGACGTGGCGGTCATCGGCACGCGCGACGAGACCTGGGGGGAAAGCGTGCGCGCCTGCGTGATGCTCAGGGTCGGCGCGACGGCCAGCGAGAACGAACTGATCACCTTCACCCGCGAGCGGATTGCACACTATAAATGCCCGAAGTCGGTGGTGTTCGTCGAAGAAATCCCGCGCAATCCCAGCGGCAAGATTCTTAAGACCGTACTGCGCGAGAAGTACGCCTGACGGCGGTTTTCGGCCGGTGATGGCCGCGGCTGCCGGCAGGAGATGCGACCGGCACACCCTCCGCCGCCACGTGGCGTCCCAGCAGCAACCTCGTTTCCGCCCGCAGGCGGCGGCGCTCAGCCTCCGGCAGGAACTCGAGGTTGTCGATGAGGACGGCCATCACCACGCCGATCATCTGCCCGAGATCCCGGGCACGCGCTGCGCCCAGCCCGGGCGCCAACTGGCGAAGCTTTGCGCCGACCAGCGCAGCAGTGCGCCCGCGTTGCTGGCGAGTGATCTTCCAGATGAGAGGGTGTCGCTGATAGGCGAAAAACACGCCGAGCAGGGATCCATGACCGCGCCAGACCAGCGTCATCCGCCGCTCGATGGCATCAAGGTAGCCGACGAAGTCGAGCTTCCCGTCCTCCGGGTGTGCTTCAAATGCAGCGGCTTCGTCCGCCAAGGCGCGTTCGAGCACGGTGAGGATCACCGAAGTCATGTCCGGAAAGAAATGGTAGAGACTGCCGATCCGAATGCCTGCAGTTCGCGACAGATCATCCATGGTGATCTGTTCGCAGCGCTTGCGCTGGAGCAGACGCTCGAAGGCATCCAGCACATCGACGACGCGTTGCGAGCCCCGCTGCTGGCTGGGTCGCCGCCGCAGGCTCGCAAGAGTCAGTTGATCGACATCGGTGTACCGCGGCGGCGGCTTTGTTTTTTTCCTGGGCATCGCTGCGTGACCGGGACGGAAAGCCTGTCCCGCCCGTGATGCCCGAGTATAACCATAGCGGGCAGTCCGTCACTCCTCCAGCACTTCATCCGTCAGCACCTCCTTGCGCCGGCTGCAGAAATCCTGCAGGGCTTCGTCGATTCCGGGATCGATCCCCGGGTCGGCGTAGTCCGCAAGCATCTGCTTCCATACAGAGTTGGCGCGCTGCTCGGCCGTCAGCCGTCCCTCCGCCGACCACTGCTCGTACGCCGCGTAGTCCGCAATGTTCGAGTGATGAAACGCCTGCTCGAAATTCGCCTGTGTATGTGCACAGCCAAAGAAATGGTTGCCGGGACCAACCTCGCGGATAGCGTCAAGCGCCAGCCCCCGGGGGCTGACATCGATGCCGGCGGCGAGAGCCTGAAGCATCGCCAGCTGGTCGATATCCATCACGAACTTCTCGTAGGAAACAACCAGCCCCGACTCCAGCCAGCCCGCGGCGTGGGTGACGAGATGCGCGCCCGCGAGCAGCGTCGGCAGCAGGGTGTTTGCGGTCTCATAGCCGGCCTGCGCATCAGCCACCTTTGACGAACACAGGGCGCCGCCTGTGCGGCATGGCACCGCAAGACGCCGGGCCAGCTGCGCGGTGGCGAAGATCATCTGCGTCGCTTCCGCGGTGCCGAACATCGGCGAGCCGCTGCGCATGGATACCGCGCCGCAGAACGACCCCATGATGACCGGGGAGCCGGGTCGCACCAACTGCGTCAGGGCCATGCCCGCCATGGTCTCGGCAAGAATTTCCGCAATGCACCCGGCAACCGTCACCGGACCCATCGCGCCCGCAAGCACGGCAGGAACGATGATGCAGCCCTGATTGCGCGCGGCGAACGCGCGCAGCGAGCCGAGCATGCGACCATCGAAGGTCAGCGGCGAGTTCGAGTTGATGTTGCCGAGCAGCACCGGCCGGGTTTCGAGCGCCCGGTCACCGAATACGATGTCCGCCATTGCGATGGCGTCGGCGGCATGGCCTGGAGTCTCGGGCGTTCCCTCACAGGCCTGATCGCTCCAGCGAAAGGCGGCGTACTGCACGTCGAGGTGGCGCTTGTTCGGCGGCAGGTCCATCGGCTCGCACGCGCTGATACCGGTGAAATGGAGTGCCGGTGCCATATGCGTCAGCTTGACGAGGTTGACGACGTCCTCGATGGTGCCGTAGCGGCGTCCCCGGTCCAGATCGGAGACGAATGGCGGACCCGCCACGGGCCCGAACGTCGTTGCATCGCCACCGATGAGCAGATCCCGGCGTGAATCACGCGCGTGCAGGGTGAACTGGGCGGGCGCGGTCTTCAGCAACGCACGACACATGCCTTTCGGCATGCGCACCCGTTCGCCCTCGACGTCGGCACCTGCGGCGCGCCACAGTTGCAGCGACTGCGGATCCCGGCGGAACTCGATGCCGATTTCCTGGAGGATTTCCTCGGCGGCATTCTCGATGAGCTCGACGGCCTCGAGGCTCAGCAGATCCACGGGGGGCAGTCGGCGGCGGATCTGCCCGAGTTTCGCCGTGCCGAGCTTCGACCTTGCTGCACGCCGCGCCGCTCGCGCGCGACGCGACGCCTCCACTCCCTCCGCCATGGTCAACCTCCGCTCGATGCACGCCGTGCCATAACTTGAGTCTAGATCAAGTTTGCCCGATGCAGGACCGGATTCGGACGAGCGGTCGTCGGCTGGCCCGGAAGGATCGACACTTGACGCCACCTCAACTGCGCTGGCAGTGTCGCGCATGTATTGCGCCGCAGAAATCCCGCCATGACCATGTCGCGACAGCATATGAAGGCATCTCGCCCGGCGCAGGCTGCGCGCAGTCCGCAGACGGTCGGCTGGTGACTCCTCCGGCGGGCTCGGCCGCTTCCACCAAGCTCTGGCCGGCGGGCGTCGTTTTCCTGTGTGCCGAGGCGGGCGGCTATTTGATGCCTTTGCTGCTCGGGCCGGTCGCAACCACCTACGCCACGGGAGAAGCCATCGCCGGTCTGGTCATGGCGATGCAGCTGGGAGCATTTGCTGTTGCTGCAATCGGTCTGTCCCCGTGGCTCGCAACCCTGAGCCCCCGGCGGGGCGCAGCACTCGCAATCGCCATGATCGTCTGCGGCGATCTGCTCAGCGCAGCGCAGCCGGAAGTATGGTCACTCATCGTAGGGCGCATTCTTGCCGGCCTCGGCGAGGGTATCGCGGCGGCGGTGGCGACCGCGATGATCGCCCGTACGGTCGATCCGGATCGCGCATTTGCGCGCGTGTTCATCGCCGTGGTGCTGATGAGCCTTGCTTTCTTCCTGCTGCTGCCCGACGTGATGGCCGGACAGGACGCGCGGTGGCTGTTTCTTTGCATGGCAGCCCTGCCGGTGCTCGCTCTGCCGGCGGTTGCCATGTTGGCGGACACCGTCGAGCTGACGCAGCGTTCCGCCCCGACGGCACGGGCTGCGTTGTCACTGCGCGCGGCGTTCCTTTGCGCGGCCATCGCCCTGTTTTCGGTATCGGCCAACGCCTACTGGGTCTACCTCGAACGCATCGCCACCAGTATCGGCATGACGCCCACGGCCTACGGGCGTGCTTTCGCAATCGGTTCGGTCTGTGCGCTGGTCGGACCCGTGGCCGCGGAGCGCCTCGGAACGCGTGCCGGCCGACTGCCGCCACTGGTTTTCGCCTGTACTCTGTTGGGCGGCGGTGGCTGGCTCGCCACGCACGCAGCAACGCCGTTCGCATTGGTGTTCGGCATCACGGTCTCGAGCGCGGCGTTGCTGTTCGGCATGCCCTACCTCCTTGGTCTGGCTGCGGAAGTCGACCCGACCGGGCGCGTCGCCGGTGCGAGTCGCGGCTTCAACAACATCGGTTCAGCGCTCGCGCCTGCGCTGGCTGGCGCGGTACTGGGCCTCACCGGCGCGTACACCAGCATCGGCTGGACCTCGGCGGTGGCCGCCGCCGCATCGCTGGCGCTTATTCTCGCTTGCGCCAGCCCTGCGCGACGAGCCGCCGGTTGAGCGGCGGCACCTGGATGTCCGGAACCATGCGCTCGGTCCGATACTCAGGCTGGCGGCTGCTGCGCGAAGCGCTACGCGGCCAGCAGGGCTGGACTCCCGCGTGGGAGGATCGCGACCCGTCAGACTCCTATGACATCGTGATCGTCGGTGGAGGAGGCCACGGCTTGGCCACCGCCTATTACCTCGCGCGCAATCACGGCATCACCAACGTCGCCGTGATCGAAAAGGGCTGGATCGGTGGTGGCAATACCGGGCGCAACACCACCATCATCCGCTCCAACTACTTCCATCCGCAGAGCGCCGCGCTCTACGACCTGTCGTTATCGCTGTACGAATCGCTGTCGCGGGAACTCAACTACAACATCATGTTCTCGCAGCGCGGCATGATGGAAATCGCGCATGATCAGCCGGAACTCGAGACGATGGCGCGGGCAGCCAACGCGATGCGCATCAACGGCATCGACATCGAAGTCATAGATCGCGAAGAAGCGCTGCGTCTCGAGCCGCTGCTCGATCCTTCACCGCGTTCGCGCTGGCCAATATGCGGCGCATTGCTGCAGAGACGGGCGGGCACTGCTCGCCACGATGCGGTGGCGTGGGGTTATGCGCGCGCCGCGGCAGCCCGCGGGGTTCATATCATCCAGAACTGCGAGGTACGCGGTTTCCGACGGGATCGGGGGCGCGTGGTCGCCGTGCAGACCACTCGTGGCGAAATCCGCGCCGAGCGCTTCGGCCTCGCGGTCGCCGGCAACTCGTCGCTGCTCGCAAGCCTCGCGGGTTTCGATCTGCCGCTGCAGAGTTACACGCTGCAAGCCATGGTCAGCGAGCCGGTAAAGCCCTGCCTCAACATGGTGTCGCTGTCGACGTCCACCGGGTCGTACATCAGTCAATCGGACAAGGGTGAACTGGTGATGGGCGGCAACCTTGATCGCTCGCCTTCCTATGCGCAGCGCGGCGGATTCCGCACGACACAGTCGGTGGTGGCGCCATTGGTGGAGATGTTCCCGTGTTTCTCGACGCTGAAGTTGATGCGTCAGTGGGGCGGGACGGTCGACACCTCGCCCGACAACTCGCCGATCATCGGACCGGCCCCAGTCGAGGGCCTGTACCTCAACTGCGGTTGGGGCACGGGCGGATTCAAGGCGATCCCTGCGGGCGGCACCTTGCTGGCGTATCTGCTGGCGACAGGTCGGCACCATCAATTGTCCGAACCTTTCGATCACTGTCGCTTTGCGCGGGGCGAACTGGTTGACGAAGGCCACGCCGGCGTCGCGCACTGAGGGTCCGGCATGCAGATATTCCCGTGTCCCTACTGTGGTCCGCGCGCCGATGCGGAATTCCACTATGTCGGCGATGCGGACAAGCCGCGGCCATCACGCGACTGCAGCGACCAGCAGTGGGCGCAATACCTGCTGATGCGCAGCAACACGCGTGGTGCGGCGCGGGAGCTCTGGGTACACCGCAGCGGATGCGGACGTTGGCTGGTGATCACCCGCGACACGGTGACCCACGATATTCACGCCTCGGAGCCGATGAACGGATGAGCGACGCATGAGCAGCAACCCGCGGCGTCTGGCCTCGGGCGGTGAGATCGATCGCAGCCGCCGGCTCGAATTCAGTTTCGACGGCCTCGCCTTGTCTGGCTACGCAGGCGACACCATCGCATCGGCGCTGCTCGCGGCGGACGTCGCCGTGCTGGCGCGCAGCTTCAAGTACCACCGCCCGCGTGGCCTGCTGGGTGCACACCACGAAGAGCCGAACGCGATCGTCGATCTTCGGCTTGGAGCACGTCACGACCCCAACGCGCGCGCCACGCTCGAACCGCTGTGCGACGGCATGCGGCTGGCATCGATCCATGCGCGGGGTACTGCAGGGCGCGACAGGCTGGCGATCATCGACCGCTTTGCGCGCTTCATTCCAGCAGCGTTCTACTACAAGACCTTCATGTGGCCGAGTTGGCGTCTTTACGAGCCCGCCATACGCAGCCTGGCAGGTCTCGGTCGCGTGGATGGCTCGCGTCACGCGCAAGCCGCGCCGCACCGCCATCTCAATGTCGATCTCTGCGTGATCGGCGCGGGCGCCGCCGGCCTTGCCGCTGCGCAGGTCGGACTGCGTGGCGGACGCAGCGTGCTGCTCGTCGAGCAGCGCACGCGTGCGGGCGGCGCACTGCTCTGGCACGAGTCGGTCATCGCTGGCATGCAGGGCTGCCGATGGGCAGAAAGTGTTGCTGCGGATCTCGTTGCAGAAGGTGCGCGGGTCATGACGCAGACCACAGCGATCGGACTCTACGACCACAACGCCGTGGTGCTGCATGAGCGCAGCGCGGAAGCCGATCGCACCTGGCAAGTCCGCGCAAGACAGATCGTGCTGGCGACAGGAGTCATCGAACGGCCACTGCTGTTCGCGGATAACGACCGGCCCGGCATCATGCTGGCGGATGCAGCGCTCGAATACCTGCGTCGCTATGCGGTCGTGGCCGGACAACATGCGGTCTTCGCCACCGGAAACGACACGAGTTACGCAGCGGCGCGGGCGTTCGCAGTGGTCGGCGCGCGCTGCACCATCGTCGATGCACGACGGCACTCGCCGGCGATGGATGCCGCCCGTGCGGTCGGCATCGAGGTCATCGCCGGCGATCGTGTCGAGCGGGCGCTCGGTGTGCACCGCATCGAAGGTGTCGGCCTCGCATCGGGCAAGACACTGTCCACCGATCTGCTCGCCGTCTCCGGCGGCTGGACACCGCTGATACATCTCTATTGCCACGCCCGCGGACGTCCGCGCTGGGATCCGCTACGCGGCGCCTTGCTGCCGGGCGAAGCCGTCCCCGGGTTGCGTGTGGCAGGCAGCGCACGGGGTGTCAGCTCTCTGGCCGAAGCCCTCGCAGACGGCACGGAAGCAGGCGGCGGCAACGCGGCCGACTCGCCCGTCTGCACGGATCTGCACTTTGACTGGGGTGGTGCGCCGGATACCCGGATGGCCGCAGGCAAGCGCCGTGTCTGGGTCGACCTGCAGCATGATGTCACCACCAAAGATATCGCGCTCGCCGTGCGCGAGAACTTCCGTGCGGTCGAGCATCTCAAGCGCTACACCACGCTCGGCATGGCAAACGATCAGGGCCGGACCGCCAACGTCAACGGGCTTGCGCTGCTCGCCGAGTACACCGGCAAGAGCATCGCGGAGTCCGGCGTCACGACGTTCAGGCCGCCGTTCCTGCCGGTATCGCTTGCCGCCGTCACCGGCATGCGGCGTGGCGAGCTGCAGTCGCCCTTGCGCCGGCTGGCCATCGAGACGGTACATCGCGAGGAGGGCGCGGAACTGCGTGGCTATGGCGATACATTGCGACCGGCCGTTTATGGCACAGGTGCGGATGCCCTGCTGCGCGAATGTACGGCCGCACGCACCGGTTGCGTGATCCTCGATGCCTCGACTTTGGGCAAGATCGAAGTACTGGGACCCGATGCGGCCGCTCTGCTCGACTTCGTGTTCTACACGCGCATGTCGAATCTTGCGCCCGGACGATTGCGCTACGGTCTGGCGCTCGCCGAGAGCGGTGCAATATTCGATGACGGCGTGGTGTTGCGGGCGGCAACGGAACGCTTCGTGATCTCCTGCTCAAGCAGTCACGTCGCCGCGATGATCGCGCACCTCGATGCCTGGCGCGAAGACCGCTTCAACCTTGAGCGCGTATATGTCCACGACACGACGCCGCGCTGGTCGACGCTTGCGATCTCGGGTCCCGATGCAAAACGCGTGGTCGCGGCGCTCGATCTCGGTATCGCGCTGGACGACGCCGTCTTTCCGCACATGAGCGCACAGACAGGCGTTTTCGCGGGATGCGAGGCGCGGATTGCGCGCGTCAGCTTCACCGGGGAACGGTGTTACGAGATATCGGTCCCGGCTGATGAAGCCGAAGGGATATGGCGTCGCGCACGCGCGGCGGGAGCGACGCCCCTGGGTGTTGAAGCGCTCGGCGCGCTGCGGTGCGAAAAAGGCTTCATCCTCGTCGGCGTCGAGACCGACGGCGAGACCATGCCGCAGGATATCGGCATGGGGCGTGCGCGCGAGACGCGCACGGACGCCTATGTCGGCGATCGCTCGCTGCACACGCCGGCAGCGCGGCGGAGTGGTCGAAGGCAGTTGGTGGGCGTCGCAGCCGCTGGCGACACGCCGTTGCCGGTGGGCGCGCATGCGCTGCAACGCGACGCGGGTCGGCGGCGAAGCATCGGCTGGATCTCGAGCAGTCACTGGGGCATCGGCGTCGCACGTCCGGTGGCGCTGGCGATGATCGAGGACGGCGCTTCGCGTCATGGCGAGGCGCTTGAATTCGAACACTTTGGCGCCCTGCACCATGGAACACTGGTGGCGCCGTGTTTCTACGATCCGGGCGGAGCACGCCTTCATGTTTGACCGTAGCGCGTTCTGGTCACCGACACCGGATTGGCAGCAGGCACGGCTCGCCGGCCGGGCGCTGCAACTCTCGGCCCTCGTGCTGCCGGTCGTGTGGCGGGTTAGCGGACCGGGAATCCGTCCGGCGCTCGCCGAACTTGGTCTCGGGCAGATTGTCGGGCCGCGCGATCTTTGCGATGCAGCAAGCTATGCACTGCGCCTCGCACCGGACAGCGTGCTGCTCGTCTGCGATGCAGCAGCTTCCGCAAGGCTGCGGGAGTTTGGCGATCATGCGGGGCTGATACTGAGCGAACTGAGCGGCGGCTTCGTCGGCATCGACCTCACGGGCGAGGACGCAAGCGAACTGCTGCAGCTGGCCAGCGAATATCCCTTCACGAGCGCGGCCGATCATCCCCGTGAATCCGCACGTATGGCGTTCGCCGGGCTGCCGGTGGCCGTGATGCGACGCGGCAACGGCTGGCGTCTGCACGCGGAACGGCCTTGGGCCACCGCGCTTTGGCGCTGGTTGGTCGAGCACGCAAACCACAATGGCAAGGGCGGTCTGTCATGAAGTCCCACTACAGGGTCGTCGTCATCGGCGGCGGCATCGTCGGTACCAGCGTTCTCTACCATCTGGCACGGCACGGCTGGAGCGATGTGGCGCTCGTCGAGCGCAGTGAACTCACCGCCGGATCCACTTGGCATGCCGCCGCAGGTTTCCACGCGCTCAACGATGATCCGAACATCGCGGCGCTGCAGGGCTACACGATTGGTCTCTACGAGGACATCGAGCGCGAGAGCGGCCAAAGCGTCGGCTTGCACATGACCGGCGGCGTGAGCCTCGCAGCTTCAGAGGAACGCTGGCAGATGCTCAAGGCCGAGCGGGCGATGTACGAAACCATGGACATGGAGACTGTTCTGGTCTCGCCCGAGCAGATTACCGAGATGTGTCCGCTCGTCGATCCGCGCGGTCTCAAGGGTGGCCTGTTCGACGCGCATGAAGGCTACGTGGATGCGCACGGCGCCACGCACGCCTTTGCGATCGCCGCGCGCAAGCGCGGTGCCGACATCATCCTGCGCAACCGCGTGCTCGACCTGAAGCAGCTGCCCGAGGGCAACTGGCAAGTCGAAACCGAACAGGGCCGAATCGTCGCCGAGCATGTGGTCAACGCAGCGGGCCTCTGGGCGCGGCCTGTGGGTCGCATGATCGGGCTCAACCTGCCCGTGACGCCGATGTCCCACCATTACCTTGTCACTGACGACGTACCTGTGTTGGCAGCGCTCGATCGCGAGGTTGTCTCCATCACCGACCTCGAGGGTTTCACCTACCTGCAGCCTCTCGGCAAAGGCGCACTGCTGGGTGTTTACGAACGTAATCCCCGGCACTGGAGCCCCGCAGGCGCCCCCTGGGATTACGGCATGGACCTGTTGCCGCCCGACCTCGAGCGTATCCTGCCGGAACTCGAGATCGGTTTTGCCCGCTTTCCGGCGCTCGCCGAAGTCGGCATCAAGCGCTGGGTGAACGGTGCGTTCACCTTCACGCCGGATGGCAATCCACTCGTCGGTCCCGTGCCGGGTCGACGGAACTACTGGGTGGCCTGCGGCTGCATGGGCGGCTTCTCGCAGGGCGGCGCCATCGGTTTGACGCTGGCGCGCTGGATGATCGAGGGCGATCCCGGCTACGACATATTCGGCATGGACGTCGCCCGCTATGGAGCGTTTGCCGCCGCCGATCGTTACCTGCGCGACACGACACGGCAGTTCTATGCGCGCCGCTTCGTGATCTCCTACCCGAACGAGGAACTACCGGCCGGTAGGCCTCTCAAGACCTCGCCTGTACATGACCTCCTCGCAGCCAACGGCGCGCGCTTCGGCTGCAACTGGGGCATGGAGACACCGCAGTTCTTTGCACCGGGGCAGACCGGTCTCATCGAGAACCTTACCGTGCGTCGCTCGAACGCCCATCCGTTCGTGGCCGAGGAGGTCCGCGCCGTTCGCGAGACAGCGGGCATGTTCGATGCCGCGGTGTACGCACGCTACGAGGTCAGTGGTCCGGGCGCGGAGGCTTGGCTGGACCGACTGCTCGCCTCGCGCCTGCCTGCGATCGGCCGCGTGCGCCTCGCGCCGATGCTTGGCTTCGGCGGCAAGCTGATGGGCGATCTGACGGTGAGCCGGCTCGCCGAGGATCGCTTCTGGTTGATCGGCTCGTATTACCTGCAGGAGTGGCACGGTCGCTGGTTCAATGAAACGCTGCCGAAGCACGGCGTCATCCTGCGCAACCTCAGCGACACGTGGTCGGGCTTCGCGCTTTCCGGTCCGCTCGCCCGGGAGATCGTGCAACCGCTCGTTGATCGCGACTTGTCGAATGCGGCCTTCCCCTTTCTCTCCTGCGCGGAGCTGGACATGGGTCAGGGCAGCGGCGTGCTGGCGAGACTCTCGCTGACCGGCGAACTGGGCTACGAGCTCTATGTCCCGGCATCGCAGCAGCGGATGCTTTACCGCGCGCTGATGGACGCGGGAAACGCGCGAGGTCTGCGCAACGTCGGCAACCGCGCCCTCGACTCGCTGCGCCTCGAGAAAAGTTTCGGCATCTGGTCGACGGAGTTCACCCAGTCGATCACGCCCGGCATGTGCGGGCTCGATCGACATGTCGCCTTCGACAAGGATGGTTTCATCGGTCGCGAGGCGGCGCTGCGCGAACGCGACAATCCGGCATCGCGCAGGCTCGTCACGCTGACGGTCGATGCCGCGGATGCCGACGCATCCGGGTTCGAACCGGTGAAGCTCGATGGTCGCCTCGTCGGCTACACCACCTCGGGTGCCTACGGACATTGGGTCGGCCAGAGCCTCGCGCTCGCCTATGTCGACCGGGATGTCGTGGCTGCGGCGCAGGCAGCGCGAGGCGGGATGCCGTCGCTCACGATCGATGTGGTCGGCGAGACCCGCAACGCGCGGTTGCTGGACGGCCCGGCCTACGATCCGCGCGGCGTGCGCATGCGCGACTGAGCGGGCTTGCGCACCCGCCCAGCCGGCGGTGCCGCTGCGACCACGCTTGCCGCTATCGGCTGGGTCAGATCGATCGCCGCGATCTCGAAGCCGCGGCGATAGTCGCGGATGTGTTTCTCGCACCACTCGCGTGCCGCCGTGGCATCACCCCGCTCAACGGCCTCGACGATGCGCCGCTGCGCGGCCGCGATGCGTGTACGTGCCTGCGGCACGATCTCGATGAGTCGACGCAGCGACGAATCGAGCAGTTGCAGCAAAGGCTCCTGGCTCATCGACAAGACGCTGTTACCCGCAGCCACGGCCAGCACCCGGAAAAAGTCGGCAGCCTGCGCTGCCGCCGCCGCGGTGTCGGCGTGCTCTGCCTCGCGCAGGGTGGCGGCAAGCGCCTGCAGCGTGGCCTTCGTGCGGCGTCGCGCTGCAAGCTCTGCGACGACAGGCTCGATGACCGTGAGTGCCTCCCACACCTCCGCCACGGTGGCCTCGTGCAGCGTCAGCGCCCGACGCACGCCGTCGGCGACGACCTGTCTGTCGGGGCGGCTGACCATCATCAGTTTTGAGCCGCGTTCGCGCCGCAGAAGACCGCCCGACTCAAGTTCGCGCAAGGCTTCGCGCACGGTGGAGCGATGCACACCGAGGCGGCGCGCGAGCTCGAGCTCCGAGGGCAGCCGCTCGCCGACCTTGAGTGCGCCGGAGGTGATGTGCTCGATGAGCGTCGTAGCCACCTTGCGATAGGCAGGTTCGATCTTGATCGTGATGAACGGATCGGGCATGGGCATCATCTCGCACGAATCCTTCAGGCGTACTTCTCGATCAGCTCGCGGCCGATGAGCATGCGGCGGATTTCCTGGGTACCCGCACCGATTTCGTAAAGCTTGGCATCACGCAACAATCGACCCGCGGGGTAGTCGTTGATGTAGCCGTTGCCACCGAGGCACTGGATGGCTTCGAGCGCCATTCCGGTCGCCTTCTCGGCAGCAAAGAGGATCGCTGCGGCAGCATCGTGCCGACGGACCCGACCCGCATCGCAGGCCCGACCCACAGCATAGACAAGCGCGCGGGCGGCCGCGAAATCCGTGTACATGTCGGCGATCTTGGCCTGAATGAGCTGGAAGCTGCCGATCGCGGCGCCGAACTGCCGTCGCTCGCGCACATAGGGCAGCACCAGATCGAGCGCCGCCGCCATGATGCCGAGCGAACCTCCGGCAAGCACAGCGCGCTCGAAGTCGAGACCGCTCATCAGCACCCGGGTGCCGCCATCCACCTCGCCGAGCACATTGCCGGCTGCCACCGGCACGTCCTCGAACACGAGCTCGCAGGTATTCGAGCCGCGCATGCCGAGCTTGTCGAGTTTCGGGGACCGCGAAAAACCGGGTGAATCACGCTCGACGATGAATGCCGTCAGACCTTTCGAACCGACTCCGGGCCGGGTCCGCGCGTAGATGACATACACGTCGGCATCGGGACCGTTGGTGATCCACATCTTGCGGCCGTTGAGCACGAACAGGTCACCACGTCGCTCGGCACGCAACTGCATGGACATCACGTCCGAACCGGCGCCCGGCTCTGACATCGCGAGCGCGCCAACGTGCTCGCCGCGCACCAGCGCGGGAAGGTAACGGTCACGCTGGGCGTCACTGCCGTTGAGGCGTATCTGGTTGACGCAGAGGTTCGAGTGCGCACCATAGCTGAGTCCCACCGAGGCCGACGCCCGCGAGATCTCCTCCATCGCCACGATGTGCGCGAGATAGCCGAGATCGCTGCCGCCCCAGCGAACAGGCACGGTGATGCCGAGCAGCCCCTGCTCGCCCAGCTGCCGCCACAGTGCCCGCGGAAACTCGTTCTGCCGGTCGATGGTGGCTGCGTGGGGCGCCAGCTGCGCGGCGGCGAAGCGCCGCACGCTGTCGCGAACCTCGGCGAGCGTATCGTCAGGCAGGGGGTCGAGGAATGCGGCGTCGACGGCGGACATGTGTTTGCTCTCCGGCTGAGAACGGTAGTATTGTCCGACAATACGTCAACACGCCGGATTCTTCCATCGGCGCGTCACCAGCGGGCAGGCGGGCATGGCAGTCATCGAATCGACGGTCGAGCGGAACAGCGCACAATTCGCCGCACGCGCAGCCGGCATGCATCAACTCGTGGCCGAGCTGCGGCAGCGGCTCGCCGAGGTCGCGCAGGGCGGCGGCGAGGCGGCGCGGGCACGGCATGTGGCACGGGGCAAGTTGCTGCCGCGCGAGCGCATCGATCTGCTGCTCGACCCGGGCACTCCTTTCCTCGAGCTTTCCCCGCTTGCCGCGCACGGCATGTATGGTGGGGAAGCACCGGGCGCCGGGCTGATCACCGGCATCGGACGGGTCGCCGGACGCGAATGCGTCATTGTTTGCAACGATGCCACCGTCAAGGGCGGCACCTACTACCCGATCACGGTGAAGAAACACCTGCGCGCGCAGGAAATCGCCCGCGAAAATCGACTGCCGTGCATCTACCTCGTGGATTCGGGCGGTGCCAACCTGCCCAACCAAGACGAGGTGTTCGCCGACCGCGAGCACTTCGGCCGGATCTTCTTCAATCAGGCCAACCTGTCGGCTGCCGGCATCGCGCAGATCGCCGTCGTGCTCGGCAGTTGCACCGCAGGCGGCGCCTACGTGCCCGCCATGAGCGACGAGTCGATCATCGTCCGCGATCAGGGGACCATCTTTCTCGGCGGCCCGCCGCTCGTGAAGGCCGCCACCGGCGAGGAGGTCACCGCCGAGGATCTCGGTGGCGGTGATGTGCATACCCGGCTATCAGGCGTGGTCGATCATCTGGCCGCCAACGATGCCGAGGCGCTCGGTCGGGCTCGGCGGATCATCGGCGCACTCAATGCCAGTAAACCGCCAGGTCCCGCGATGCGCGAGCCGAAGCCGCCGCGCTATCCGGCGGCAGACCTCTACGGACTCATGCCCACCGATTTGCGTACGCCGTTCGAGGTGCGCGAAATCATCGCGCGCCTGATCGACGACAGCGATTTCGAGGAGTTCAAGGCGCGCTTCGGTACGACGCTGGTGACGGGTTTCGCCTACGTGGAGGGCATGCCGATCGCCATCGTCGCCAACAACGGCATCTTGTTTTCCGAGTCGGCCCAGAAGGGCGCGCACTTCATCGAACTCGCCTGTCAGCGCCGGATCCCGCTGCTGTTCCTGCAGAACATCACCGGCTTCATGGTGGGTCGGAAATACGAGAACGAGGGCATCGCCCGCCATGGCGCGAAAATGGTCACCGCTGTCGCCTGCGCCCGGGTGCCGAAATTCACCGTCGTGATCGGCGGCAGTTTCGGCGCCGGCAATTATGCGATGTGCGGCCGCGCCTACGGTGCACGGTTCCTCTGGATGTGGCCGAACGCGCGCATCAGCGTCATGGGCGGCGAGCAGGCGGCGCAGGTTCTGGCGCGCGTGCGGCGCGACGGGATCGAGTCCCGGGGCGGCGAGTGGAGCGACGCGGAGCAGGAAGACTTCATGGATCCGATCCGTCGCCAATACGAAACCCAGGGACATCCGTTGTACGCGACGGCGAGGCTTTGGGATGACGGCATCATCGATCCCGTCGATACGCGTCGGCTGCTCGCGCTCGGCCTGTCCGCGTCGCTGAACGCACCCATTCAGGAAACACGCTTCGGCGTGTTTCGCATGTGAGGTAAACCATGACGGACAGCACCACCTTCATCGAATGCAGCGTGGAGTCGGCCATCGGTCGGGTCTGGCTGGCACGCCCCGAGCAACGCAACGCGCTGCACCCCGCCCTGCTCGCCGAGCTCGGCGCAGTGCTCCGACGCCTCGAGGCGGATCCGGCGGTACGGGTAGTGGTTCTCGGCGGACGCGGCAGGGCGTTCTGCGCCGGGGCCGACCTGCGCTGGATGACCGAGGCAGCATCCTTTGACCGGGCCCGGAACATCGAGGACGCAGGCTGTCTCGCGGATCTGCTGCGCACGCTGGACGGATTGTGCAAACCGACCATCGCCCGCATCCATGGTCCCTGTTATGCCGGTGCGACCGGTCTCGTCGCCGCCTGCGATCTGGCGATTGCCGCCGAAGACGCACGCTTCTGTTTCTCGGAAGTGCGCCTCGGACTGGTGCCCGCCACCATCTCGCCGTACGTACTGCGTGCAATGGGTTACCGCGCGGGACTGCGTCACATGCTCGTGGCCGATGTCTTCGACGCGGCGACTGCGCTGCGTACCGGGCTGGTAGGCGAGGTCGCAGCCACCAACGAACTCGATGCCCGGGTCGACGCCATGGCGATGGCGCTGCGTGATGCAGGCCCGCGAGCGCTGGCCGAAACCAAGCGATTGCTGCGAGAGGTCATCGGCCAGCCAATCGACGGCAGGCTGCAGCGCCGCACAGTCGAATGCATCGCCGATGCACGCGCTTCGGAGGAAGGCACCGAGGGAATCCGCGCTCTGCTTGCCGGCGAGACGCCGAGGTGGCGCGGCAGATGAGCAACCTGCCGCAGCGGCTGCTGATCGCTAATCGCGGCGAAATCGCCTGCCGGATCATCCGTACCGCACGCCGACTCGGCATCGAGACGGTCGCCGTGCATTCAGATGCTGATCGCAACGCGCTGCACGTGCGGCTGGCGGATCGCGCGGTGCGCATCGGTCCGCCGAGCGCACGTGAAAGCTATCTGGACATCGAAGCGTTGCTGCAAGCCGCGTGCAGCAGCGGCGCACAGGCAGTGCATCCCGGCTACGGCTTTCTTTCCGAAAACGCCGAGTTCGCGGAGGCCTGCGCGGCGGCTGGTCTGCGTTTCGTGGGTCCGCCCGCCACGGCGATCAGGGCAATGGGATCAAAGTCGCAATCGAAGCGTCTGCTCGAAGATGCCGGCGTGCCGCTTGCGCCGGGCTATCACGGCGAGGCACAGGACCCGGCACTGTTGAGGTCGGAAGCCGCACGGATCGGCTATCCGCTGCTCATCAAGGCGAGCGCCGGCGGCGGTGGCAAAGGCATACGCCGGGTGGATCGGGCAGCGGACTTCGCGGCGGCGCTCGCAGCCTGCCAGCGCGAGGCGAGCGCGAGCTTCGGCGATCCGCGGGTGCTGCTCGAGCGCTACGTCGTGCGCGCACGCCATATCGAAATCCAGGTGTTTGCCGATACCCACGGCAATGCAATCCATCTCGGCGAGCGCGACTGCTCCATCCAGCGTCGCCACCAAAAGGTCCTCGAAGAGGCTCCCGCGCCCGGCATGACGGCTGCGCGTCGCGCAGCCATGGGGCGAGCTGCCATCGATGCAGCGCTGCGGGTGGGCTACGTCGGCGCGGGTACCGTCGAGTTCATCGTGGAGCCGGATGGCACCTTCTATTTCATGGAGATGAATACCCGGCTGCAGGTCGAGCACCCGGTCACGGAGATGATCACCGGGCTCGATCTCGTCGAGTGGCAGTTGCGCATTGCAGCAGGCGAACATTTGCCGCTTGCCCAGGAACAGCTGCGTCTCGATGGACATGCCATCGAGTTGCGTGTCTACGCCGAAGATCCCGCTCGCGGCTTCCTGCCCTCGCCGGGTCGGGTGCGGATATGGCATACGCCGCAGCTGGCCGGGCTGCGCGTCGACGCGGGCATCGAGTCCGGAGACGAAATCACCGGCTTCTATGATGCAATGATCGCCAAGCTCATCGTGCACGGCGATGACCGCGAACACGCGCTGGCGCGGCTGCGCCAGGCACTGTGCGAAACGTTTCTGGTCGGTCCGCGAAACAACCTCGGCTTCCTTGCGCGTCTGATCGCGACCCGCTCGGTCACGGAGGCGGTCCTCGATACGCAGCTCATCGAGCGCGAGCAGGACTGTCTGATGGCGGACGAGCCGCCGATCGACAACACTCTGTGGCTGGCCGCAGCCGCATCATGGCTGCAGTACGAGAGCGCGGTGAATCGCCCGCAACGACTCTCGCCCTGGGATGCCCGTGATGGATTCCGGATCATCGGCAGCTGTCACCGACGGCTGACGCTCGAATCGGGCGCGGAACGACGCGAAGCAGGGGTCGAATACGTTCCCGACGGCTGGCGCATCACGCTCGATCGCAGCTACGCCCTCCAGGTACGGCATCTCGATGAGCATCGTTTCGCATTGTGCATCGACGGTGTCTGCCAGCCGGTGTTCCGGCATGTGGAACCGCCTCTTGCCCACCTGCGCGTGGATGGACGGCAGGCGACTGTTCGTGTCATCGATCCGCGCGAGCACACCGCTGCACAAGAGGGACCGGGCGGCGGCCTGCGCTCACCGATGCCGGGCCGGGTGGTTTTCGTCAATGTTCACGCTGGCGAACGTGTCAAGCGCGGTGCCGTGCTGCTGGCGATCGAGGCAATGAAGATGGAACACGTAATCTGCGCGCCGACGGACGGGGTCGTGCAAGCGGTGCACGTCGCCGCCGGCGAGCAGGTTGCAGAGGCAGTCGCGGTCGTCGATTTCGTGGCCGACTAGCGCAACTCGGCACGGCCACGCACGGCCTCGAGGACTGCGACGGGTATCCGCACCGGGAACTCGAGCAGTTGCTGCGCGAAAGCCTTGCCCTGCGGATCCATGCGCAGGCTGGCGATGCCGCCGCCACCCAAAGAATTCCTCAGCAGGAAGTTGAAGGCGCCGAGACCGGGAAGTTCCCAGCGTATAACCCGTCCGGTAGCGGGGTCGAGCACGTGGCTCATGTAGTCGGTCACGGCTGCTGTAGTCAACGCGGTCCGCAACCACGGCAGGTAGCGCGGGTCGCGGGCAATCACACCGATATTGGCATGGTTGCCTTTGTCGCCCGAACGGGCGACAGCAAGCTCGACGAGCGGCACAGTGCGGTACGTCCCCGTCTCCTCCGGAACTGGCGCGTCGTCCACGCCGTCAGCCCCGAGCATCGCCGGATCGAATCCGCCGTCCACCGGCACGGGGCATGTTTGCTTTTCGCCGTCGATATCGACTTCCGCGGTCACCAGCGTCTTCGGTACGAGGCAGGAATGCAGACGGATCCGCGGACCGTCCTTCGGCCGACCGCCAAGCAGGCCGGTGAGTCCGGGCGCCATCCCCGTGCTTGCCTGCGCGATCTCGCGGGCAAAGAGCCGCAAGGCGCGCGGCTCGTCGTGCACACAGGCGATCTTCACCACGATCTCGCGGGTCGCTTGCGCACGGGCCCTCGTACCGTACGTAGCCTCGGTGCCGAGCAACTCCACGTGTGTCTCGCGGAAGTCGTCGAGTCCCCGCTCGCCGAGCAGTCGGCGCACGCGCTCGAGTATCGCGGCCGCGACCCGTTCTCCTTTTCGTGCCGCGTTGATGCCGCCCAGCATGAACGTGGCAGTGATGCGATGACCATCGAGCCACGTGGCGCTGCATTTGTAGGTCGATGTCGGCGGCATGCCCCGTGCACCACTTACCCGCACGCGATCCCGGCCGACCTGCTCAAGGGTGACTGCGGTGAAGTCGCAGACCACATCGGGCAGCACATAGGCGCGCGGATCGCCGATTTCATAGAGGATCTGTTCCGCCACGGTCAGCGCCGTCACGATTCCGCCGCTACCCTCCGGCT
Organism: uncultured Acidibacter sp.; assembly: GCA_964541625.1. GTDB lineage: Bacteria > Pseudomonadota > Gammaproteobacteria > Steroidobacterales > Steroidobacteraceae > UBA964. The sequence goes on from CAZIRD010000001.1 coordinate 24,309, forward strand.
TGCCGACGATGAAACTGCCATCAGCCGAACACTCGATGATGGGAAAGCCCATGTCGGCATAACCCGGCACCGACTCCCAATCGGTGAAGTTGCCTCCGGTGCACTGGGCGCCGCACTCGATGACATGGCCGGCCAGCGAACCCTGCGCCAGGCGGTCATGGTCATCGGCCGACCAGCCGAACTCGTGCAGTAACGGACCGAGAACCAGCGCGCTGTCCGCGACGCGTCCGGTGACCACCACATCGGCACCGCGCGCGAGGGCCAGCGCGATGGGCAGTGCGCCCAGATAGGCATTGAGGCTCAAGGTCTTTGGCGGCAGCGTGGCGCCATCGTCGATGCCTTGTTGCAGCGTATCGACGGCCGGGCGTCGTGGCTGAAGATCATCGCCGGTAACCACGGCAACGCGAAGCTTCACTCCGGCCGCCTCGAACGCACGCTGCAGCGCGGCGCGGCAGGAGTACGGATTGACGCCGCCCGCATTGGCGATGACCCGGATACGGCGCGACTCGATGTCCCGGGCAAGGGGCCCCATGACGTCGGTGACGAAATCGGTGGCATAGCCGGCGGCAGGATCGCGGGCCCTCGCGGACGCGAGGATGGACATCGTGATCTCCGCGAGGTAATCGAAAACCAGGTAATCAAGGTCGCCGCGATGCACGAGTTGGGCGGCGGCAGCGTTGCTGTCACCCCAGAAAGCCGCGGCGCAGCCGATACGTATGTTGCGGTGCTCCATGATCACCCTTCCTGTCTGCGACCACCCCGACTGCCGCCAACGAACCCCGCCAGCGAAGGCTGGCCTCTGCGCCGGCTGCGAACTACACTACCAAGCAAGCGCTTGGTTTGACAATCGTTCCTTCACTGCCACTCTTGCAGGTCCGATCACATGGCAATCGCCCGCCGAAAACGCCGTCGCACGCCCCTCGTCAAGGGCATGGAAGACACGCCCCGCGGCAAGTTGCTCTCAGCTGCTGGTCGGCTTTTTCGTGAACGCGGCTACGAACGCACGACAGTGCGCGACATCGCGGCCGCGGTCGGCATCCAGTCGGGCAGCCTCTTCCATCACTTCGCCAGCAAGGAGGACATCCTCAAGGCGGTGATGATCGACGTGATCCGCTTCAACACGGAACGCATGACCGCCGCGCTCGCAGCAGCCCGCGACCCGCAGGCACGACTGCGAGCACTGATCGCCTGCGAACTCGAATCGATCGTCGGCGATACGCGCGAAGCCATGGCGGTACTGGTCCACTGCTGGAATTCGCTATCCAAAGATCGGCAAGTCGAAGTGCTGGCGCTTCGCGAGGTCTACGAAGCCTTGTGGCTCGACGCGCTGCAGGATGCGGAACAGCGCGCGCTGATCCGTGTCGATCCGTTCGTGCTGCGCCGGCTGATCGCCGGAATGATCAGCTGGAGCAACACCTGGTTCGATCCGCGTGGGCCGATGTCCTTCGACGAATTGGTCGACACGGTGTTGCAACTGGTACTGAGGCCCAACCGATGAATCGCTTCGAATCGACCATCGCGCCGAACTCCACGGCTTTTACCGCAGCCCGCGATCACATGCTCGGACAATTGTCGCGACTGCGGAAGCTGGAGCAACGCACTCGCGACGCCTCGGCGGCGGCAGCGGCGCGCTTCGAGCGGCGCGGTCAATTACTGCCGCGCGACCGGCTGGCGTTGCTGCTGGATGTCGGTGCGCCTTTCCTCGAGTTCAGCACGCTGGCGGGCTTTTGCCTCGACACGCCGGATGCCGACAAGAGCGTGCCCGGCGGCGGAGTCATTACCGGCATCGGCTGCGTAGCGGGCGCACGCTGCGTGGTGGCGGTCAACGACAGCGGTATCGACGCAGGCGCACTGCAACCGCGCGGACTCGACAAGCAGCTGCGCGCGCAAGAGATTGCGCTCGAAAACAAACTGCCCTACGTGCAGCTGGTCGAAAGCGCCGGTGCGAATCTGCTGTCCTACCGCGTGGAGGAGTTCGTCCATGGCGGCAACCTTTTCCGCAATCTCGCCCGGCTCTCTGCAGCGGGCTTGCCGGTGGTCACCGTGGTCCATGGATCCTCCACGGCGGGCGGTGCCTATCAGACGGGACTGTCCGACTACATCATCATGGTCCGTGGTCGATCGCGAGCGTTTCTTGCCGGGCCGCCTCTGCTGCTGGCCGCGACCGGCGAAGTGGCCACCGAAGAGGAACTCGGCGGCGCACTCATGCACACCACGGTATCCGGACTCGGACACTATCTTGCCGAGGATGACCGCGAAGCCATCGGCATGGCCCGCGAGCTCATCGGCGCGCTTGGCTGGTACCGCGACGATCCTGGCACCGCAGCCGCATTCGCTGCACCGCGACACGATCCAGCGGAACTGCTTGGCATCATGTCCACCGACCAGCGTCGACCGATCGACATGCGCGAAGTCATTCTCCGGCTGGTCGACGACTCGGCATTCATCGAATTCAGCGCGGGATACGGCTCGGCGACCGTCTGCGGCAACGCGCAGCTCGAAGGCTATCCGCTCGGCATCCTCACCAACAATGGGCCCATCGATGCCGATGGCGCCGCCAAGGCGACGCGCTTCATCGAAGCCTGCTGTCAGGCGCGGATACCGTTGCTCTACCTGCAGAACACCACCGGCTTTCTCGTTGGTCGTGCTCAGGAAGAAGCGGGCATCATCAAACAGGGCTCACGGATGATTCAGGCCGTGACCAATGCCACCGTACCGCAGATCACCGTGCATTGCGGCGCAAGCTACGGCGCGGGGAACTACGGCATGTGCGGCCGCGGCTTCCATCCCCGCTTCTGCTTCTCCTGGCCGAATGCGCGCACCGCGGTGATGGGTGCAGAGCAGGCAGCGCGGACCATGGGCAACGTGATGCGGGCGCAGGCCGGCAAAGGTCGCAATATCGACGCCGCGCAGATCGAAGCCATCGAGCAGCGCATCATCGAGAACTTCGAACGCCAGATGGACGTGTTTGCCACCAGCGCCCACCTGCTCGACGACGGCGTGATCGACCCGCGTGATACCCGCGGCGTACTCGCGCTGGTGCTTGCCGTTTGTCGCGAAGCGGAGCGACGCACGCCCGCACGGCATACCCGTGATCAGCCGAGGGCCACGCCGTGAAGCGAGCCACGCCCTTCAATAAACTCCTCATCGCCAACCGATCAGAGATCGCCGTGCGGATCGCGCGCACGGCTCGAGTGCTCGGCTATCGGACCGTCGCCGTTTATTCGGACATCGACACCGACGCAGTTCACGTCACTGCCTGCGACGAGGCCGTCCACATCGGTGGCACGCCGCCGCAGCACTCCTACCTGAACATCGGCAATCTGCTGGCAGCGGCGAAACGCTGCGGTGCCGATGCCGTGCATCCCGGCTACGGGTTTCTTGCCGAGAACGCAGTCTTCGCAGCAGCCTGTCGCGATGCGGGGCTCGTATTCATTGGTCCCTCGGCGGAAGCCATCGCGGCCATGGGCGACAAAGCACACGCCAAGCAGCGCATGCGCGAAGCAGGCGTGTCTTGCATTCCGGGCTATGACGATGAAGCGCAGGATGACGCCACGCTGGCGGCCAAAGCTGAGCAGATCGGTTACCCGCTGATGATCAAGGCGTCGGCGGGGGGCGGCGGGCGCGGCATCCGCAGGGTGATGGCCGCAGGTGAATTCGCAGCAGCACTGCGCAGTGCGCGCTCGGAGGCGCAAACCGCTTTTGGTGATTCACGGGTCATCCTGGAAAAAATCATCGTCGCGCCACGTCACATCGAAATACAGGTTTTCGGTGATCGTCACGGTGGCTTGATCCACCTCGGCGAACGCGACTGTTCGGTGCAACGGCGTTACCAGAAGCTTGTCGAGGAAGCACCCTCCCCGGCTGTTGATACCGCGTTGCGAGAGGCGATGGGGCAGGCGGCACTGCGCGCTACGGCCGCACTCGATTACGAGGGCGCCGGCACAGTGGAGTTTTTGCTCGATTCTGACCGGCGCTTTTACTTCATGGAGATGAATACCCGACTGCAGGTCGAGCACACCGTCACCGAGGAAATCACCGGACTCGACCTGGTGGAACTGCAGTTGCGCATCGCGGCTGGAGAACCGTTGGGAATCGCGCAGCAGGATATCCGCTATTCGGGACACGCGATCCAGGTGCGCGTGTGCAGCGAAGACCCACAGGCAGGGTTCCTGCCACAAGGGGGTCGCATGCATGCCTGGCAGCCGCCCGCAGGAATCCGCGTCGAGCATGCTCTGCAAAGTGGCGCACTGGTTGCGCCGAACTACGACTCGATGATCGCGAAGCTCATCGTCAAGGGCCGGCACCGCGACGACGCGAGGCGTCGGCTGATCATGGCCCTCGAAGATCTGGTCGCGCTCGGTCCCGCCACCAACCAGACCTTCCTCGCCCATTGTTTGCGTCACCCGGTGTTCGCCGCGGGTGATGCGACGACGGCTTTCATCGACGAGTCGCTTGAGGAACTGACGGCACTGTCTCCAGCGCAGCGCCAACGCGCCGCCCTCGTTGCAGCCGTGTTACTACATGCCGCCGGCGATCGGCGCGCTCCGATGGTGGCGACGACAGTCGGACTGCTGCCCCGTCATCCGACCCGCTGGGAGTTCACACTCGACGGTACGGCGTTGACGGCAACCCTGTATGCCATCGCGCCGCGAACAGCTGAAGTGCGCATCGGCGAACAGTCACAGCAGGTGACGGTGCGAAACCTCGAGACCGGTGGGGCGCGAATTGACCTTGACGGTCATTGTTTCGACGTACCGCATCTGATCGCCGACGGTGAACTGCTGTTCCGCCTGTCGGGTCAGGTGCATCGTGTCCGCGACCGCAGCCACGAAGCGTCGATGCGTCAGCAAACCACGCTCGATGGACGCATTCGTGCCTCCATGGCCGGTCGTGTCGTGGCGGTACACGCGATGGCCGGCGAATCCGTCACCCGCGGGCAAGCGATCGTCACCATCGAGGCGATGAAGATCGAACACACGCATCTGGCTCCGATCGATGGGACACTCGCAGCCGTCATGGTCGAAACACACCAGCAGGTGACGCTGCGTCAGCTGCTGGCCGAACTCTCGCCGCAGGCCGCGACATGACGGCCGCGTCGGCAGAGCCGCAAAGCCTCAGGGCCCTCTGCGATGACCTTCGAGCCGAATGCCAGGAGCTCGACGAGCTGCTGTGCACCTGCGCGGATGTCTCGATCTGGAGCCTTGGCACCCGGTTCCACAACTGGAGCGTGTGGGACGAGATCGCCCATCTGCATCTGTTCGACGAGCTGGCCGTGCTGGCGCTCGCCGATCGCGATGGCTTCATGAAGGAGCGCCGTTTGATCGAGGCGCAACTGGCTGAGGGCGCGCAGATCAGCGGCATTGCACGTGAACGCTTCGCGAACCTGCCGGACACAGCCATCGCATCCCGCTGGCGCGCAGGCTGGCAGGCGCAGGCGGATGCTCTGGCAGACCTCGAGCCAAGAACCCGTTTGCCGTGGTTCGGGCCGGACATGAGCGCACGCTCTTTTGCAACCGCCAGGCTGATGGAAACCTGGGCGCATGGTCAGGATATCTGGGATGCACTCGGACGGCGGCGGCCGCCAAGCGCGCGTCTCCTGCATATCGCGCAACTTGGCGTGTTGACCTTCGGCTGGTCGTTCATGAACCGCGGACGCCAACCGCCGCAGCCGATGCCGCGCGTGCAGCTCGACGGCCCGAACGGCGAGCCGTGGCACTGGGGCGACGCCGCAAGCGCCGACACGATCTGCGGTTCGGCGCTCGACTTTTGCCTTGTGGTGACCCAGCGTCGCCACGTGCAGGATACCCACCTTCAAGTCTGCGGCGAAACCGCGCGCGAGTGGATGCTGCTCGCGCAGTGCTTCGCGGGTCCTGCGGCCTCGGGACCTCCGTCAGGATCATTCCCGCGGTGAACGACATCGGCTGCGAGCTCGATGACTCGCTGCGCCAGCGGATCGAGGAGCGGCTGCGCCCAATTCGTGAACCGCTTGTGGAGCAGTCACCGTCGGAGTGGAGTTTCAACAACCTGTACCTGTTCCGCCGCGCGCGTGACTGGCGCTACGCGGAGTCGCCGATCCCGCACCTGCGCGGGCGGGGTTATGACGGCAGCGTGCAGCTGATCGTCCTCCATGAACTTGAGCACATCGAGCTCGCGACGTTGGGTGAACTGCAGGGCGAAACCGGCTGGTTTTGCCCTGTACCGGAATCGTGGCTGCAACGTCTCGATCCAGACGTCTTCGTCTGGCGGGCCGAGCGTGACGATGCCGATTACCTCTATGCGGCCGCGGCATTCCACGACTACTCCGGAGTTGGCCTGGGCAGCAAACGGACGGCGGTAGACCGCCTGCATGCTCGGCATCAGCTACAGGTGCGGCATATGGATGCCTCGACCTGGAGCGCTGCGATGGAGATCCTCGAAGGCTGGTGTCGCGACAAGAACATCACAACAGCAGGTGCCGATGTACTCGAATGTCGAGAGGCGCTCTCGCTGTTGGAAACAGAAGGCGCGTCGACAGCGTTGTTTGGTTACCTGCACCTCGCAGACGATCTGCCAGCCGGGTTCGTACTCTGCGAGGAACTCAATCCCGGCGTGATCGTCGTCAGGTTTGCCAAGGGTTTACAGCGATTCGACGGAATTTTTCCGAATATGTATCGGCATCTCGCGCGACGATCAGAACGTTTCGTACAGTGGCTAAACTTCGAACAGGATCTCGGTCGACCCAACTTTCGCCGCTCGAAACTGTCGTTCCAACCCGTGCGGTTGCTGCCCAAGTATCGGGTGCGCGTACGCGTGTAACGCGATCGGGCCTCACCTGAGGGTACCCTCGAATGCCAGAGCCCCGACGTCGCCGTCTCGTCCTGCTGTCGCTCGCTCTGTGCATTGCCAGCGTCGCGAACCCGATCACGGCGGACGAAGCCCCGATATCACGCCTCATCAGGACCGACGACATTGATACATACGTGCTTGACTATGCCCCAGGCATGCCGGGCACACCGATCCTGTTGCTGCACGGCGCCTTCGGCTCGACGCGACTCTGGGAGGGTGTAGCGAAACAGTTGTCCGTCTGTCGTCGAGTCATCGTACCCGACATGCGCGGCCGTGGTCGCACGGCACTCGGTGACAAGACGCTCGCACCTGAGCAACTCTCACGCGACATGAGGGCGCTGCTCGACGCCCTGCGGGTCGACGTGGTCCACGTCACCGGTCACAGCGCCGGCTCCATCGCCTTGCTGCAGATGCTGCAACGGTATCCGGAGCGCATTCTCACGGCGACCCTCGTCGGTTCTCCGGCGATGGTGATCGGGGAGACCTCGGGGCCCATGGCGACTCTCAGCGCTGACCTGCGCCGGCTGGCCGCCGGTCAAGATGCCCTTGATCCCTCGCTCAATGAATTCCGCGAGCAATGGAAGCGTATGACGCCCGAGCCGACTCGCTTCCTCGATCTGGCGTCGCGGTTGGCAGCACGGCAATCTTTCGAAATCGATCCGGCTGACTCGGCCGGCCGGCGTCCAGTGATGGTGATTCGCGCCGGCAAAGATGCGTTGATTCCTCCGGATGGATTCACCCGTCTTGCCGAGCGCATACGCGCGGATCGTATTGAGGATTTTCCGGATGGCACGCATCAGCTACCGCGACAATATGCCGCGCGCCTCGCCACTCTCATCGAAGATTTTGTTCGACAGTCGAGCGTGCTACGCGAATCAGCCGGTGAGGGCCTGCCGTCGCTGCCAGCGCAATGCCGGCAGCACGCACAGTAGCGCGAGACCGAGCGAAATCGCGCAGGCGACCAGGACTCGATGGTAATCATTCGACTCGCCGAGCAGTCGCGCCGCCATGGCAGGCCCGATGGCGACGCCGCACATCTGTGCAACCGTCGCATACACAACCAGCCTGCCGCGCGAATCGAAGCTGGAGATTGCGGATAACAGATACGGGTGGGTGTGATTCCAGAAAAATGCAAAAGCAAATGCACTGACCGTGAAGGCCATGACGCTGACTGATCCGCCGAGCAGCAGCAGCGCGCCGACCGTCGCCAGCAGACCAATTGAGATCGGCCACACCCTACCGAATCGATCACCGGACACCACGACCAGCAATCCCCCGAGGATGCCGAACAATTGCGAGGTCGCCAGTGACGCGGAGATCGAGGCTTCCGGCACACCGCCCGCCGCGGCGATCAGCGAAAAATACGCCCATGCGCCCATCATGCCGATGAAGTAGAAGCCGAGTGTCAACACGGTGATCGGCTGCAGCGATGCCGGCAGCACGGTGTGGGTCTGGGCGTCGCCGGGATCGGCGCGTGCCGCGCCCTCGCGCGCACCGGCGGGGACAGCGGTCGTGAACGTGAGACCGAGCAGCGCGAACAGCGCGTAGAACATCAGCCCGCCGGCGAGGCCCAGGCGCTCGAACAGCCAGGGCAGGACACTGAAAGCCACGGCACCATAGGTCAGTAATGTGGTCAGCAACCAGCCGAAGTTGCGCTCGCGTTTCGCCGTCAAACCCACCATGGCGTAGGCGATTGGCACCACCATGCCCGGCGCCATGCCGCATACGAAGCGCACCGCCACGAGCGCGGAGAAATCGCTTACCCAGATGGTGACAACGTTGCCCACGACAAGGATCGTCAGCGCAACGCGTACCAGCGTCCGCCAGGCGATGCGATGCACGACGAACAGCAGACTGATGGCCGCCACGGCCTTGCCGAGGCTTTCGGCGGCCTGCACGTAACCGGCCTGAGCGGGCGTCAGTTGTGCCCACTTCACCAGCGCTTCGACAAACACCGGTGCGGTGATGAAGGCCTGCGGCGCGCTCAGATGGATAACGAGCGCTGCAATCAGATATCGCAGCGTGTCGGGTCCACCAGGCATCCGCACTGCATCGTTCACGGCAAAGGCCTAACCTTCGGTGCGCGCCCGGGTGGATAGAGGGAAGGAATGCGCAATCCACCGAAGAGCTCGTAGGCAGTCAACTCGTTCGGATCTTCGACGATAACCTCGAAAAGCACTTCCTTGTTGGCGTGATCGTACTCGCGAATGCGCCCGTAGCTCGGCACTTCGCTCAGATATTTTTGCGCTGCGTATTCGTCCACGGTCAAGCCCATCTCACGATCCGCGCAGATTGCATCGATGATGAGCACGTTGCCGGTCTTCGGCAATCGTCGTGCATCGCTCATTGCCCAGGAGAAACAGGCATCCGGCACCGGTCCGTCATGGGATGACCACACCTGTCGCACCGTCATCGTCTTTTCGTCCACTTTATACTCGACGCCGCGACTGAACGACTTATCCGGCGCCATCCACGGCTCCGGCGGGCGGGCGCGCAAGAAGCCGTTGTCGTACACCACGATAGTGCCGGAAGCCGAAATGTGAGGATTGTGCTGATGCGAGGGCCAGAGGAAGGGCTCCCCGACCGGACGCAGCACTTTGCTCTCGAGCCGGCCCCATCCGCCCGGTCGACCCAAGATCCACTTGATGTTGCCGCTCTTGCGATCGATCTTGAGGATTGCCTCCTGGTGCCGGAAGGACACTAGCACCGAGTCGTCCGATGGGTCGTACGTTACGCCGTTACCGTGGGTCCAGTCGGCGTGATCCGGAAATCCACGCGTCGGCCAGTACGCGTTGGTCGCCTCGTAGCCAATGCGAAACGGATCAAGGTAATCCCATGCGCTCCAGCGCCACAGCACCTTGCCGCTCTTACGGTCGATCTCGACAATGTCGTCACCCATCACCATGCGATCACGACGCTTGGTGAGATCGAACGCATCGGCGTAATAACCCTTGACCATGCGTGCGTTGGCAGTCAGCGCGAGGAAGTTGCCATTTGGCATTTCGTGCGGCTGATGGTGCAGCGTTTCGACGTCGATCCCTACGCCGGTGCTGGAGGAGATCTCCGGGTTACGCGCGGCGTACCATTGGTTCACAAGGTTGCCGAGCAAATCCACCTCGAGAGTCCGGTTGTCGGCACGATGGAAGAGAATGTTGCCGTCTTCAAATTGATCTACGCCTGCGATGCGAGAGTCAGACTCGTAACGCCAGACGATGCGCCCATGGTCGTCAAGGATGACCAGTGCGCCCCACTGGCGCGTGTGATTGAACTGTCCTGCACTTCTATACGGCGGTCGAATCGGCACGGCGCGCCGCAGCACGAACAGGGTGTAGCCGGGTTCAGTCCGCTGTGGTGAGATTTTGGTCACCCGGATCCGCGGATTGTCACCGGTGGCGCTAACCATCGGTTGCGGCACGAACACGAGCTTGTTCGGAAAGCGCGCGGTCTCACCGGCTGCGTTGCGCACCGACACGTACACTTCGTGCCGCACGTCTGCTTCGAGGCCGATCAACGGGATTCCCTTGCTCGGATCCCACGATGAATCGAATTCCATCTCCCAGCGCCGTGAGCGATCGTTGATGCTGACGATAGTCGTCACCGGCTGATCGACGCTGAAACGCAGCATGCCGACCATCGGTGCTCGCAAGTTGGCGCTCGGACCGAGCGTCGGGCGTTTGGTAAACATCGGCGCGGCTGCCTCCAGTGGTGCAGCCCAAGCCAGTAGCGACATCGAGACGATCACTGAGCCGATTCCGACACGCCAATTCGGTGTTTTCATTGATCGATCCTCATATTTCATTGTTTCCGCGATCCGTTGATGTCCCGCGAGGTCCCACCGCTACAAGGCGCGCAACGCGGCGTCGATGCGGCGCAGTGCATCTTCCAGTTCCGCCTCGCTGAGCACCGTCGAGACGAAATATCGGTCGCCGCGACCGGGATAGAATCCCTCGCGGATCAGCAACTGGCGAAAACGCCGGGCTTTCGGCAGATCAGCATGCGTGGCGAGTTGCTGTGGCGAGTACGCGATGGACAGGTCCGTGAAGTGCACGCAAAACACGCCGCGCACGCCCTGCACCAGGACCGGGTGGCCGTGCCGACGCGCGCAATCGCGGATGCCCTCCATCAAGGCCGACTGCCTGGTGTCGATGCGTCGGAATGCCGCGCCGTCGTCACGCTCGAGCATGGTCAGGGTAGCCAGCGCTGCGGCCATGCTGCCGGGCGCTGCATTGAACGTGCCGGCGTTGACGACGCGATTGGTGCGCAGCAGGTCGAGTACGTCGCGACGGCCAGCAACCGCGGCGAGCGCCATGCCACCAGCCAGAGCTTTGCCGAAAGTCGACAGGTCGGGAGTAACGCCAAAGTGCTGCTGGGCGCCACCCAAGCCCATGCGAAAGCCGGTGATCACCTCATCGATGCACAGCAGCACGCCATGCCGCGTGCACAGTTCCCGCACCCGTTCCAGGTAACCCGGCCGGGGCAGGCAGCAACCGCCGTTGGTCATGGCGGCTTCCATGATGACGAGGGCGATTTCATGGCCATGCCGATCAAGCAGACTTTCGAGCCGCTCGAGATCGTTCCAGGGAATCTTGAAAGACTCGGCGAACGCCGACGGCGATCGACCCTCGGTGTGCATCGGATCATCCGGACTCTCGATGGCATGGGGTGCCGCCTGCGTGTCGGGATTGCTGCGGCCGCCGAGCACGTTGTCGATCCAGCCGTGGTAGTTGCCATCGAAACGAACAAAGTAGGTTCGACCGGTGAACGCCCGCGCCAGTCGAATCACGAGCTGGACGGCTTCCGAGCCGCTGGTGAGAAAGCGGACCTGCTCGGCGCAGGGCACATGCTCGACGATCTTCTCGGCGAGATAGACCTCGTTGGGCGTCTGCAGCATCCCTGCTGCCACGTTGAAGATCTGGTCGAGCTGCGCATGCACTGCGGCGAGATACTCGCGATTGCCGTGACCCCAGATGTTGGGGCCCATGCCGAGCGCGAAATCAAGCAACTCGCGGCCATCGACGTCCCACATGCGCTGCCCCTCGCCGCGCACGACGAACACGGGTGGTTCCTCGGCGGCCCGCAGATTGCTCTGCCGGCCGGGCATCACGCGCCGCGCGCGCTCGGCGAGCGCCTGAGTCTTCGGACCCACCACCCATTCAGTCGTTTGGGACATCGCTGTCATCCCCGGCCCTTGTTCCTGTTGAAGGTTAGGGTTTGCTTGGTCGAACGACGCATCCAACACGGTAAAACTTTTCCGTTTTCCGGCAAAGCAGTCGGACGGTGCAGACCCCCTCACGCCGGCCGCCGTCGGCCGCTGCTATTCTTTCGGCATGTCACGCGTGCGGTTCGAACACGTCGGTCTCACGGTCGGCGATCTCGATCAGATGGTCGGCTTCTTCACCGACCTGCTGGGCTTCTCGGTCAAGGCGCGCCTGCAGCCCTTCGATCCGATGGCGGTCGCCGGGATCACAGGCGTCGACGGCGCCCGCGCGCGCGAAGTCGCCTATCTGACTCGCGGCGAGCTGACCTTTGAACTACTGGAGTATGGCGCACCGCCAGCGCAACGCTCCACGCTGCGTCCCTGCGATCCGGGGTACATGCACTGGTTGCTCGAAGTAGACGATCTCGCCAGTACCGCGTCGCGCGCAGCCCGGTATGGCTTCGTCGCCGTCAGCACGCCCTACCGGATCGGCATGGGCCCAAACGCAGGCAAGTACGGCACCTACCTGCGCCATCCGGATGGATTCTCGCTCGAAGTGATCGGCTCAGCTGTCTGAGGAGAGCGAACCCTCGAGCGCCCAGGGCGCGGTCTTGCCCTCCGCGGCCAATGCATCGGCGTACAAACGACGAAACGGGAAGCTCTGTCGATCGGCGCGAATCACGAACGGATTCGGCAGTCCGCCCGGACCCTGAGCCTCGGGGGCGAGCTCGCCGAGAATCTTCGAGTCTTCGGCCGTCAGCGCCGGCATGTAGCGCTTGAAGAGCCAGTCGGCGACCGGGTTCAAAGAATGATTGCGCACCACGCCGCCAAAGAGATAGGTGTGGTCGGCATCCGCCGGAGTGAAGAAGGCAAAGGTGTAATCGCGCGGTCCGCTGGCGTCCGTCGTGGTGATGCAGACAAGTCCCGATAACCGATAGCTGTATGACTTGTGCGTCGGCTTCAGATTGTCCATCGCGAAACGCCCGAGCAGATCCATCATGCTGCTGCCGGTTGCGACGTCGGCCACTGCAGGCGACTCGGCAACCATCGACGCCATCTCCGCCACCCCGCCGTAGCCGCGACGGTCAGCATCGGTCGTGATCTTGAATGGCGCCACACGCTCGCTCGCGCCGGGGACGGTGGCCTGATGCACGAAAGCCAGATGCGCGTCGTCCAGCGCGTTTTCCATCGAATTGAGGTAACTGCCCGCAGACAAGCGTGCCTGCGGCAGCAGGGTCAGCCGCCACGGCGCCGCCTGGCCGAGAAAGTCCGGCACTTCCGGCTCACAGGTCGGCGCATCGTTCGGTTCCGGCCACACCCATATGAAACCCGCCTTCTCAGTCACGGCATACGATGCAAGCCGCAGCGCTCGCGGGATCGGTGCTTCGGCGTCCTGCGAGGGGATCCGGGTGCAGACGCCGCCGCCATTGAAGCGCAAGCCATGAAAGGGGCACTCGACGCTGTCACCAACCACCCGGCCACGGGCGAGATCGGCGCCGCGGTGGGGACAGGTCGCCGCCACGGCATGTGCCCGGCCTTCCGGATCGCGGAAGAATGCCATGCGCCGGCCGCAAATCATGCGTCCGACCGGCTTGTCCCGGACTTCCGCGGAAAGGGCAGCGACGTACCAGTTTCGGGTGACGAAGTAGGAGCTCAGATCGACGTTGTCTGCTCGCATGATGCTGCGGAACCTCGGTGCCTCGGCTAGGCGATGATCGACAGGCCACCGTCCACCGGCAGCGCAATACCCGTCAGATAGGAGGCCTCTTCGGAGCACAGCCACACGGCCGTGCGCGCGATTTCTGCCGGGTCACCGGCGCGACGCAACGGCGCGCGCGCAATTCGCATGGCGGAGGGTGAATCGGGATGGATGCCGATCAATCCGGTCATGTCGGTCATCACGATTCCGGGACAGACGGCGTTGACCCGTATGCCCTGCGCACCGTAGTAACTGGCTGCAGCGCTCGTCAGGCCGACGACGCCGTGTTTGGCTGCGCCGTAGGCGGGATTCAGGGTGGCCGCACGCAGTCCGGTGATCGACGAGTTGTTGACGATGGCGCCGCCGGAACCCGCCAGCATCGCGGTGATTTCGTGCTTCATGCACAGCCATACGCTCTTCAGGTCGACGTCGAGCACTCGATCCCAGTCCGCCTCCTCGAGCTCATGGAGCGCAGTGCCCAATGGACCAAGGATGCCCGCGTTGTTGAAAGCGAAATCGAGTCGACCCCATTCGGCGAGGGTGCACTCGACCATGCGCCGCACGTCGGACTCCTGCGTGACGTCGGCGCGAATGGCAACCGCCCGACCACCCGCGGTGCGAATCTCGGCCGCAAGCAGTTCGGCGGGCTCGATGGCGAGATCGATCACGGCGACTGCCGCACCGCGGCGCGCAAACTCGAGCACGGCTGCCCGCCCAATGCCGTTGGCACCACCCGTCACCAATGCAACACGATCCCGCATCGTTTCAGACTATATCCCCGCCGATCGATCGTCGATTGCCGAAATACGGCCGGAACCCACGCCTGTCGGATTTCGCAAGTGTTCGGTCGGGATTCATTGAGCGGCCGAGGCACAAAGCGAGCGACATCGATGCATGCTGCCGAGCATCGATCCACAGGTCGCACTCGCCAGCCATCAGGAGCGCAGCACATGACCATACGTACCGGAAGCCGATCACGGCGCGAGTTCATCGCCAGCGTAGGCAGTCTCGCGGCGATCGGCGGTTGGTATCGACCCTGTTGGGCCGAGGGTCGGGTGTGGGTGCCGCCGGCGACTCGCCGGCTGCGGGTCATCGAAAACGCATGGATTCCGATGCCCGACGGCATGAAGCTCGCCGCGCGCATCTTTCTGCCGGACGATGCCGAGAGCCGACCGGTCGGCGCGGTGCTCGAGTATGTCGCCTACGGCAAGCGCATGGGGACGCGGCGTGGCGACGATGCAAATGCCGCCTGGCTCGTACCCCGCGGGTTTGCGCTCGTACGCGTCGACGTACGCGGCTCCGGCGAGTCCGAGGGTCTGCTGCGCAACGAGTACGACTTGCCCGAGCAAGCCGACGCGGCACCCCTCATTCGCTGGATCGCGCAGCAGCCCTGGTGCAATGGCAAGGTCGGCATGCGCGGATGGTCTTACGGCGCCTTCACCGCACTGCAAGCGGCCGCCAAGCGCATCCCCGAACTCGTCGCTATCGTACCGGCGGTCGGCACCGAGAACGGCTACATCGACGACGTCCACACCCTGAACGGCTGCATCATCAACGAGCAAGTCGTGTGGGGTGCCATCTGGAAGAGCAACATGATCAAGCCACCCGACCCGCAGCTGGTCGGCGAGCGCTGGCAGCAGATGTGGCTCGAGCGGCTCGAGGCGCAGATTCCGCTGGTCGCGGAGTGGACGCGTCATCAGCTCGTTGACCAGTACTGGCGCGACCGCATTCTCATCGACTACTCCAAAATCCAGTGCGCGGTCTACGCCAACGGCGGCGTGATGGACTCGTACGTCAACTCCGTTCCGCGCCTGCTTGAGCGACTCTCCTGTCCACGCAAGGGACTGGTCGGCCCCTGGGGTCATGCATTTCCTGACCGGGGAATTCCCGGGCCGCGACTCGACTGGGCCGTCGAGGAGTGTCGCTGGTGGGATCACTGGCTGAACGGCAACGACACCGGGCTCATGGACGAACCGATGCTGCGCACCTACATGGCCGACGCGGCGGTCGCACAGTCCTACCCCGGCGATACGCCCGGACGGTGGGTGGCTGAAAAGTCGTGGCCCTCACCGCAGATCACCGCCACGCGATTTTTCCCTGGCAGCGACCGTTCGCTGCGCCGTGGCCGCGCACGCGGCGGCAAGGCCGAGGTGCCGGCTTTCGTCACGGTGGGCGGCTGTATTCCACTGCTCAGCCCGAACGACATGGCGATCAACGGGCCCACAGAGCAGTCGCGCGACGACGAGCTCTCGCTGCTGTTCGAGACGGCGCCGCTCGAGGCCGACCTCGAAATCGCCGGCAATCCGCTCTTGGAGGTGCGTGTCGAATCCGACCGACCCATCGCCAAGCTCGCGGCGCGACTCAACGAAATCACTCCCGATGGACGCTCCTGGCTGGTGAGCTTTGGCGCGGTGAATCTCTCGCACAACGCCGGGCACACCGCCGTATTAGCCCTCGAACCGGGTACCCCGCGCGATGGCCAACTTGCCTTCAACTACGTTTCGCGGCGTCTGCACAAGGGCTCGCGAATCCGCATCTCCGTCTCGCAGGGCCAGTGGCCGATCCTCTGGCCGAGCCCGGAGCCGGCAAGTATCACGCTGCATCTGCAAGGCACCGCGCTCGTGTTGCCGGTACGACCGCGGCCGGCGTCTGAGCCGGCGATGCCGATCGAGGTGATCCACGGCGCCAAGGGCGGTCAGCAGCTCGAGCTGGGCTCGAAGCCGGTGTTGATCGCAACGGAGGGCCCGATCAAGGCCCGGCAAGTGCGCATGCGCACGGCGATGGGGCCTGAAAAAAGGGTGATGCAGGACATCGATCTCACCACTTACGGCAATGCTGTCTCGTTCGATGCCAGCATGACCGAGGGCGACGTCAACTCGTACCGGATGTCGCTGGAGTCGAGCAGAACCGTGGAGCGCCCCGGCTGGAAGGTCACCGTCGCCGCCGATGCGACGATGACGTCGACACCCACGCATTTCATTGTCGATGAGGGTATCGAAGCCTCATTGAACGACGAGAAGGTTTTCTCGAGGCGATGGCTGAACCGCATCCCGCGCGAGGGCAACTGAATGCGCCGGTCGCGGTCATTGCGGTGCAGGATGCTGCTCGGTCTTCTTCCAGCCTGATTCTCAGGCAGACCGACGGGCAAGAGGCAACACATCGATCATCTCCAGCCGGGCGCGCAGCAGGCGCTCGGTCAACTCCGCCCGCACCGCCGCAGCGCTCGGATTGTTCCAGAGATTTTGCAGCTCGTGCGGATCGCTGTTGCGGTCGAAGAGCTCGCCTTGCGACTCGCCATGCCAAACGGTCAGTCGCCAACGTCGATCGACATAGCTCGTGAGTCGGACGGGGCCCAGCTCGCCCATGTGGATGGGCAACTCGTCCTCTTCGATGACCACACCTTCGCGGCCGTTTTCCGGATCGAGCACGTTGATGCCCTGTACGCCGACCGGTACGGTGAGTCCCGACCTGCCGAGAATGGACCGCGCGAGGTCCAGCGTGCTTACCACGTCGCTGCGCACCGCGGGCTGCGCGGCGGCCGGATCACTCCACAGCAACGGAACCCGGATCACGCCCTCGTAGTGAAAACCCTGCTTGAAGATCAATGAATGGTCGCCCATCAGATCGCCGTGATCGGAGGTGAAGATCACGATGGTGTTCTGCTCGAGACCGAGCCTGCGCAAGGCAGCGAGAATGCGACCTACGGCATCGTCGATCATGCTGATCGAGCCATAACTCAGCGCGATCGCCTGACGCAGCGCCGTCTCGCCGACGAACTGCGTGCAAAAACGACCCGGCACGAAGCCAGCCTGCGATTGCAGGGCTCGCAGACGGCGCAGCAGCGTCGGCTCTTCAGGGTCTACATGACCGAAGGATGCCGGCAAAACGACGTCCTTTGGGTCGTACATATCCCAGTAACGACCCGGCGGCGTAAACGGGTGATGCGGATCCGGGAACGAACACTGCAGCAGGAACGGCGCCTCGTCGGCACCCGCAGCGAATCTTTCGAGCGCCGCCACGGTGCGCTGCTCGACGAAGGCCGTAGGGTACAGCTCCTCGGGTACCGCCGTGCGCCAGGCTTGCGGCGCCTGCGAAATGCCCGGCAAGGCATGGGCGGCGCCGATGAGTTGATCGATCTGCGGCAGACGCTCTCGCGCCCATGCCCGGTAGTGCCCGCTGACCTGATCGCCGTGGCCACAAGCAAATTCCACGTGCTCGAAACCGTAGTACGGCAGAGTCACCGAGCGATGCGGTTCGGCAGCCCAGAGTTCCTCGCGCTCGGCGAGATAGCGCGGGTCAGCGGTGACGTCGGGCATCGCGGTCGGCCAATGCTCACGGCTCTGTGCGTTCGGACGCATCGAAGCAAACAGCAGAGGATCCGGCACTTCCCGTCGCGACTGCGACTGCAGGTGGGCCTTGCCAACGAGCGCCGTACGATACCCGGCACGACGCATGACCTCGGCGACGGTGACCGACTCGAGCGGCAACGGCACTCCGTTGTGACGCACACCGTTGACCGAAGGCATGCGTCCCGTAAGCAGCGTCGCCCGGTTTGGCATACAGATCGGATTAGCCACATAGCAGCGCTCGAAACGCTGGCCGCGCGCGGCGAGCCCATCGAGGTGCGGCGTGCGTACCTGCCGATTGCCGTAGCAGCCGAGGTGGTCGGCACGATGCTGGTCGGTGATGATCAGCAGGACGTTCGGTCTATTCACAGGTGAAACATAAACCATTTCCCGGGCCATGTTTTGGCGTCAAGCGGCGGAATGTCGTGGCGATGCGGCGACACGCGACTTGCGAGAGCAGGTGATTGTTTTTGGAAATGGGTTCCGCCGTCATCAGCCGCGCGCGCAGCAGTGGCTGGACAGGCGACACTAGCGTCCCCGATGAAACACGATGCTGCATGAGCCGTAGCCCGCCAGATCAACAGTCGGTCGCCGAGTGGCTCGTGCGCGCTGCGCGGGTGATGCCCGGCACGCAGTCGAATCTGCGCGCCGGTCCCAAGGCGCCGCCGCCACTGGTGCTGAGTACCGGGCGCGGTGCACGTGTCATCGACGTCGACGGGCGTGACTACATCGACTTCACTCTGGGCATGGGTCCCGCCATTTTCGGCTACTCGAACGCAGCCTATGTCGACGCCGTGCAGCAACAGCTGCACCAGCTGTTCAGCGTGACCTCGGCAAGGGCGCATACGACGAGCGAGATCGAGCTGGCCGAGGCGATCTCGGCCGTACTGCCCTGCGCCGAAAATGTCCGCTTTGCCATCTCCGGTACCGAGGCGGATCAGCTCGCCATCCGCATCGCGCGGGCCTACACCGGACGTCGCCGGTTTGTCCGCTTCGTCGGGCATTACCACGGCTGGATGGACAACGTCTCGGTGAACACCAGCGAGGGCCAGTGGCCGCAATCTGCGGACGAGTCCTTCTGCTTGCCGTGGAACGACGCCGAAGCACTCGAGACGCTGCTCCGCGAACACGCGGACAATATCGCTCTCGTGCTGATGGAAGCGGTCATGTGCAACTACGCCTGCTGCCCGCCGCGCCCGGGGTATTTGCAGGCGGTGCGACACCTGTGCGACCGGTACGGCGTCCTGCTGTGTTTCGACGAAGTGATCACCGGATTTCGTATCGGCCTCTCGGGCGCCCAAGGCGCATTCGGCGTCACGCCGGATCTGGCGGTGCTCGGCAAGGCGCTGGGCGGAGGGTTGCCGTTGGCTGCCGTTGCCGGTCGACGTGAAGTGTTGCGCGTGCTCCGCGAGCAACGCGTGACAGGCGCTGGTACCTTCAACGCCTTTCCGCTTGCCATGGCCGCAGGGCTTGCCACCCTGCGCCTGCTGCAGTCGAAGCAGTTCGGACACTACGAGCGCATCGATGCCATACAGGCACGGCTGATGCGCGAACTGACCGCATTGCTGCGGCGACATGACGTACCCTGCCTCCTGCAGGGACCTCGCGGAATTTTCAGCCTGCGCCTCATCGATCGCGACGTGGCACATACGCCAGACGATCTCGCTGCAGAGGACCTCGGTACGTCGGCAAGGCTGGCCGTCCTGCTGCAGGAGGAAGGCGTGCTGATGGCAGGAGGCGCGCGCTTCAATCTTTGCTCTGCCATGACCGAGGCCGATATAGACGAAACCCTGCTGCGTTCAGAACGCGCACTTGTGCGCTTGCTTAGACGCGGCTGATGCAATGGGGACCATCGAGGAAATCCGCACCATGACACCTGACCAACTGCTTGGCGCCTATCGCCGGCTGCGGCTGCTGCGCGAATTCGAGGAGCGCACCCGGGTCGAATTCCAGACCGGGCAGATCGCCGGATTCACCCACCTCTACGCCGGTATGGAAGCCATCGCCGTGGGTGTGTGCGAACACCTGACCGACGACGACAAGATCATCAGCACCCACCGCGGTCATGGTCATTGCCTGGCGAAAGGCTGCGATCCGATTGCCATGATGAAGGAGCTCTGGGGCTCGACGGAGGGCTTGTGTGGCGGCAAGGGCGGGACGATGCATATCGCCGACTTCAGTCGCGGCATGCTGGGCGCCAACGCCGTGGTCGGCGCCGGCGCGCCGATCGCTGTCGGTGCGGCACTCGCCGCTTCGATGACCGGCGCCTCCTGGGTAGCGGTATCGTTCGTCGGCGACGGCGGAACCAACATCGGCAGCGTCTTTGAAGCCATGAACCTCGCTGTCGTATTGCGACTGCCAAAAATATTCGTCATCGAAGACAACGGTTGGGGCGAAATGACGCCCATCGGCAACGCTACGGGCAACCGCGACCTGGCGGGTCGGGCTGCGGCGATGGGCATGCCCGCAGTCAGCGTGGATGGCGTGGATTTCTTTGCTGTACATGCCGCCGCCGGCGTTGCCATATCGCGCGCGCGCCGCGGCGAAGGACCGTCGACCATCGTAGCGAGCGCACCACGGTTCTATGGACACCACGAGGGTGACCCGCAGTTGTATCGCAGCCGCGATGAGGTCGCGGCGCTGCGGCAACGGCAGGACTGCCTGCCGCGCTTCATCGAGCGGGTGACGGCTTCGGGAGCACTGTCCGCAGCGGATCTCGCTGCCGTCGATGCCGAGATTGCCAGCCTTATGGACACCGCAGTCGAACAGGCGAAGGCTGCACCGCGGCCGACGGCCGACGATGTGCTGCAAGACGTCTACGTTCGCTATCGCTGAGGATCAAGGATCATGGCCATCAAGAGCATGCGCGATGCGCTGAACGAGGCACTGCACCACGAGTTTGCCTGCGATCCACGGGTCTTTCTCATCGGCGAAGACGTCGGCGGCTTCGAGAAGGACGGGGCATCAGTGGAGATCGGCGGCGTGTTCGGGGTCTCCAAGGGGCTCTACCGCCAATACGGTCGTCAACGCGTGATCGACTCGCCGATTTCGGAAGCCGCGATCATCGGTGCCGCGTCCGGCGCAGCGCTCTGCGGTTTGCGACCTATCGCCGAGATCATGTTTGCTGATTTGACCGCGGTGTGTTTCGACCAGATCGTCAACCAGATCGCCAAGTTCCGCTACATGTTCGGCGGTCAGTGTGCCTGCCCGGTGGTGATCCGCATGACCACCGGCGGCGGCCGCAACGCGGGCGCACAGCACTCGCAGACGTTTTATCCGATCTTCACGAGCTTTCCGGGACTCAAGGTTGTAGTGCCATCGAACGCCTACGACGCCAAGGGGCTGCTCATCACCGCCATCCGCGACGAGGACCCGGTGCTGTTCTTCGAACCCAAGGTGCTCTACACCGAAAAGTGCGAAGTCCCTGACGAGGCTTACAGCATTCCATTCGGCGAAGCGGCGATGCCGCGCGAAGGTGAGGATGTCACCATTGTTGCTTTCGGACAGGCCGTGAACTGGTCCGTCCAGGCCGCCGACGAACTGCGCAAAACTCGCGGCATCCGCTGCGACGTCATCGACCCGCGAACACCCTCGCCACTCGACGAAGAGACGATCCTTGAGAGCGTATCGGCAACCGGACGGCTGGTGGTGGTCGACGAGTCGCCACCGCGCTGCGGGCTCACGGCCGACATCGCGGCGCTCGCGGCAGACAAGGCGTTTCATGATCTCAAGGCACCGATCAAGATGGTGACGGCACCGCATACTCCGGTACCTCAGGCGCGCGAACTCGAACGCGCCTATCTGCCCAACCCGCGGCGCATCATCGCCGCCGTCGAAGAGGTTCTCCGATGAGCAGCAGAATTTCCGCAGTGGTCGTGCCGAAGTGGGGCCTCGAGATGACCGAGGGGACCATTGCCGGGTGGCTCAAGAATCCGGGCGATCCGGTTGCCCGCGGCGAGCCGCTGCTCGAGGTGGAGTCGGAGAAAATCGTCAACAGCGTCGATGCGCCCGCTGCAGGGATTTTGCGGCGCATCCTGCTCGAAGCCGGCAATGCCGGCGCCGTCGGCGCGCTGGTCGGCATCATCGCCGAGGCTGGCAGCAGCGACCAGGAAATCGACGCCTTCATCGCAAGCTTCCGCGCGCCCCCGGGCAGCGAGACGGCCGACGTCACGAACGCGGCGCCGGCTGCTCCTGCCGCTACGGCCGTTCCAACGTTTGCGGCTGCAGCGTCGCTACCCGCGATGACCGAATCGACAGCGCCGGCTACCGGCGGCGGCGCTCCCGTTCGGATCAGCCCTCCCGTGAGGCGTCTTGCCGAAAGCCTTGGCGTATCGCTCGAAGGACTACGCGGAACGGGGCCCAACGGGCGCATCCTGCAGGAAGACGTGGAACGGGCCGCGGCGGGTCGCGCTGACGTCACCGCCGCCGTGCTCGCCCCGCCCATGGTCGATGCAAGTGGCATCGAGCAGCCGCGCGTGCTGCCCTGGAGCGCGACGAGACGCGCTATCGCCAAAAAAATGCTCGGGTCTGCTCGCGAGATTCCGCACTTCTACTTGGTGATGGATGTCGATGCCCGACCACTGCAGGCTTTGCGTGCCCGACTCAAAGAATCAGACGCAGCGCCATCGATCAACGATCTGATCGTGCACGCCACCGCTCGCGTGCTGCCAACGCACCCTTCCGTGAACGCCAATCATGCCGAAACCGGCCTGCTGACCTTCACTCACGCACATATTGCCGTGGCGGTGGCGACCGACGAGGCCGTGCTTGCGCCCGTACTCCGTTTTGCCGATCGGCTATCCCTGACGGATTTGACGCGGCAACTGGCGGAACTGCGCCAGCGAGTCACGGAGCGACGACTGGGCACGGGCGATCTCGACGGCGCCTCATTCACGGTCTCGAACCTCGGCATGTACGGGGTTCGGGAGTTCACCTCGATCATCACGATGCCGCAGTGCGCGTCCCTCGCTGTCGGCGCAATCCGTTCGGCTGGCGATGCGGCAACACTCACCTTGACCCTCTCCTGCGATCATCGCGCCGTCGATGGCGCGACTGGAGCAGCCTTCCTGCGGGACCTGAAGGCCGCGTTGGAGAGTGTCTAGGCGTTCGGCGCCCTCGGTTGCAGCCGCGTGATCAGCAGCATCACGACGCAGCATGCCGCGGCGGGGATCGCGAGTGTGGAGATGATGGAATCGACCGTATAGCCCGCCGCCAGGGCAGCGCCACCGAACAGCGGGCTCGAGATCGAACCGATACGGCCGATGCCGAGTCCCCAGCCCACGCCGCGCGCCCGAACCGTGTCGGAATAGCAGCTCGAGGCAAAAGCACCCAGACAGAACGAGGCGCCGACCACTCCGAAGCCCACGCAGAACGCGAGCATGTAGGCGGCTGTAACGCTGCTGATCTCCGCTCCCAGCGCCAGCAGACTCAGCGTGGCAAGCAGGTAGAGCAGCGCCAGCAAGCGCGACAGCGGGTAGCGCGCAGCCAACCATGACGTCGCAAGCCCGCCAAATACGCTGCCGAGGTGGAAGAGCCCGGTCGCCTGGATCGCGACCTGCAGGGAAAACCCCGCTTCGCGCAACAAGGTCGGCATCCAGCTCGAGTTGAAGAACACCAGCGCCTGCGTACCGATGAAGGCGACCCACAGCAACGGGGTCACCCAGCGCAGCCAGCCTGCAAACAACAGTTTCGAGGATGAGAGCGCTGCCTTCGACTCCGCCGTTTCCGGCAGCGGCATCTGCAAGGCCTTCGTCAGCACCGGGTCGCCCACTGCTCGACCGCTCAGCCGGTTGAGCAGATCCGCCGCGGCCTGCGGTTGCCTGCCGCTGACGATCAGGAACTTCACCGACTCGGGCAAAGCAAGGAACGCCAGCAGACCGACCAGCAATGGCAGCACGCCGCCGACGATGAACATCGACTGCCAGCCCCAGCCGGCGATCAAGGGACCCGCGATCACGCTCGCTCCGGTCGAGCCGAGCGCGGCCATGGAGTAGACCATCACGACGAGGAATGAACGCCGACGCTTCGGCGCGAATTCGGTGACGAGCGCGATCACGTTGGGGATCGCACCGCCCATGCCGAAGCCGGTGACGAAGCGGCAGATGGACAGGGTCGTGAGATCCGTGCACAAGGCGGTCAGCAGACTTCCCGCTGCACCGATGACGAACATCCACAGCAGCGCCGTCCGTCTTCCCAGTCGGTCCCCGATCCAGCCCGCGATGGCCGATCCGAACGCGACGCCGATCAGGGAAGCCGATAGTGCGAAGGCGAAGCTCGAAGGCGGCAGCGACCAGTCGGCGGCCATTGCCGGCACCACAAAGCCGAGCAGCCCGAGATCGAACCCATCGAGCGACATGATGGCGGCGCAGATCAGGAAAATGCGCCAGTGCAGTCTGCCGATCGGTGCCTCGTCGATGACGGCGGCAACGTGGTCATTGGCCGCGGCAGGGCCGGGAACCATCAGGTGTTGACCGAGCCGCCGTCCACGGCGAGCGTCTGGCCGGTGACGAAGTCACTGGCCGAGGAAGCCAGAAACACCAGCGCGCCCAGCAGATCCTGCGGAACCATGTCGCGCTTGAGTGCACGCTGCTGTGTCGCGAACTGGTGGTAACGCTGCACGTGCGCCACGTTCTGCAGAATGGTGTCGCTCATGACCGCACCGGGTGCCAAAGAATTCACGCAGATCCCGAAGCCGCCGAGCTCGCGCGACAGTGCTCGGGTCATCGTGGTCAGCGCACCCTTGCTGGCGGAGTAGTGGACCATACCGGGCAGTCCCTTGTAGGCGACGCCGGAGGTGATGTTGATGATCTTGCCGCCACCGCGCCGCTTCATCACCGGCACCACGTGCTTGACCATGAGAAAGCAGCCGCGGACGTTCACCGCCATCACCCGATCCCACAGCTCGACGTCGATGTCGGTCACGTCTGCAGGCGGCAGCGTGGCGAAGATCGCCGCATTGTTCACGAGCACGTCAATGCCGCCGGCAAATGCCTCTGCTGCGGCCACGGCCTTGATGACCTCGGGCTCGCTGCTCACATCGAAGCACAACCCGAACACGCGCGCCTCCGGTTCCGCTGCACGCAGCTGCTGCACCACCGGCTCCGGATCGACCACATCGGCCACCACGACGGCCGCGCCCGCCGCAACCAGCGCCTGGCAATAGGCGATGCCAATACCCTTCGCACCGCCCGTCACGAAGGCCACTCGTCCGGCAAGCACCGTCATGTCGTTCTCTCCTTGGACGTCCCCGCCATCTGCAGGACTATGCCGCGAAACCCGGCGCAATTCGGGATTGTTTCTTCGGGAATCAGACCTGCCGGGACGGAACCATTGCTGCGCGCGTCGGCATTCGGGATTCTAGTCGTCTTCGAATTCAGCGACGGAGTCACTGCCGATGGAAGGTCTTGCCAGACATTGGATCAATGGCGAATGGATCGAGTCCGTCGATCGCAGCGAAGCGGTCACCGTGAATCCGGCGGACGGCAGCGAAGTGTGCCGGTACGCAGATGGTTCACTGGCCGAAGCCGAAGCCTCGATCGTCGCCGCGCGCATGGCGTACGACACCACCTCATGGGCGCATGATCCACGCCGTCGGGCTCGCGCCCTGCTCGAAATGGCCGATGCGCTCGATGCCCGCCGCGACGTGCTGGGCAGGATGCTCTGTCTGGAGAACGGCAAGCCGATCGGCGAATGTCTGCACGAGGTGGCGATCTCCTCAGCGGAGCTGAGATTCTACGCCGGGCTTGCCCGTGCGAATTTCGGCCGAGTCTTGGAAACGGAACCGGGCCAGATATCGATGATCGCGCGCGAGCCGATGGGCGTGGCCGGCATCATCGTGCCTTGGAACGCGCCGCTCATCCTGCTGGTGCGCTCGCTTGGGCCGGCGCTGGCGGCCGGGTGCACCACCGTGATCAAGCATGCGGCCCAGACCGCCGGGACGAGTGCACTCGTCAGCGAGGCATTCGCCGCTTGCACTGCTTTACCTGCTGGCTGCATCAACGCTTTCGCCGAGCGCGGCACGGCCGGAGCCAAGCATCTCGTCGCATCGACGGAAGTCGATGTGGTCAGTTACACCGGCAGCACACATGTCGGCAAGCTGATCATGGCGGATGCCGCAGGAACCCTGAAGCGGCTCAATCTCGAACTCGGCGGCAGCGCGCCATGCGTGATTTTTCCCGACGCCGACATCGCACGTACGGTCGGCGCGCTCGTCAAGGCGGGCATGATCATGGCGGGCCAGCAATGCGTGGCAGCCTCTCGCCTGATCGTTCACGAGCGGATCTTCGCCGAATTCGCGCAACGGCTGGTCGCCGCGCTCGAGGCGATGGTGCTTGGACCCGGTGTGCAGCCCGCTACCCAACTTGGACCGCTCATCGACCAACGCAGCCGCGAACGGGTGGAGGCCTTGACCGAGGCGGCCGTGACCGCCGGTGCGCGCGCGCGGCTGCAGCCGCGCCGGCCCGGCGGCTCGCTCGCGAGCGGTGCGTTTCTGGCGCCGGGTGTACTGGAGATCGATGATCCGACCAACCCTATCCTGCATCAGGAAATTTTTGGACCCGTACTGACGCTGCAGCGCTTCGCCACCGAGGACGAGGCCTTGCGCCAGGCCAACGACAGCCGCTTCGGTCTGGCCGCCAGCGTCTGGACAGCCGACCTGCAGCGCGGGCAGCGGGTTGCGCAAAAAATCAAAGCGGGTACCGTGTGGCTCAATATGCACGGTCGGCTCGCTGCGGAGATCGAGACCGGCGGATACAAGGAGAGCGGTATTGGTCGCCTACACGGGGTCCAAGGTCTCGAAGAGTTCCTTCAAAGCAAGCACATCGCCTGGGAACTCGGCAAAGCAGCGACCTGACTGGACCTACGCCGCCACCGCCGGATGCTTCGTCATCTCCGGTGTCGCCGGGCTGCTCTACCAGACGATTTGGTCGCGGCAATACTCGCTGGTACTCGGCACTTCCGAAGCCGCGGTATCGGTGGTACTCGCCAGCTATATGCTCGGGCTGGCGCTCGGCGCAGCAATCCTGCCGCGCTGGCTGCACGCGGGATCGGGCCGCTCGCTGCGAACCTTCGCGCTCCTTGAACTCGGCATTGCGATGTGCGCGGTGGCGATTCCGCTGCTGCTCGCCCAATTCGGCGCGTGGTACGTCGCGATGGCCGGCGGATTACCCGATCCGCCCTCAGCAACGGGACTGACGCCTCGGCTCTACTTCGCGGCAACCTGTCTGTTACTGCTGTTGCCGACAATGCTCATGGGAGCCACCCTGCCGGTGCTGGCGGGTTTCGCCGTGCGTGCTGCGGACCAGACGGGCCCGAGGATCGCCGTGCTGTATGCGGCCAACACCCTCGGTGCCGCAGCGGGCGCTCTTGCCGGCGGCTGGTGGCTGATCCCGGACTTCGGACTCCGCCAAAGCACCGTTGCCGCGATCGCGCTGAATCTGCTCGTCGTGCTGATCGCCTATACGATCAGCAGAACCCCGGGCAGCGATCGACACCATTCGGCGGCGACGGCGGACACGACGACCGTTACGCACGCGGATGCTCCGGCGCGCAATAGTCGAATCGTGCTGCTGGCGCTTGCCGCCGCCAGCGGGTTCGTCGCCCTCACCTACGAGGTTCTGTGGACCCGCATGCTGAGCCATGCGCTCGGCAGCAGTCTGGCCGCTTTCTCCACGATGCTGGCGAGTTTTCTGCTCGGCATAGGCCTCGGCAGTCTCTTTTCCACGCGCCGGCTGAGCCCACGCGGTGCAGCCATCGCCTATGCCGCGACACAACTCGGCGTAGCCCTTGCTGCCGCGGGTGCACAGCTGTGGCTGGGCCAACTGGCGACCAATCTTGGAGCCGCGGAACTGGCCACGCGTGCCATCGTCGCCATGCTGCCTGCAACGCTTTTCATGGGCGCGGCATTCCCGTTGCTCATCCGCATGCTGAGCGACCATGGCGTCGAGTCGGCGCGGGCAACCGGTCAGGTATATGCCCTCAACACCATCGGCGCGGTCAGCGGTGCGCTCGCTGCCGGCATGTGGCTGATCCCGGCACTTTCATTCGAGGGCACGGCGCGTCTCGCCGTCGCCCTGAGCCTCGCCGCAGCGGTAGCGGCGATGTGGTGCTTCACGGCAAGCGCCCGACGGACCAAGGTGCTGATCAGCGCGGCTGCGCTTTCCTTTGTGCTCGTCTTTCGCCCGCCGCTGCCGGCGGCGATCATCGATGCATCGCTCGTCGATGACTCCACCGAAGGCCTGCAAAGATTTCTTGCTGTCGGCCGCTCGGCTACGGTGCTGGTCAAGGAGCGGGACGATGGCAGCTTCTACCTGCGTACCAACGGGCTGCCCGAGGCCACGGTGCGGCGTGCCGGCACGCCACCCGTTCGACACAGCCAGCGCTGGCTCACGGCTCTGCCGATCACCGCGCGTCCACAAGCGCGCAGCATGCTGGTGGTGGGCTTCGGCGGCGGTGTGGCCGTCGAAGATGTGCCGCAGCAGTTCGAGGTGATCGACGTCGTCGAGCTCGAACCGCAGGTCATCGCGGCCAATGCCAGTTATGCGCGCTGGCGCGCCGCTGATCCGCTCGCCGATCCGCGCGTGCGTCTGATCGAAAACGATGCCCGAAACGCACTGAACCTCACCCAACGGCAGTACGACATCGTGGTCTCGCAGCCTTCGCACCCGTGGACCGCCGGTGCTGCCAACCTCTATTCGCAGGAGTTCCTGCGGATCGCCCGCTCCCGTCTGACCGGAAATGGCGTCTTGCTGTTGTGGATCAACGCGCAGTTCATCGACGAACACCTGCTGCGATCCATTGCAGTGACGCTGTCGAGCGTGTTCCCTCACGTGCGACTCTATCGCCCTGAGCCGATGGAGTTGATGTTCATGGCTTCGGCGGCCCCACTCGCGCCCGAGCGGGAGGCCGTTCAGGCGAGCTCCGTGCTCGCCCGCTATCCCGACTATTTTTTGGCGGCCGGCATCGGCACGGTGGAGGACCTCGCCGCCTGCCTTGCCGCCACCGATGAAGGCATGGCGATGCTGGCTCGCGACGGTACGGTGCTCAGCGATGATCGTAATCTGCTGGCTACCGAGAGCTCCCCGGTTCGCGGCGGGCTGACCTCACGCGATCTCGACCGCCTGCTCGGCAACCACAATCCCTTTATCCGGGCAGCACCGGCGGATGTTCCGGATCGATCCGACGTCGCCGCGCTGCCGCTCGACATGCCCTATCTCGGCAGCCGGATGGTGCTGCTCGGATTCACCCAGACGGCGGCGCAATTCGCGCGTCATCACCGTGACGGTGCGGCGGGTGCCTACACGCTGGCGATCGGCCTGGAGGCCGCCGGTCAGACAGCCGAGGCCGCGACGCTGCGTGCCACTGCGGTCGCACGTTTTCCGCTGGATGCCGATCTGGTCTTTGCCCGCTTGCGGCCTCACTTGCTGGACAACGCCCGCGGGCTTCGAAACGACGTCGCTCCACTTTCCATGAAGAGCCTGCCTGATTCTGCGCAGGCCGTTCTTGTCGGCTGGCGTCAGGCTGCCGAAGGCAACTGGGCCGCGGTACGCAGCCTCGAGCCGCGGCTTGCGGCAACCGCCGTCACGGATGATTGGTATCGCGAGGCGATGCAACTGCGTATCGAGTGGCGGACTCGTGCGGCGGCCGACGAGCGCACCGTGCTTGCGCGGGAGGCATTGCAGCTGGTCGACCGCATGATCGCGGTCCAACCCGCCAGCGATCTTTACGTGCTGCGCGCTGCCGCGGCGTTGGCAATCGAGGATCCGGTGCTCTTTCTGGAATCAGCGAGCGCCTTCGTGACCAACGAAAAGCAGCGGCAAAAGGATGCAGTCAAAGGCATCGATACTGCGGGCGCACGCAGTGTTCGCGACGCACGCCTGCGGGGCTTCAGACAGGCCATCGAGACACGTCTGCTGCCCTTCGACGACGAGCGCTCGAAAGCAGTTCTGCGTCAGCTGCGCTCCTTCTCATGACACGCGCAGGCGTCGCAGCCACGCGGTCGCATCCTCACCGCGCTCAAGTACTTCGACCAGTGCCGAGCCCACGACAACGCCCTCCACGGCACCGCGCAGACGCGCCACCTGCGCTGCCGAGCGGATGCCGAAACCCGCACACACCGGCACCGGCGACACCGCGCGCACGCGGGCGAGATAGTCGAGCACGCTGTCGGGAACCTCGACGGATTTACCGGTAGTGCCGGTCATGGTGACGGCATAAACGAAACCCTCGCTCGCCGCACAGACTTTCGCAAGACGCTCGGTCGTGGTCACCGGCGTGACCATCTGCACCAGCGCGACACCCGCCGCCTGCAGCGCGCTCCGCAACTCATCGCCTTCATCGAACGGCAGGTCGGGCACGATGAATCCGCAGACGCCGACGGCTGCCGCCCGTGCAGCGAGACGCTCGTAACCGTATTGCAGCAGCGGGTTGAGATAGCTCATCAGCACCAGCGGGGCTGGCGGTCGCTGCATCGAATCGAGTTGCTCGAGGATCCAGCGCAGGCTGACACCCTGTTTGAGTGCCGCCTGACTGGAGCGCTGGATGGTCATGCCGTCGGCCATCGGATCGGTGAACGGCACACCGATCTCGACGACATCAGCAGCGGCGGCCACCGCGAGCAGCTGCTCGCGAAAATGCGCAGCGCTTGGGAAGCCGGCCGTCATGAAAGCCACCAGCGCCGGCTCGCCGCGTGCGGCAGCAGCGCGGACGGCGTCACTCAAACGTGCATGCGGCTTCATGGCTTGGCTCCGGCATGACCCTGCGTGGCGTTCGTATTGCCGGCGAGCAGCGTGCGCTGCAGCGTCGGCATGTCCTTGTCGCCGCGACCCGACATGCAGATGAGTGCCTGTTTGCCGGGGTTGTGCATCGCCCAGCGCTTCGCGCCATGCAGCGCGTGCGCCGTCTCGAGCGCAGGCAGGATGCCCTCGAGGCGCGAGCACTCCTGCAGCGCTGCGAGCGCCTCGTCGTCGGTCGCGGACTCGTAGTGCACGCGACCCGCCGCGAGCAACAGCGCATGCTCGGGACCAACGCCGGGATAGTCGAGACCGGCGGAGATCGAGTCGGTCTCGTGGATCTGGCCGTTCTCGTCCTGCAGCAGCAGCGAATAGCAGCCCTGCAGCACGCCGGGCCAGCCATAGGAAAGACTGGCGGCGTTTTCGCCGAGCGCACTGCCACGGCCGCCCGCTTCGACACCGATGATGGCGACCTCACGATCGGGTACGAAGGCGTGGAACATGCCGATGGAATTCGAGCCGCCGCCGACGCAGGCGAACACGGCGTCCGGCAACCGTCCTTGACGCCGCAGGAACTGCGCGCGGGCCTCGCGGCCGATGACGGCCTGCAGTTCGCGCACCAGCAGTGGATAGGGATGCGGGCCGACTGCCGAGCCGAGCAGGTAGAAGGTGCCGTTCGGATCCGCAACCCAGTCGCGCAGCGCCTCGTCGATGGCGGCGCGCAATGTCTGATCGCCGCCCGTCACCGGCACCACTTCAGCGCCGAGCAGACGCATGCGGCCGACGTTCGGCGCCTGGCGCTCCATGTCGATCGCACCCATGTACACCGTGCAGGGCAGACCGAGCCGCGCGCAGGCCGCCGCACTTGCCACGCCATGCTGGCCCGCGCCGGTCTCGGCGACGATGCGCCTGGCGCCCAGTCGCTGCGCGAGCAAGGCCTGGCCGAGTGCGTTGTTGATCTTGTGCGCGCCGGTATGGGCGAGATCCTCGCGCTTGAACCAGATGTCGGCGCCCCAGGCTGCCGATAGCCGCGGTGCATGCGACAGCGCGGTCGGACGGCCCACCCACGAGTCGAGCTGGTCGGCGAGTTCGCGCTGGAAATCCGCGCGCGGCAGGTGCTCGCGCATGCCGGCCTCCAGCCGCTCGAGCGCCGGAATCAGCGTTTCGGGGACATAACGACCGCCGTAGGGACCGAAACGACCGCGTGCATCCGGGAAGCGGCCGGCGAGTTCGGCTTCGAGCAACGCGTGCTGCTCTTCGACCGTGAATCGGACATGGGCATTCATATGCTCGACTCCACAAAGGCCGCACGCGCAGCGGCAACGAATTGATAAATTCTTTGTACGGACTTGCAGCCGGGCGACGACTCGACGCCGCTCGATACATCGACGCCCCAGGGCCGCACGCTGCGGATGGCCGCCGCCACATTGTCGGCGTGCAGCCCGCCAGCCAGCACCAGCTGCGTGCGCGCTGCGGCGATACGTGCGAGGTCCCAGTTCGCCGTGCGACCCGCACCGCTCTGCGGGCCCTCGAACAACAGTCGCGAGGGCAGCTGCGCCGGCAGGGTTTCGTCGCGATACACAGGTAACAGCCGAACCTGCGCCAACGCCGGCAGTGTTGCGGTATCGCCATGGTCGGTCTGCAGCCAGTCCGGCGCGAATACTTCGAGCACTTCCTCGACTGCGGCGCGGCTCGGCTGCTTCATCACCGCAACGCAGGCGGCCCGGCCACGCGCGGGTGCGGCAAGCCGCATGGCCGCCAAGGGCGAAACCCGGCGTACCGACGGCGCGAACACGAAACCCAGCGCGTCCGCACCGGCGTCGAGCGCTGCCGCCACAGCCTCTTCGCTGGTCAGGCCGCAGATCTTCACCAGCATCACCGGCGCGCCTCGCGTCCCGCCCGCAGCATGCCGGCGACGACGTCGCGCGGATGTGCGGCGCTCATGAGCGCGCTGCCAACCAGCGCGAGATCGTAGCCGGCAGCCGCGAGTCGCGCGGCGTCAGCCGCGGTGGCGAGTCCGCTCTCGGCCACCCGCGGCAGCGCGGCCGGCAGGCGCGGCGCGAGTTCTTCCAGCCGCCCCGCTACCACCTGCAGGCTGACGAGATCACGACAATTGACACCCATCAGTACACGGGGCGCTGCCGGCCGCGGTCGATCAAGCAGACGCTGTGCAGCCTCGATGTCGGCGTCGTCGAACGCTTCGAGCAGCACGAACAGCCCCTGCTCCATCGCCGTCTCGAACAGCCCGACCAGCAGCTCGGGCTCGAGCATGCGCAGGATCAACAGCACGCCGCCGGCGCCGGCCGCACGTGCCTCGAGGATCTGGTAGGGATCGACGAGAAAATCCTTGCGCATCGCCGGAACCGCCACTGGCGCAAGCGCGTGCGCCGCGCGCTGCAGGTGCGAGAGCGCACCATCGAAACGCGTTGGTTCGGTGAGTACGGAGACCGCGGCTGCACCGGCCGCGGCATAGCCGCGGACCCGCGCCTCGAGATCGTCTTCCTGCGCGCTGCGCAACGGGCCCGTGGCCGGTGAGCGCAATTTCATTTCGGCAATCAGATCGAAACCTGCGACGGACAAGCGCAGAGGGGGCGGCGGCGGAAGATCCTGCAGGCGCGCGCGCAACTCCTTCTCAGGCAGCATGGCGCGCGCCGCCGCAGTGCGTTCGCGGCTGCCCGCTGCCATGCTCGCGAGGAAATCACTGCTCATTGCCCGGTACTCCGAGTCGTGCCGGGTTGCGGAGTGGTCTCGGCGCCGCGGGCGCCGAGTCCGCGGATCCTCTCTAGGACGGACGCGCCGCGCCCCTGCGCCAGCGCGGCGTCGGCGACCGCCACGCCCTCACGGGCGCTCGTCACACGCCCCGTACACTCCAGCGCGAGCGAGGCGCCCATCACCAGCGCATCGCGGTGCGGCCCGCGGTCCTCGCCGGTGAGCACGGCGGTGAGAGCTGCGGCGTTGAACGCGGCATCACCACCCACCAGCGCCTCGGGCGAACAGATCGGCAAACCGTAGTCCGCTGGTGAGCGCTGCGTGCGCGTCACCTGCCCGGGTCGCACATCGAACAACGTGAACGGGCCGAGCGGTGTCGGCTCATCCCAGCCGTTGGCGCCATGGATGACGAAGGCCCGGCCGAGGCCGGGCATTCCGGCGAGCGCCTCGGCCATCAAGCCGGCGGTGGATTCATTGAAGGCACCCACCACGGCGTAGGGCGGTGCCGCCGGGTTGGTCAGCGGTCCGAGCACATTGAAGACCGTGCGTACACCTAGCGCCTGGCGTACCGGCGCGATCGCCTTCATCGCCGGGTGGTAGTGCGGGGCAAACAGAAAGGTGAACCCGCTGCGCTCGAGGCAGGTGCCGGCGCGGGCTTCATCGAGCGGCATCGGCAGTCCGAGACGCTCGAGTACGTCGGCGCTGCCCGACCGGCTGGAGATCGAACGGTTGCCGTGCTTGATCACCGGCAGGCCGCACGCAGCAGCCAGCAGCGCCGTGCCAGTGGAAATGTTGACGCTGCCGGATGCGTCGCCACCCGTGCCGACGATATCGATGGCATCGCGGCGCAGCGCCTCGTCGAACAGCGGGCGCCGCGCGAGTTCGCGCATCGCCTTGGCGAAGCCACGCAATTCCGCACCGCAGACGCCCTTGGCACGCAGTGCAGCAAGCAGCGCACCAGCGAGCGCCGCCGGAGTCTCGGGATTGGTGAGGGAGACGAGGATGGCCGCGGCCTCCTGCTCCGTGAGATCACGCCGTTCGAGCAGACGCTCGAGCAGGGGTCGCAGACCCGGTACGTCGCTCATCGTCGTCCCCCGCGTTGCTCGAGGAAATTGCGCAGCAGCCGTGGACCCTCGGGTGTCAGCACGCTCTCGGGATGGAACTGCACGCCTTCGATCATGAGCTCGCGATGGCGGATGCCCATGATCTCGCCCTCGGCAGTGCGTGCCGTGACCAGCAGATCGGCCGGCAGCGACGCCGGCGCGGCGATCAAAGAATGGTAGCGACCGACCTCGCAGGGCCTGGTGACGCCACGGAACAGTCCCTCGGCGTCATGATCCACGAACGAGGTCTTGCCATGCATCTGCCGACCCGCGCGTACCACCTCGCCGCCGAAGGCTTCGGTGATCGACTGGTGACCAAGGCAGACGCCGAACACCGGCAGCTTGCCGGCGAAGGCACGGATGAGCTCGATCGAAATGCCCGCGTCGCGAGGTGCCCCGGGACCCGGTGAGACGCAAAGATGCGTGGGCTCGAGGGCAAAGGCCTCATCGATACCTAGGGCGTCGTTGCGATGCACCTCAACCTCTGCGCCCTCGATGAGGAAGGCCTGCACGAGGTTGTAGGTGAACGAGTCGTAGTTGTCGATCAGCAGCAAGCGCACGCCCTGACCGCTGCCGCCGCTCATGCGACCTCCCCCGCCATCTGCAGGGCGCGTGCGGCCGAACCGCTCTTCGCGAGCACTTCCTCGTATTCGCTCTGCGGCTGGCTGTCGGCGACGATACCGGCGCCCGCCTGGTAGGAGTATTCGTCGCCGCGGAATACCAGCGTGCGGATGGTGATCGCCTGGTCCATATCGCCCTGCGCACCGAAGTAACCCACCGTGCCGCCGTAGAGGTCGCGCCGGACCGGTTCGAGCTCGTCAATGATTTCCATGGCCCGTACCTTCGGGGCGCCGACCAGCGTGCCGGCGGGAAATGCCGCCGCGAACAAATCGAACGCGTCCCGGCCCGCTGCGAGTTCACCGCGTACGCCGCTCACCAGATGCATGACGTGGCTGTAGCGCTCGATGGAACGGTACGGGTGTACGTGTACCGAGCCGGGGCGCGCCACGCGGCCAAGATCATTGCGCGCAAGATCGACCAGCATCACGTGCTCGGCGTTTTCCTTGATGTCGGCCAGCAGCTCCTGCTCGCGGCGTCGGTCTTCAGCGTCCTCCGCTGCCCGAGGCCGTGTGCCGGCGATCGGCCGCAACTGCGCCTGGCCGCCGCTCAACTTGACCAGCGCCTCCGGCGAGGAACCGACTACCGTCAACTCGCCGAGCGCGAGGTAATACATGTACGGCGAGGGATTGATCAGGCGCAGCGCGCGGTAGGCATCGAAGGGATCGACCGAGTGCCGGCCGCCGAAGCGCACCGACAGCACGAGCTGGTAGACATCGCCGGCGGCAATGTATTCCTTGGTGCGCGCCACGCCATCGAGAAACTCGCCCTGCGACATCGAGGCGGTGGCCGGCGAAAACCCTGCACCCGCGCGCGACGGCGGCACGGCGCCGCGCAAGGCGGCGATCACCTCGCGCCGCAACGACTGCCGCTCGACCTCGCTGCCTGCGTGCAGCAGCGCGATACCGCGGGTGAGATGGTCGAACACCAGCAGCGAGGAAGGCGCGACGTAGTGCATGTGCGGCACCGTCGAGGCTTGCGCAAAACGCGCCGGCAGGCGCTCGAACCAGCGCACGACGTCGTAGGCCGAGTAACCAACGAGACCGCCGGCCAGCGGGAAGCCGGGCCCGGCGCCGGGCGCTGTGGGCCGCGGGGCCCGCGCCAGCGCCTGCCGCAACGAGGCGAGCAGGGCGGCCTGATCGGCGGGCAGCGGCAATAGCTGGCCACCGAACCACTGGCCAGCGTCATCGAGGCGCAACTCGAAGGCGGCATCGCCGAAACCGATGAACGAGTAGCGGCCGACGCGCTCACCGCCCTCGACGCTCTCCAGCAGGAAAGCGGGCTTGAAGGCCTGCAGCTTGAGGAAGGCCGAGACCGGCGTGTCGAGATCGCCCGAAATGTCGAAGGGTGGCTTCATAAACGAAAAAACCCATCCCGGATGGTGTCCGGAGATGGGTCGGGTAGCTGATCCTGATTTGTTTAGTCGAAAAACGTCGCCCGCACCCACTCCGTCAGGAGGGGCGCCACCACCAACCGCGGCAGTCGCGGAACGTCAGCAGGGGGTAAGGCGTGTTCATTCGCGATCGAGTATCGGCCCGGCGCGCGGCCGTAGTCAAGACAGCGTCACTCAAGGCGGCGCCTGCAGCGTGACCGCAACGCGGGTGCCGCAGCCGGGCTGCGAGTCGATCGCGATGCGCCCACCCATTGCCTCAGTCAGCCGTTTGCAGATCGCAAGGCCGAGACCATGGGTCTCGCCTTCGGCGGCGGTCTGTCGACTGAAGCCCCGCTCGAACGCCCGGGTGGCATCCGCGTCGTCCATGCCGCTGCCTGAGTCCATGACCTCGACGGTCACGGCATCAGGTACACGTTCGACGCGCACGACCACCCGGCCCTCGCGGGGCGTGTGCCGCAGCGCGTTCGCCAGCAGGTTCGACAGCACCTGCCGCAGACGCTCCGCATCGGCCAGCGCAATGGCCGGTGCCGCAAGACAAGTCAACTCGACGCCGGCGCGCGCAGCGGCCATCGCAAACGCCTCCACGGTGCGCACCGCGATCGGCGCAATGTCGATCGCCTTCGACTGCACGCCGAGCGATACGGTCTCCAGCCGGGCGGTGTCCATGAGGTCGCGAAGCAAGCGCTTCATGTCGAGCGATGCCTCGGTGATGATCGCGGCATCGTGTCTCGCTTCGGGCACACGCTCAAGGCGCTCGGCGTGACCGATTACCAGAGTCAGCGGCGTGCGCAACTCGTGGGAGATGTCGGCAAGCAGCCGACTGCGCGACTGCAGCACCGCATTCAGCTCAGTCACGCTGCGCTCCAGTGCCTCGCCCATGGCATTGAACTGCCGCCCGAGCGCGAGGATTTCATCGGCGCCGTCGACCGACACGCGCGCATCGAGTCGACCGGCGGCGAGCGCATGCGAAACCTGCTCGAGATGTCGCAACGGTGCGGTCAGGCGATCAGCCTCGCGGCGGGCGATACGACCGGCGACCAGCAAGGCGAGCAGGATCAGCAGCAGTGCGGTCGACAGCCATATCATCAGAAAAACCTGTACAAAGAAAACCACGACCTCGCCCGTCGAGAAAAGACGCGACGGCATGATCACGGCGAGACGCGTCGTCGCGTCGACGGGCAGCACAAGTACGCTGGCTTTCCGTTCGTCCTGCAGCAGGCCAGCGACGTCGCCGAGCAACTGTCCCGCCGACATGTCGGGACCCGTCGCCTGCAATGCAACAGGCGCTGGACCGAGATCCCGGCCGCTCAAGGGGTCGATCCGGCGACCATTCTCCAGCCAGAAAGCGAGATCGGTCGCGGCATAGCGGGCGGGACCGAGAGTGAGAAATGTGCCGCTGCTGTCGGCCGAGGCGCCGAGTCCGTACTCGAGGATCCAACGGACGACCGTCGGCCGCAGCGTCCGATCCTTGCGCAACATGTCGCGCAAGAGCGGCCATTCCGAGCGTACCTCCGCGAGGACCTGCATGGTCGTCTCCGACGTCTGCTGGCGGATGAGTACGAACGCGAGAGTGGTGGCCACCAGCACTCCGACCACGAACGCGATCAGCAGCAGCAGACGGATCTGCGCGCGTAACCATAGCGCAGCGAAGCCGTTGCCGCGCAGGATCCGCGGGACGAGCCGCGACAGGCGGCTCACGGCAACTCGTCGAGACGGTAACCGCGCCCGCGTACGCCGACCAGCGCCCTGGCGATCGTCGAATCACGTCCTAGGCGCTCCCGCAGGCGCAGCACGCAGGCGTCGACCGAGCGGTCGAGACCGTCCCAGGGTCGTCCCCAGACGGCACGCATGAGCTGATCGCGATCGACCACCTGTCCGGCCGATCCCATGAGCAGCGCCAGCAGGTCGAACTCCCGCTGCGACAGGACGATCTGTTCGCCGGCAACCAATACCGTGCGTGCGGCGCGATCGAGCGTGCAGTCGTGCACTACGAGACTACGCGCCGGTGCTGCAGCGGCGGTACGCTGGCTGCGACGGAGCAGCGCCTTGATGCGGGCAAGGACTTCGCGGGCGGAAAACGGCTTCAGCACATAGTCGTCGGCACCGATCTCGAGGCCCGTGACCCGATCCGCTTCCGAGTCGCGGGCGGTCAGCATCAGCACCGGCAGTTCGAGGCCGCGTGCCCGCAACTGCCTGCAGACCTCGAAGCCGTCCATGCCCGGCAGCAGGACATCGAGCACGGCGACATCGAAAGGTTCGTCCTCGATGAGCTCGATGGCGGCATCGCCCCGATCGACATGGATGACGCTGTGACCGAAATCGCGCAGTTCATCGATCAGCAGCTGCGCGATGCGGTGATCGTCCTCGACAACCAGGATCCGAGCCATCATCCCGCACGCTTCGGAAAGGATGGGGGAGATCATAGGACCGGCTCGTCGGTGATTCAACGCGCGAACCACTTCATGGTTCGCAGCACGCGTCGCA
This sequence comes from uncultured Acidibacter sp., assembly GCA_964541625.1. GTDB lineage: Bacteria > Pseudomonadota > Gammaproteobacteria > Steroidobacterales > Steroidobacteraceae > UBA964. The sequence continues at coordinate 63,414 of CAZIRD010000001.1, forward strand.
TCATCGCCACTTCGCGGCCCGGATCGCGCGGCGCCACCGGCAGCGTGAAGCGCTGCGGATCGATCGGCGAGGTCGAGAAGGACTCGAGGACGATGCGCTCGCGGCCTTCGCCGAAAGACAGTATCGTGCCAATCTCGCGTTGCAGCACCGCGAAATCCTTGATACCACCGGCGATGGCTTCAGCATACTGCGGTGCCACCTTCGTGCCCTGCTCCTGCAAGGCCGCGATGAATGCGTCGATCGTCTCGGCTACCGGCGCAATCTGCGCAGCCGCGCTGCCGACCGCGGCATAGTCGCCTGAATTGCGCTCGTCGGAGAAGCGGATACGGTACTCCTGCCCGGTGATGCCGGCGATCGTCGCTTGCCGCTCGAGCCTCGTCACCTGCCGATAGGGCGGATCCGACTGCTGGTCATTCGGCAGCGCGGCCAGCTCCTTGCGCAGGGCCTCGCCGATTGCCGTGACGTCGAGCACGTCGGCGAGGCCTTTATTCGTGGTGTTGACGGCGTACAGGCGGCCGCCCGCGATCAGCAGCCAGGTCTGCTCGTCCGCACTGGCGCGCAGTCGGCCATCGTCGCTGCGCTCGATCGTTATCGATCCGTCGGGCAGCGCGTAGCGGACCGTGGTGTCGGCGAAGGCAGTGCTGCCCGCGACGAGCAGGCAGGCCGTGGTGATCCGGAAAACCAAGCGGTGGAAAGTCATGTCGGGTTCCTCGTAGTCGAGTGGTGGTGATTTCCTGGTGACGGGTCGACGCTCAAAAGCGGTAGCGCAGGCCGATCGTCATGCCGTATTGCGCGATGCGGCTCCGCTCATTGGTCTCGCCTGTCTCGACGGGAATCGGCAGCCTTGCACCGAACACGGTGTCCGCCCGACCCGAGTCAAAACGCCAGTACCGTGCGGCAGCGGTGATCGCGAGCCGCTCGCTCGCAGCCCACGAGAATTCGGTCTCGAGTTGTAGCCCGCGCAGTTCCTTGCCGCGCGAAACGATGTTGGGGACAGGTCCGAGGTTGTTGTCGGGATTCGGGCTGTCGGTCTGCGCACGCAGGAAGTGGCTATCATCGAGCCGAAACCGTCCCTTACGCAGCCACACAGCCTCGGTGCGCAGCGACAACCGCTTCGTGATCTCCAGCGACGCTTCGACGCCGGTCCGGACACCCTGCATCGTCGTTTCGAAGCCGATCGACTTTCGATCGAAAGGCACGACCACTTTTCCCGGCGGACCACACAGGAGATTGCTCGCTTCATCCGCATTGCAGCGGACGCCCTTGCTCAGCAGACCCTGCTGCTGGCGAAACACGCCGACGAAGGTGGCAAGCCGAACAGGCGAGGACGCCGGCAACGGCAGCGCGAAGCCGACATCCACGGCGCCATGCAGCTGCCGATCCCGGCCGCCTTTGGCGTAGGTATCGAGAAATTTACCGGTGAACGGACCCTCCAGGGTGGGAAAGTCCGTGGCGTAGTCCTCGTCGTCCAGTGACCCGCCACGGTTCACGCCGAGGCCGGCAAAAGCCTTGAGGAAGGCGCCGCTGCCGACATGCATGATTCGCAGTGTTGTCTCGTTGCTGAGGCTGTCCACGCCCGACCAACGAAGCCGTGATCCCAGATTGCCGGTGTCGTTTTCATAGACCTTGTTGTCATAGCGGTTGGCGGCCAGCCATAAGCGGTTGCCCAACTCGACACTGATCGCTCCAGCGTCGCTACCCGACCTGTCGCCTGCCGAGACCGCAGCCGAGGCCGCGGCCAGAAAGACGATGGCGGCCATGGCGCCGCGGCAAAAAGGGAATCCATCGGACATCTGCTATTCTCCAGTTGAAAACATCGCATCCACGGGACGCTTTGAATGCCCCTCAAACCCTACGCGACAGCCCTGCGACACTCAGTCACGGATTGGTGGCGGTTTCGTCACGGTTTCGTGCAGCTGGCGTTCTGCCTCGTTGGCGGGCTGCTGGCTGCGGTCTCGATGGCAGACACGGCGGCCGCTCCGGCAGGGCTGTCCTCGCCGGTGGGCAAGTGGCACACCATCGACGATAAAGACGGCAAGCCGCGCGGCGTGATCGAAATCATTGAACGCAACGGCCTGCTCGAGGGGCGCATCGCCGGCACCTTGCGCTCGGGCGAGTCGCCCGACCGCGTCTGCAGCCTGTGTCCGGGCGAGCGACGCGGTCAAAAGATGCTCGGACTGCTGATTCTCTCGGGGCTCAAGCGCGAGGGCCGCGGTGCCGAGTCCGCCTGGAGCGGCGGTGAAATCCTCGATCCTGACAGCGGCAAGATCTATCGCGTCAAAGTTCACCTGGAAGACGGCGGCCGCACCCTGAGCGTGCGCGGCTATCTCGGCGTTGCACTGCTCGGTCGCACGCAGCGCTGGCAGCGGGCGCCCTGAGCGGCAGTCCCTTGAACCCGCGTCGCCGGTTGCAGTGGAAAAAGCGAGGCTACCTGCTCTGCCTGCTGCCGCCGTCGCTGCCATTCACCGCCTACTGGCTGGGCCTCGGCACCGGTCTGTGGGATCTCGCCGCCCTGCTGACGCCAGTCGTCTACTTTCTCGTCATCCCGTTGCTCGACTGGCTGATCGGCGAGGATGCCGCCAACCCTGCCGAAGAAGACCAGAACTGGCTGCTGCAGGATCGTTTCTACCGCCTGCTGACATTCGCCTGTCTGCCGATCTACGCGGGCGTGCTGATCTTTGGCGCCTGGGTGGTGGCGAGCGCGCCATTTTCCCTCTTTGGTGCCGTCGCCTGGGTCGTGTCGATCGGGCTCGTCGGCGGCGTAACGGCCATCAACACCGCGCATGAGTTGATCCACAAGCCCGGACGAGGCGAGCAGTGGGCCGGCGGCCTGCTGCTCTCCAGCGTGGGCTACGGCAGCTTCAAGGTCGAACACATCCACGGCCATCACGTCGATGTCGCCACGCCGCGCGATCTGTCCACCGCGAGGCTGGGCGAAAGCGTTTACGGTTTCGTGCTGCGCGCCATTTGGCGCAATCCGCAGCGCGCCCTGGAAATCGAGCGTGAAGCCTGCGCCCGTCGTGGCCTGCGCTGGCGGGCCCTCAAAAGCGAGGTCGTCGGCTGGTCACTGGCGTCGGTGCTGTTTGCCTTGGCCTGCGTGGTCACGGTCGACTCGCTGACTGCCGCGCCGTGGTGGAGCGGGTTGCTGTATTTCGTCGGCCAGGGGCTGGTGGCGATCTGTCTGCTCGAGATCATCAACTTCATCGAGCACTATGGTCTTGAGCGCAAACTGGTCGATCCCGGATCGTCGCCGCTGCGCTATGAGCGCGTCGGCGTACGCCACTCGTGGAACGCCGATTTCGTCCTCACCAACCTGCTGCTATTCCAGTTGCAGCGGCACAGCGATCATCATGCGCATGCGGTGCGACGCTATCAGGCCTTGCGGCATTTTGACGAGAGCCCGCAACTGCCGGCAGGCTACGCAACCATGGTGGTGCTCGCGGTCATTCCGCCGCTCTGGCGCCGGGTGATGGACCCGCGCGTTGCCGCCTACCGCGGCCTTTCAGCCTGACTCAACGCAGCACTGCCACCAGACCGTTGATCGACAAGCCGACCACCAGCACGCCGACGGCGATCATCGCCACGCGCGGCGGCACGTGTTTTGCCACCCAGGCGCCGAAAGGCGCCGCGATCACGCCACCGCCGAGCAGCGCGATCACCAGATCGTAGCGACGCCAGTCGAAGGTGAAAAGAAAGGTGATCGAGATGGTGAGCGTAACAAAGAATTCCGCGGCATTGGTGGTGCCGATGGCATAGCGCGGCGGTACGCCGCGCGCGATCAGCGTCGGCGTGGTCACCGTGCCCCAGCCGCCACCGCCCACAGCGTCGAGGAAACCGGCGATGCCGCCCAGCGCATGGCTCGGTGCGCGAGCAAGACCCGGCTCGCTGCGCAACCATGCACGCCGCAGCAACAGCACACCGGTCAGCAGCAGGTAGCACCAGACGAAGGGCTTGAGCAGGTTGCCGTCGAGCGTGCCGAGCAACCATGCGCCGAGCGCGCCCCCGGCCATGCCGGGCAGCACCAGCTTCAGGAAAATCTGTCGATCGAGGTTCTTGAACCAGGCATGCGACGCACCCGAGGCGCCGGTGGTGAAGACCTCGGCAGCATGTACGGTCGCGCTGACGAATGCCGGCGGATGACCCATGGTTGAAAGGAAGGCACTCGCCGAAACGCCGTAGGCCATGCCGAGCGCGCCGTCGATCAGCTGGGCGGCGAAGCCGACCAGCACCAGCGGCCAGAACTCGGGCGAGAGATTTTCCAACTGCAGCCTGCCGCCCGTTGATCAGGGCCGGCGGGTCCGCCGTACTCGCGGCCCGGCACCCGAAGCCGACCCTGCCGCGCGATCGAGATTGCCGGCGAGCTGCGCACGCGCACCGGTACTGATCTGGCCGAGAGCCGCTTCGAGCGCGGCGGCGTCCGGACGTGGTCCCGGCACGTGGGCATCGAGCGCCTTGCGCATCGCCGCGAGGTGCTCAGGCGAAGTGCCGCAGCAACCGCCGATGATGCGCGCACCGGCATCAATCGCGAGGTGGACGTAGCTGGCCATCAGTTGCGGGGTGCCGTCGTAGCGGATTGCACCGTCGACGTACTGCGGAATGCCGCAGTTGGCCTTGGCAACCAGCGTCATCTGCGGATCGGCCGCGGCACTCAGATTGAGGATCGATGCCACAAGTTCCGCAGGACCGACACCGCAGTTGCTGCCGCAGGCGGCAAGGTGATGCTGGCTGGCGATTGCAGCGAGTTCGGCCGGCGTCACCGACATCATGGTGCGGCCGTTGGTATCGAAGGACAGCGTGCTGACGATCGGCAGGCCCGTCGTGCGCGCCCCCGCGATGGCTGCCTCGACTTCCTCGCGGGAGGACAAGGTCTCGATCCAGAGGACATCGGCCCCGCCGGCGGCCAGCGCCGCTGCCTGCTCGGCGAAAGCCTCGGTTGCATCCGCCACCGACAGCGGACCGAGCGGCTCCAGGATCTCGCCCGTCGGCCCCATGCTGCCTGCAACCAGCACCTCGCGACCGCTGGCGTCGGCCACTTCGCGCGCGAGCCGGGCTGCGGCCTGGTTGAGTTCGGCGACGCGATGCGCCGCGTTGTGCAGCTTGAGACGATAGCGGGTGCCGCCGAAGGTGTTGGTGAGGATGAGGTCGGCGCCAGCATCGACGAAGCGCTGGTGCAGCAACCGGATCCGTTCGGGATGATCGATGTTCCAGAATTCGGGGGCGTCGCCCGACACGAGCCCCATCTCGAAAAGGTTGCTGCCGGTCGCGCCATCGGCGAGCAGGCAGGTACGGCGGGAAAGCATCTCGGCGAGGCGGTTGGTCATCGGACTTCCTTGTTCGGTGCGGCTCACGGATCATCACCGCTGCGCAGCGGTGATGAGGGCGACATCCTAGCTAAGCTGCGGCAGAAACGGGTATCCGTTTGCGGTTGCCGGTGCATCGAGAGGCGAGCATGAGCGTCGACTACGAAAAACTCGGAGTGTTCTACCTTGGGCGCGAGCATGGCGGCACGAGCGCACTGCCGGTGCTCTACGATTCGAAGGATCTGACCACCCACGCGGTCTGCGTCGGCATGACCGGTAGTGGCAAGACCGGTCTTTGCCTGTCGCTGCTCGAGGAAGCGGCCATCGACGGCATACCGGCGATCTGCATCGACCCCAAAGGTGACCTCGGCAACCTGCTGCTCACCTTCCCGCAATTGCGCGGCGAGGATTTCGCCCCCTGGGTCGACCCGGCCGAGGCGGCCCGGCAGGGTGTGTCGATCGACGCGCTCGCCACCGCAACCGCCGAACGCTGGCGACGTGGGCTCGGCGAGTGGCAGCAGACCGCGGAGCGCATTGCACGCTTCCGCGATGCCGTCGACATCGCGATCTACACGCCGGGTGCGGACTCGGGTCTGCCGCTGTCGATCCTGCGCTCCTTCGCAGCGCCGGCGGCGGAGCTGCTGGCCGACGCGGCAGCGCTGCGCGAACGCATCGGTACCGTCACCTCGGGTCTGCTCGCCCTGCTCGGCCGTGATGCCGATCCGCTGCAGAGCCGTGACCATATCCTGCTCGCCAACATCCTCGAGCGTGCTTGGCGAGCCGGCGAGAGCCCCACGCTCGAGACGCTGATCCACGCCGTGCAGCGCCCGGCCTTCGACAAACTCGGCGCCTTCGACCTCGAGAGTTTCTATCCCTCGCGCGAGCGCATGGCTCTCGCCATGGCGATCAACAACCTGCTGGCCTCGCCGGGTTTCGCCTCCTGGATGCAGGGCGAGCCGCTCGATGCCGCCCGCCTGCTGTACACGAACAGCGGCAAGCCGCGTCTCTCCATCATCTCGATCGGCCATCTCGCCGATGCCGAGCGGATGTTCGTGGTGACTCTGGTGCTCAATGAAATCGTCGGCTGGATGCGCCGACAGCCGGGCACCTCGAGTCTGCGCGCCCTGCTCTACATGGACGAAATCTTCGGCTACTTTCCGCCGAACGCCAATCCGCCGGCAAAGCTGCCGATGCTGACGCTGCTCAAGCAGGCGCGCGCGTTCGGCGTCGGCTGTGTGCTCGCCACGCAGAATCCGGTGGACCTCGACTACAAGGGGCTCGCCAACTGCGGCACCTGGCTGATCGGTCGTCTGCAGACCGAGCGCGACAAGGCCCGCCTGATCGACGGCCTCGAAGGCGCGGGCGGCATCGATCGCGCCGCGATCGAGCAGCTGATGGATTCGCTCGCGCAACGGGTCTTCCTCGTGCGCAATGTCCATGACGACGCTCCCTACCTGCTGCAGACACGCTGGTCGCTCAGCTTCCTGCGCGGCCCGCTCACGGGCGCGGAAATCGCCCGCGTCATGGCAAGCCGCAAATCGGCGCAGGCCGGTCTGCCCGGCACGACCGGTTCGGTCACTGCTGCAGCCGGAGGGAGCGACACCGCACGCCCGCCGCTGCCGGCGGATATCACCGAGTACTTTCTGCAGGCCGCGAGCGACGCGCCGACACTTGAGTACCGGCCGCAGTTGTTTGCCACCGCCAAGCTGCACTTCGTCGATGCACGGCGCGACCTCGACGCCTGGCAGACCTCGGCCTGGATCGCGGACTTCGCCGACGATGCGCGCAGCGTCGACTGGAGCACGGCACGGCCGATCGGCGATGCCGGCGACAGACTGCGCCGCTCACCGGAACCGGGCGTGCCCTTCGCTGAACTGCCGGCTGCAGCCATGCGGCCCGCAAGCTTCAAGGCCTGGGGAAAGTCGCTGGCGGCACACCTGCACGAAGCCGAGCGCCTGGAAATTCTTTGGTGCGCCGAGCTCCGGCTCGCTTCCTCTCCCGGGGAAGGCGAAGCGGCGTTCCGCCTGCGGCTCACACAACCGCTGCGCGAGCAGCGCGACCTCGCTCTCGAGACGCTGCGCAAGAAGCAGGCACCCAAGTTGCTGGCGCTGCGCGACCGCATCGACCGCGCGCTCGAGCGCGAGCGTCGCGAACGCGACCAGTTGCAGCAGCAGCGCACCACCGCCGCAGTGTCGCTGGGCGCATCGCTGCTCGGTGCCGTGTTCGGCCGCAAGGTGCTCTCGGCCGGCAACATCGGTCGCGCCGCCGCGGCCGCGCGGGCCGCCGGTCGCGTCGATCGCGAAGCGGCCGACGTTGCCGCCGCCGTCGGCACGCTGCGCGAACTGCAGGATCGTGCCGCCGCACTCGAAGCCGAGTGCGTCGCGGAACTCGAGGCGCTCGCCGGTCGCTACGATCCGGCGGCAGTCATGCTCGAGCCCATCCGCGTCGCCGCCCGCAAGTCGGACATCGCCATCGGCGAGGTCGCACTCGTCTGGGTACCCTGGCGACGCGGCGGTGACGGCTTCCCCGCCATGGACGCGTGAGCGCGGCATAATCCGCCCATGACCTCCTTCAACTTCGCACGGCGCGGCGTCGTGCTTCCCCTGCTCCTGCTTGGCAGCCTCCTGATGCTCAACGCCTGCTCTCAAGACAACACCCCGCAAGTCGACGGACTGCGAGTGGGTCCGTGGCGAGCCGTGCTGCAGGTGCCGGGCGGGGAACTGCCGTTCGGCATGTCGGTGGCGGCCAAGGACGGCAAGCCGGTGGTCACGCTGGTCAACGGCTCGAACCGCGTCGAAGTCACGGAGATCACCGTGCAGGACGACGAGGCGACGATGCTCATGCCCGGGTTCGAAAACCGTCTGGTTGCGCGCGTCGACGGCGGCCGGATGCAGGGCACGCTGACCATGGTCAAGGCGGGCGGAGTACTGCAGAAAATTCCTTTCACGGCCACGCATGGCGAGACCTGGCGCTTCTCGCCACCCACTACCGCGGACGCATCGACGGATGCCGCCGCCGCCAGCGGCTCGAAGCCGATCGAAGGTCGCTGGGCAGTGACTTTCGGCGCTGGCGAGAAAGCCTCTGCAGGCGTCGGTGAGTTCACCCAGCAGGGCAATGCGGTCGCCGGCACGATCATGACGCCGACCGGTGATCATCGCTATCTCGACGGTGAGTTTCGCGATGGCGAGTTGCGTCTCTCCAAGTTCGATGGCGGCCACGTGTTCCTCTACCGCGGCCGGCAGCAGCCGGACGGCAGCATCGTCGGCAAGTTCTGGTCGGGAACGGCATCGGAAGACAGCTTTGTGGCCCGCCGCGACGACGCGGCCTCGCTCGGCGACGCGGAGAACGCCACCAAACTCTCCGGCAAGTCCGACCGGCTCGACTTCCGTTTCCCGGATCTCGCCGGTCATCCGATCTCAATCAACGATCCTTTCTTCCACGGGAAAGTGGTGGTCGTGGCGCTCGCCGGCAGCTGGTGCCCGAATTGTCACGACGAGGCTGCCTTCCTGGCCGACTTCCATCGGCAGCGTCGCGCCGCCGGCTTCGAAGTGATTTCACTGATGTTCGAGCAGTTCGGCGATTTCCGCCGTGCCGCCGACGCCACCGAGCGCTTCCGCCGTCGCTACGGCATCGAATACACCACGCTGATTGCCGGAACCTCCGATAAGGAGGACGCGGCCTCGAAACTGCCGCAATTGAACGGCGTGTTCGCTTTCCCGACCACGATATTCATCGACCGGCAGGGCAAGGTGCGCAAGATCCACACCGGCTTCTCAGGTCCCGCCACCGGGACTCACTACGCGACGCTGGTGGCGGACTTCACCCGTACCGTCGACGACCTGCTCGCCGAGGCGCCGCCTCCACCGCTGCCCTTGCCGGTCGGCTGACGTTTTCGCAATTTTTCCACCTGCACCGAGGTCCGCGCCATGCCTTCCTTCGATGCCATCTCGGAAATCGAGATCCACGAACTCACCAATGCCGTCGACCAGGCGAACCGGGAACTCGCGCAGCGCTTCGACTTCAAGGATACCGCCTGCAAGTTCGATCTCAAAGAAAAAGAGTTCACCGTGAACCTGCGCGCTGAAGTCGAGTTTCAGTTGAAGCAGATGCTCGAAATCCTCAAACTGAAACTCGCCAAGCGCGGCATCGATATCGCCTGCATGGAGATCAAGGACGTGCAGAAGAACCTCGCCGAGGCGCGACAAGACGTGCTGCTGCGCCACGGCATCGACCAGGATTGCGGCAAGAAGATCGTCAAGCTGCTCAAGGAATCGAAGCTCAAGGTGCAGGCCGGCATCCACGGCGACAAAGTCCGCGTCACCGGCAAACAGCGGGACGAGCTGCAGGCCGCGATCGCGTTGCTGCGGCAGGAGAAGTTCGACCGCCCGCTGTCGTTCAACAATTTCCGCGACTGATCCCCGGACACGCGGGGCTGCGGATCGGCAGCGCAGTCAGATGGCGACCTGACCTCCCGATTCGACGATACGGTCGGCGGCGATCCCAAGGTGGTTGCCGGCAAACTCCGCATTGCGCGACATGAAGGCGAACAGCGCCTTCTGCAGTCCGGTCATGGTTGTCCGCCCGGAGGTCACGACGTCATCGCGACCGAGCACATAGACCACGCCCTTCAGATCGATTTCCTTGAATAGTCGGCGAGACTCCTGCAGCAGCGCCGGCACATCGATGCGGTCCATGAAGCCGACGGTGCAGACGATGCGATAGACGCCGGGCATGATCTCCTGCACCCGGGTCCTCGAACCGAGTGCCACGCGCGGCACGGCGGCCGTGGTGACGGTCATGATCAGCGTCTGCGAATGCAGCACCCGGTTGACTTGCAGATTGCGCACCAGCGTTCGCGGCACGAGATCAGGATCGCTCGCGAGAAACACCACCGTCTTCTCGACCACCGCAGGGCGGAGTCGCTCGATCAGTGCGTTGAACTGCGTCGCGGTGTAGTCCTCGCGGCTGGTGCGGGCTGAAACCGCTTCGCGGCCGGTACGCCAGGTGAGCATCAGCAGCAGAACCGTACTGCCGAAGACGATGGGAACCCAGCCCCCCGCGGCAAGCTTCTGCGCGTTGCCGGCGATGAAGAACAACTCCAGCAGCAGCACGCTACCGATCAGGATCAGTTGCAGTCCGCGCCGTTTTGGCGCGGTGGTCTGCAGCAAAGCGATCATCAGCACGGAATCCAGCGCCATCGTGATCGACACACCGACACCGTATGCACCGGCGAGCGACTCGGAGGATCCGAAGCCCAGAACGAGCAGCAGAGTAAGCAGACAGAGCATCCAGTTGATGAATGGCACATAGACCTGCCCGATCGAATGCTCCGACGAGTGCACCACGCGCATCCGCGGCAAATAGCCGAGATGCTGACATTGCCGGGCGATGGAGAAGACACCGGAAATCACGGCCTGCGAGGCGATCACGGTCGCACAGGTCGCAAGCACGACCAGCGGGAACAGCCAGTCACGCGGCGCCAGCAGAAAGAACGGATTGGCCAGAGCCGCACCATCGCGCAGCAACAATGCCCCCTGACCGAAATAGTTGATCACCAGAGCGGGCCAGACGATCAGCATCCAGCCATGGGCAATGGCCCTGCGACCGAAGTGCCCAAGGTCGGCGTACAAGGCTTCGCCGCCGGTCACGCACAGGAACGCCGCGCCGACGATCGCCAGCGCAATACCGGGATGTGAGGCGAACATCGCGACCGCATGACGGGGGTCCACTGCCGCGAGCACTTCGGGTGCTTTGGCGATCGACAGCGCACCAAGCAGTGCAAGCGTCGCGAACCAGCTGATCATGACCGGGCCGAAGGCTCGTCCGATCCGCGTCGTACCCTTTTTCTGGATCACGAAAAGACTGATCAGGATGCCGAGCGAAATCGGCACCACCAGCCGCTCGAGATCCGGCGCAACCAGTTCCAGGCCCTCGACGGCGCTCAATACCGAGATGGCCGGCGTGATCACGCCGTCGCCGAAGAAGAGCGCGCAACCGGCAAGACCCATCAGCGCGAGCACGCCAGCGCGCCTTGCGCCGGCATGGGCGATGGCGAGCTGGGTAAGGGCCAGCACGCCGCCCTCGCCCTCGTTATCCGCACGCAGCACGATCGTCACATACTTCAGGCCCACCACGACGGCGATCGACCAGAAGATGAGCGACAGCACGCCGAGCACGTCGCCGAGTGCAGTCGGATCGAGGCCCGCTGCGAACACCGCGCGCAGGGCGTAGAGGGGGCTGGTGCCGACGTCACCGAAAACGATGCCGACCGCGCCGATGATGAGGGCGGGCGAAATGTCTTGTCGTGGCGAGGAGCTCATTTTGCACCGGCCGGACCACAGGTCCGAACCGCAAGCCGTGGAGTCTACTCCGCTTCGCGTTGCGTGGCTGCCGGCGCAAGGCCCGCCACAGGCTGGTGGCGCGACCAGTAGAAATAGAACGGGATGCCGAGGGCGATCACGCCGACGCCGAGCAGGGCCTGCTTCGGCGTCGCGTACAACGCGCTCGCCAGCAGCGCCACCGAGACCAGCACGAAGATCACCGGCGTGTACGGATAGCCCCAGGCGCGGAAGGGTCGCGGCAGATCGGGTTCGCGTTGCCGGAACACGATCACGGCCGCAGCGCTCAGCGCATAAAACAGGCAGGACGCGAACACCACCGAATCGGTGAGCGTGTCGTAGGTGCCGGAGATGGCGAGCACGCTCGCCCAGCCGGCCTGCGCCAGTACGGCGTTCACCGGCACGCGCGTGCGCGACGACAGCTTGGCCAGCGGCTTGAAGAACATGCCGTCAGCCGCCATGGCATAGGGCACGCGCGAATTGGCGAGCACCGACGAGTGCAGCGAACCGAGCGATGAAAGCATCAACGCGGCCGCCATGAACGTCACGGCGAACGGCCCGGCGAAGCTGGCGAGCACCTCGGTGGCCACCGAGGAGGTTGCCGAGACGCTGGCTACCGAGAGCGGCGGCAGCACGTAGAAGTATGCGGCGTTGACGCCGACGTAGAGCACGATCACGAGCAGCGTGCCCCAGATGAACATGCGCGGCAGGTTGCGCTGCGGGTCTTTGACCTCGCCGCAGAGCGGTGCGACGTTGTTCCAGCCGTCGTAGGCCCAGAGCGCACCGAGCATCGCCGCGCCGATCCCGGCGATGCCGCCCATGGCGCTGGCCTCGACGCCCTCGCAGCTGCCGCCGCTCGCCGAGCCCGTGAAATGTGCGAAGTCACCGTTGCCGAAAGCGAACGCACCGACGCCGACGCCGATGACCGTCAGCACCTTGAGCACGGTGAGCAGCGTTGCTGCGCCGCCGGTTGCCGTCACCGAGGCGCAGTTGAACAGCGTCACCAGCCACAGCGCACCGAGCGCGAACACCGTGAGTCCGCGCACCGCAATACCATCGCCAAGCGGCAGCGTGAACCAGGTCGCATCGAGCGCACCGCCGAGCGCCGTGTTGAGAAAGATCGCGAAGCCGACCGCGAGCGCCGCCTGCGACCCGGTCTTCATGATCGCAAACACCGTCCACCCGTAGAGGAAGCTCGTCAGCCGGCCGTAGGCACGGCGCAGGAACACGTAGTCGCCGCCGGCAGCCGGCATCATCGACGACAGTTCCGCGTAGCAGAATGCACCGAGCAGCGACAACAGGCCGGCCGCAAACCACACGGCCATGACGATCAGCGGGTCGTCAACATTGCAGGTCATCACCCGCGTCTTGAGAAAGACACCGGTGCCAATGACATTGGCGACGTTGATCGCGATGCCGGCACTGAGACCGAGGCCGCGGTTGAGTTGCGTCACTGCGCTTTCCGCCCGGCAGCCTCGGCGAGCAGGCTGCAGAGTTGCGGCACCGCATCGATCGCCGTCGGACCCATGCGCGTCAGGCGCAGATCGGGATAGCCGAGCAGTTGTTTGTTCTCGACCGCCTTGATGTCGGGAAAACGGCTCCAGCGTTCGCGCCAGTCGCGCGCCGTGATCGGCGGTGCCGACATCAGGATCACGTCGGGATTGCGCTTCTTGAGGTCCTTGAACTCGACGATCGGCGACGGAAAGTCGATGTCGTCATAGAGATTGCGGCCCCCGCAGCGGGCGATCGCGTCCGAGACGACATTGCGGCTGCCCACGGTGTAGAGCGGCGAGTCCCAGATCATGAAGAACACATCGAGAGGCTTGCCGCGAGCGGACGCGCCGGACTTCGGCAGACGTGCAATCTTTGCCTCCATCGCACGCGCGGCGGCGTCCGCGACCGGCTGCGTGCCGGCCAGCACGCCGAGCCGGCGCACCGACTGCGGGATATCGGCCAGCGAGCGTACGCTGACGAAGTACACATTGAGCTTGAGTTTTTTGACGAGGCTGTCGATCACCAGCTCGTTGGTGAGGTCTTTCCAGACGACGACCGCATCGGGCTGGAGTGCGATCAGCCGCTCGAAGACGAGCGCATTGGCATCGCCGATGCGCGGGATCCGCTTCGCCGCCTCGGGCTCATCGGCACCGGTCACGGTGGCGAGAATGCGCTCACCCGCTCCGGCCGCGAACAGCATCTCGGTGGCGCCCGGCGCGAGACTGACGATGCGCTGCGCCGGCGCGGCGAGTTTCAGGGTGGCGCCGGTGTCATCGCGAACCGGCGCGGCCTCCGCGGCCATCAAAAAACCGAGACAGAGCGCAACGGCGAGCGCCGAGCGGAGCGCGCGGCGGGCGATGACGTTCATCGACTTTCGGGACGGCAGGCGCTGCAGCCGGCGGGCGCCTCGAGTCGACGCTGCAGCGGGCCGAGCGGCGTGCTCAGCGCCGGCAAGGCCTTCAGCAGCACACGCAGCACTTGGCGCTGCAGGCCGGCGCCGGCCAGCGTCCAGACGGTGTAGCCGGCGGCAAGCAGAACGAGCAGCGCGACGACGGTTTGCTGCGCCATGCTCACCCCGCGGCAACCAGCAGCGCCAGACGGTAGGTGACGAACGCGGCGAAGTAGGCGAGCGCGAACAGGTACCCGGTCATGAGCAGAGGATAACGCCAACCGTTGGTTTCGCGTCGAACGACCGCGATGGTGGCGAGGCACTGCGGTGCAAAAACGTACCAGGCGAGCAGGGCAAGACCCGTCGGCAGTCCCCACTGCGTGGCGATCAGCGACGACAGCGCCGTGGCGACGGTGTCATCGTTGCCGGAGAGCGCATAAACGGTACCCAGTGCGCCGACGGCCACTTCGCGCGCAGCGAGACCCGGGATCAGCGCGATGGCGATTTGCCAGTTGAAGCCGATGGGCGCGAGCACCACGGCAAGAGCCTGGCCGAGCTGGCCGGCGAAACTGTATTCGATCGCTGCGCCGGTCGCGCCTGCGGGCGGCGCCGGGTAGGTGGAGAGGAACCAGAGCAGCACCATCAGCGCGAGGATGATGCCGCCCGCACGCTGCAGGAACACCCGGGCGCGTTCCCACAAACCGAGCAGCAGGTTGCCCGGTTTCGGCCATTGGTAGTCGGGCAGCTCGAGCAGCAGCAGATGCGTATCGTGGCCACCGCGCCAGCGCTTGATCACCCAGGCCACGAGCAGCGCGCTCGCCACACCCGCAAAATACAGCGCGAACAGCACGATGCCCTGCAGGTTGAACCAGCCGATCTCGCGCTCCGGAATGAACGCGGCGATCAGCAACGCATACACCGGCAGCCGCGCCGAACAGGTCATCAGCGGCGCGACCATGATGGTAGCCAGCCGGTCACGCAGGCTGGGGATCGTCCGCGTCGCCATGATGCCCGGGATGGCGCAGGCGAAGGACGACAGCAGCGGAATGAACGCGCGACCCGAGAGTCCCACCGAGCCCATCACCCGATCGAGCAGATAGGCCGCTCGCGGCAGGTAACCGCTGTCCTCGAGAGCGAGGATGAAGGCAAACAGGATGAGGATCTGCGGCAGGAAGACCAGCACGCTGCCGACTCCGGAGATGATGCCGTCGGCGAGCAGGCTCTGCAGCGGACCGGTCGGCAGCCCGGCGCGCACGGCATCGGCGAGCGCGACGACGCCGGCGTCGATCAAATCCATCGGCAACGCCGCCCAGCTGAACACTGCCTGGAACACGCAGAACAGCAGCGCACCGAGCACCAGCATGCCGTAGAGCGGATGCAGCAGCACTTGATCGATGCGCGCGACACGCTCGCTGCGGGCGGGTTCGCGATAGCCGGCGGTGGCGAGGATGCGTGCCGCCTCGGCGTGCGTGGCCCGCACGTCATCGCTGGTCGGTTCGACCCAGGCCGCCGGTGCAGCGGCCGGCGCCGCGGCGAGTGGCGACATGCGCTCGAGTTCTTCGATCAGCGCGTTGGCGCCGCCGCGCGACACCGCAACGGTCTCGACCACCGGCGCGCCGAGTTCGTGCGCCAGACGTTCACGGTCGATGGCGAAGCCACGGCGCCGCGCGAGGTCACTCATGTTGAGCACGACGATCATCGGCAGGCCGAGCCGCTTGACCTCGAGCGCGAGTCGCAAGGACAACGGCAGGTGCGTGGCATCCGCGACCAGCACGATGGTCTCGGGGCGCGGCTCCGCCGCCAGCCTGCCGAGGGCGACATCGCGGGTGATGGCCTCATCGAGCGTCGTCGGCTTCAGGCTGTAGGTGCCCGGCAAATCGAGCAGGCGATAACGGCGGCCCGAGCTTCCCTTGAAATGACCTTCCTTGCGCTCGACCGTGACGCCCGGATAGTTGGCGACTTTCTGTCGACTGCCGGTAAGTCGGTTGAAGAGCGCGGTCTTGCCGCAGTTCGGCAAACCCACGAGTGCGATCCGGTGATCGCCTTCGGCCACGCCCGCTTGCGCCGCAGTCATGTTCGCGCCGCACTCATGTGAGCGTCACCCAGTCGGCTTCTTGCCGACGCAGCGCGAAAGTCGCGCCACCCACTCGCACCGCGAGTGGATCATCGTCGGGCCACATCGTTGCCAGCACTTCGACTGCCGCGCCCGGGAAGAAGCCGATCTCCAGCAGCCGGCGCGCCGTCGACTCGTCAGCGTCAATCCGTTCGACTACGCCTGACTCGCCCGCCCGCAGGCGCGACAGCAGTCGTGGGCTTGGAGACGAGTCAGCCATGGCGGGCCAGATCCGGCGGGAGCCTCTCTATTCAGGAGGCGTAAGTATCCGTCAGCCTCGGGGTCGCTTGCAATTGCGGATCATTCGCATTTAGTGTCAAATAAGAATTATTCTTGTTTGACCTGGCTTCGACTTCTACCCGGCGGATCCCGTGACTCATCGCAACCCCCTGTTCTGGCTGATTTTTCTCACTGTTCCGGCGTTGTCAGCGGCGGCTGAACTCGCGGAAATCACCATCACGGCCTCCCGAAACCGACTCACTTACGCCAACCCCAACCTGCAGACCGTCACCGCCCGCGACCTCGAGGAGTCGAGGGTTTTGACGGTCAATGAGGCGCTGCGCAAGGTGCCGGGCGTCCTCGCCCGCGAAGAGGAGGGTCTCGGCCTGCGACCGAATATCGGCATCCGCGGTCTCAACCCGACCCGCTCGTCGAAGGTGCTGCTGCTCGAGGACGGACTGCCGCTCACCTTCGCGCCCTATGGCGATAACGCCTCCTACTTCCACCCCGCGCTCGAACGGTTCGAACGGGTCGAGGTGCTGAAGAATGCCGGCCAGATCGCCTTCGGCCCGCAGACCATCGGCGGCATCATCAACTACATCTCCGCGGCGCCGCCCGAGGCGCTGCAGGGCAGGCTGTCGCTGCGCGGCGGCAATCTTGGGCTGCGCGCCGTAGACGTCGAGCTCGGCGACACCATCGACGCCACCGGCACCGGCTGGCGGCTCGATGCTGCGCACAAACACTCGTTCGGCTCGCGCGCCAACATCGAGCTCGACGCCGGTGATCTCGGCCTCAAGGTCGAGCAGGAGTTCGGCGACTCGCAGACCGTCAGCCTGCGGGCGAATGCCTATCGCGAGCGCTCGCAGGTCCCCTACTCGGGGCTGACGCTGGCCGAGTATCGCGACGATCCGCGCGCCAATCCCTTCGTCAATGATTCCTTCGACATCGACCGGCGCGCCTTCTCGCTGGTGCACGGCGCGCGTGGCGCCGGCGGTCTCACCCTGCGTACCGCGGTCTATCACACGAGTCTGCAGCGCGACTGGTGGCGGCAATCGAGCAACTCGCGGCAGCGGCCGAACGATGCCGCGGATCCGGCCTGCGGTGACATGCGCAACCTGCTCAGCACCTGCGGCAACGAGGGCAGGCTGCGCGCCTACCGCACCACCGGCATCGACTCGCGCCTGCAACTGCAGGGCGTGGCAGGCGATATCGGCGAATGGACGGCGCTCGTTGGCCTGCGCCATCACCGCGAGTGGCAGGAGCGTCGACAGGTGAATGGCGATACGCCGCGGGCACGCAGCGCCGGCAGCGGCATCAATGCCGGACTGCGCGAGGACAACCGTCGCAACGTGCAGGCGAACTCTGCTTTCTTTGAGCTCACCCTCAGCCGCGGCGCAACCGCGATCACGCCCGGATTGCGCTACGAGGACATCCGCTACCAGCGCGAGGACCTGCTGCAGGCCGGGCGCGGGCGCACCGCGCTCAACGCGCTCGTGCCGGGGGTCGTGCTCAGCCATCGCGCGAACGAGTCGCTGACGCTGTTTGCCAGCGTGCACCGCGGCTTCGCCCCGCCGCGCGTCGAGGACGTGATCGGCAACACCGGCCATGTGGTGGATCTCGATCCCGAGTATTCATGGAACCGCGAGTTCGGCCTGCGCTGGCAGCCAGCGGCCGACTCGGCAACCGCTGGTCTGCAACTCGAAGCCGCACTGTTCGAAATGGATTTCGACAACCAGGTGATCCCGGCCAGTCTCGCTGGCGGTGCCGGCGCCAGCCTGAGCAATGGCGGCCGTACCCTGCATCGCGGCATCGAGGCGCTGGTCGACTGGCGTGGCGCCGGCCGCGCGAGTGCCGGAAATAACCGCCCCTCGACGCTGCTCGCCGGCCTGCAGCCGCGGCTGCGACTGGCGGCCACCTGGCTGCGTGACGCCGAGTTCGTCGGCGAACGCTACGCGCTCGGTGGCAACGGCAGCGCGCCGCAGGCCATCGGCGGCAACCGTCTGCCGTACGCCGCGCCCTATCTCGCAACCCTCACCCTGGGCGGCGAGTGGCCGAACGGCCTGGCGGTGCAACTGGAGGGACATTACGTCGGCGCGATGTACAGCGACGATCTGAACACCGTGGCGATCAGCGCCGACGGCCAGCGCGGCCGCATCGGCGGACACGCCACCTGGAACCTGACGGTCAATTACCGCGCCAGTGGCGAGCTGGCCTGGTTCGCGGGCGTCAAGAACCTCGCCGATCGCCTGTATGTCGCCGACCTCAGCCGCGGCATCGTCGCCGGACCGCCGCGACAGCTGCAGGCCGGGTTCGAATATCGCTTCTGACTGCGGTAACCTGCGCGCCAACATGGACGGCAGCGGCGGCGACAGCAACCAGCAACTCAATGTCTTCGGCGAACCGCTCGCCGAGTGCAGCCTGTCGCCGAAGACCGGCTGGTACCGCAGCGGCTGCTGCGAGACGGATGCGGCGGATGTCGGTTCGCATACCGTGTGTGCGGTGATGACCGCAGAGTTCCTCGCGTTCTCGAAGTCGCGCGGCAACGACCTGTCGACGCCGCGCCCGGAGTTCGGCTTCCCCGGACTCAAGCCGGGCGATCGCTGGTGCCTGTGCGCGGCACGCTGGCAGGAGGCTTTCGTCGCCGGCCGTGCGCCAAAAGTGCACCTCAAGGCCACGCACCGACGGGCACTGCAGGCCTGCGCGCTCGCCGATCTCAAAGCCCACGCCATCGACCTTGCCTGAGACCGCCGTCATCCCGCCCGGGGCGGTGACGCCCCGGGACGCGTTCCGTCGTGGCGTGCGCGAACTGCTGCCGGCGACCCCGGGAATCTTTGCCTGGGGACTCGTCACCGGTGTCGCCATGGTGAAGTCGGGGCTCGGCGTGTTCGAAGCCACCGTCCTCAGTCTGATCGCCTACGCCGGCAGCGCGCAGCTCGCCGCACTGCCGCTGATGGCGGCATTCGCGCCGATCTGGCTGGTCACGCTCACCGCCGTGGTCGTCAACCTGCGCTTCGTCGTTTACAGCGTGATCACGCGGCCGCATTTCGCGCACCTGCCGGCGCGGCAGCGCGCGGTGCTCGGCTTTCTCGTCGGCGACATCATGTTCGCGCGCTTCAGCGCGCTGATCGAAAACGAGCCGGAGTATCCGCATCGGGTCGCCTATTACTTTGGCGGCGCGAGCGCCAACTGGGTGATCTGGCAGATCTCCTCCATCGTCGGCATTTTTGCGGCGACCACCATCCCAACCTCATGGGGCCTCGAACTCGCCGGAACGCTCACGCTGGTCGCGCTGCTGGTGCCGCTCTGCCGTCAGCGCCCAGTGCTGGCCGGCGCGCTGGTGGCTGCCGCCACGTCGATCGCGGCGCACGATCTGCCGCTGCGCCTCGGTCTGCTGCTCGCCATCGTGCTCGGCGTGCTCACCGCCGTCGCCATCGAGCGCCGGGGCGCGACATGACCGGGCCCTACGTCTGGATCGCCATCCTCGGTATCACGCTTGCCACCGTGCTGACCCGTGCCGGCGTGCACCTCGCCGGGCGACGGTTGCAGGTACCGCCGAACATCGAAGCCCTGCTGCGCTTTGCGCCCGCCTGTGCGCTGGCGGCGATCATCGCCCCCGATCTCGTCTACCTCGACGGCGCGCTGCACTTGTCCGCCGCCAACCCGAGACTGCTCGGCGGGCTGGCTGCGGTGATCTTTTTCGTGGCAACTCGCAGCATGATCGCGACTGTTTCGGGTGGAATGGCGGTCTTTTGGCTGGTCCGAGCATGGTTCGGGGTATGACCTCACGCTGGACGAACATCCAAATCTGAAACATAAGTTTAGTTATTGACATTTTGTCAGCGCACCCGGCAGAGTATCGGCCGTGAGCTACCTCGCTGAACGCCGACTCGAAGAGCGCGAACGCCGCCGCACCGAAATCCTCGATGCCGCTGAAGCGGTCGCCAGCGTGGTCGGCCTCGAGCACATGACCATGGAGCAAGTGGCGCGCAAGGCGCGACTGTCGCGGGCCCTCGTCTACGTCTACTTCCGCGACAAGCCGGACCTGCTGACCGGCATTTCCATCCGCGCCCTCGAGCAGCTCAACGACCGTTTCGTCGAAGCGACGTCGCAGCCGCTGCCGGGCATCGCGCTGGTCGAAGCCTGCGGTCGGGCGTACGTCGCCTTCGCCAAAGAATTCCCGGTACGCTTCGAAGTCCTCGCGCACTGCGAGGCGCAGTCGCCGGGCGAGTGTCTGGATCCGGCGGACGCCGAACTGCTGCGCGCCGGCGAGCGGCCGCAGGCCACGCTCTCGCAGGCGATCGAGACCGGCATGCGCGACGGCTCGATCCGACGCGAAATCGGCGAGCCGACGCTGCTCGGATTCACCCTGTGGGGCCTGATGCACGGTTTGATCCAGATCTCGGTGCACAAGTGCAGCGGACTCGCGCATGCCGGCATCAGCGCCGACGCACTGATCGAACAGGGCTTCCGTTTCGCGTTTCTCGCCATGACGTCTGCCGACGCGCCGGTGGCAGCGACCGATACATACGCCTGCGCCAGCACGGGAGTGCTCTGATGCACCGCATACCGCTACTCCTGCTCGGCGTCTTCACCGCAGCCGCTACCGCCGCACCGCAACCGGCACCGCAGGGTCCGACGCGCGCCGCCCTCGAGGGCGTCGCTGAGTCATCCCTGCGTCCGGTCGCCGCCGTCATCGACGACTATGTGCGTACCGGCCTCGCTTCCAACCTGGCGCTGCAATCGGCGACGCTCGAAGTCGAGCGCAGCCAGGCGGCACTCGATGCTGCACGGGGCCGTTTCTTCCCGGAAGCGACTTTGGCCGCGCGCTACACACGCGCCGAAGGTGGCCGCGAAATCTCGCTGCCGCTGGCTGCCGCGTTCAATCCCGTCTATCTGACGCTCAACGAACTGCTCGCCGCCGACGGCAAGCCGCCGCGCTTCGGCACCATCGATGACCCGCGCTTCCTGCTGCAGCGCGAACGCGAGCAGGACACGCGCATCACGCTGCGCCAGCCGCTCTACGCGCCGGCGATCCCGGCCGCGGTACGCGCGCGCAAGTCGCTGTTCGAAGCCAGCGGGTTTGCGCGGGCGGCGCTGAGCCAGCGGCTGCGTCGCGACATCACGGTCGGCTATGTCGACTGGCTGCGTGCGAGCCGTGGCGCGGGCATCGTCGAAGCGAGTCGCACGCTGCTCGCCGAGAACCTGCGTGTCAATGAATCGCTGTTCGCCAACGGCAAGGTCACACAGGACCAGGTGCTGCGGGCACAGGCCGAGCTGCTCGCCGTCGAGCAGCAACTCGCCGAGGCCCGCAACAGCCGCGACCAGTTGCAGAGCTACGTCAACTTCCTGCTCAACCGCGCGCTCGACACACCGCTCGAAGCTGCGGAGGCTGGCGGCGAGATCGTCCGCACCGTCGCTGACCTCGCCGCGCTGCGCGCGGCGGCACTCGAGCGGCGGCCGGAGCTCGCCCAGCTCGATCGGGCGGTCAGCGCGGCTGGCGCGCAGATCGACGCCGCCCGTGCCGAACGCAAACCTCTGCTGGCACTCGGCGTCGACGGCGGTACACAGGGTGATCGCTACGAGTTCGGTCGCGGCCGCAACTTCGCCACGGTCTCGGTGCTGCTCAACTGGACGCTGTTCGATGGCGGTACCCGACGGGCGCAGGTCCACGAGGCCCGTGTCGCCGAGCGACAGGCGCGTCTGCAGCGCGAGCAACTCGATCAGCAAGTCCAGCTCGAAGTACAGCAGGCACTCGATCGGTTGCAGACCAGCGAGGCCTCGTTGCGGACTGCCACGGCGCGCGCCGCCGCCGCACAGGCCGCGTTCCGCATCGCCGGGCGCAAGCGCGATGAAGGCGTCATCAGCCAGGTCGAATTCCTTGATGCGCGCACCTCGCTGACTGCCGCCGAACTCAATCTCAATGCCGTGCGCTTCGAGGTCCTCGCGCGCCAGGCTGAACTCGACTACGCCACCGGAGCAACGCTGCCGTGAATCGTCACGCCTCTTTTCGTTTTCTGCCGCTGCTGTTCGCAGCCGCGCTTACCGCGGGCTGCAGCAGCCCGGCACCCGACACCGCAGAGTCCGCCGGAACCCCCGTCCGCTCGGCACTGGTCGGCACGGGGCCAGCCGTGGCGGCAATCGAGGCCAACGGCCTGGTCGGTTCGCGCGACGAGATGAAGCTGTCGTTCAAGACGGGCGGCATCGTGCGGCGAATCGCCGTGCAGGAAGGCGAAACGGTGCGCAAGGGCGACGTACTCGCCGAGCTCGAGCTGACCGAAATCTCCGCACAGGTCGAACAGGCGGCGCAGATGGCGGCCAAGGCCGACCGCGACCTCGAACGCGGTGAGCGGCTGCAGGCTGATCAGGTGATCAGCCTCGAGATGCTGCAGAACCTGCGCACGCAGGCCGCGGTGGCGCGTGCGGCGCGCGATGCCGCGCGCTTCAATCTCGGCTACTCGCGTATCACCGCGCCGCGCGACGGCGTGGTGCTGCGCAAACTCGCCGAGGAACGGGAGCTCGTGCCGCCGGGTCAGCCGGTGGTGGTGCTCGGCAGCGCCGAGCGCGGGCATGTGGTGCGCTTCGCACTCGCCGACCGCGACATCGTGAAGCTCGGTACCGGCGATGCCGTGACCGCGCGTCTCGACGCCTACCCTGGCCAGGAACTGAAGGGCGTGGTGAGCGAAGTGTCCTCGGCAGCCGACCCGCGCAGCGGACTCTTTCCCGCGCAGGTGAGGCTCGAGCCCTCGCCCACGGTCAGGCTGGCGAGCGGACTCGTCGCCCGCATCCGTATCGTGCCCGCGCAGCAGCGCGCGGAGGTGCTCGCGAGGGTACCGATTGCCGCCATCGTCGAAGGTGAAGGACGGGTGGCGAGCGTGTTCGTGGTCGATGGCACGACCGCGCGCAAGCGCTCGGTGCAGGTGCGCTTCCTCGAAGGCGAGCAGGCGGCGATCGGCAGCGGTGTACGCGCCGGCGAACGCGTGGTCACCGAGGGTGCGCTCTATCTGGTCGATGGCGAACGCATCCGCATCGTCGACGATCTGCGCGCGGCCCGCTGACGCGCCGCCACCAGGAATATCCAAGCCATGGCTACCTCGGCACTCGAATTCCCGATCAGGCGCTACCAGTTCACCCTGGTGGTGTTCTTCTGCCTGGTGGCCTTGGGCATCTACAGCTTCGTCGCCGTGCCGCGCGAGGAGGATCCTTCCTTCAAGATCTCGGGCTTCGACATCGCCACCATCATGCCGGGCGGCGACCCGAAGGATCTCGAACGATTGATCTCCAAGCCGCTCGAGGACCGGATCGCCGAGCTCGACGACCTGAAGAAGATGGAGAGCGTGATCGCCGACGGTGTGGCCTTCACGATCGTCGAGTTTGAAGCCGACACCGACCCTGACCGCAAGTACGAAGAAATCGTCCGCGAGATCAACGCGCTGCGACCGTCACTGCCGGCCGAAGTCCGCGAGATCCACATCCGCAAGTTCAGCCCCGGACTCGTCAATATCGTGCAGTTCGCGCTGGTCTCGGACGAGGCGCCCTACCGCGAGCTCGAGGACCAGGCACGCGCACTCAAAGATGCGCTGAAAAGCGTCCCCGGCATCCGCACCTCGCAAAGCTGGGCCTACCCGCCGCGCGAGTTGCGCATCGAAGTCGATGCGCGGCGACTCGCCGACCTGCGTATCACGCCAACCCGACTCGTGCAGGCGCTCGAGAGCGAGAACGCCAACATCCCGGCGGGCATCGTCGATGTCGGTGCCCGCAGTTTCACGGTGCGGGCGACCGGCGCCTACGAGAATCTCGATCAGGTCCGCGACACGGTGGTCAGCTCGGTCGATGGCCGCACGGTGCGCGTGCGCGACGTCGCCGAGGTTCGCTGGGACGAGGGTCAATGGGGCCACCTCGGACGTTTCAACGGCCGCCGCGCGGTGTTTGTCACCGCGAACATGATGGATGGCCAGAATGTCCTGCAAGTACGCCAGGCGGTCGGCGCCATGGCCGAGCGCTATCGCGCCGGCCTGCCGAAGCGCATCCAGCTCGAGCTCGGCTTCGACCAGTCGAAGAACGTCTCGAAGCGCCTCAATCGCCTTTACACGGACTTCCTGATCGCCATCGGCATCGTGCTGCTCACGCTGCTGCCGCTCGGTCTGCGCGCTGCCAGCATCGTGATGATCTCCATCCCGCTGTCGCTCGCCTTTGGCCTGACCGTGCTCTATTTCATGGGCTACTCGCTGAACCAGCTGTCGATCGCCGGATTCGTGGTGGCGCTCGGCCTGCTGGTCGACGACTCGATCGTCGCCGTGGAAAATATTTCGCGACACCTGCGCATGGGCTATGACCGTGTGCGCGCTGCCATTGCCGGCACCCGGCAAATCTTTGTCGCCATCGTCGGCTGTACCGCGACACTGGTTTTCGCCTTCCTGCCGCTGATGGCCCTGCCCGGGCCGTCCGGCAAGTTCATCCGCGTGCTGCCGACTGCGGTGGTCGCCACCATCGTCGGCTCGCTGCTGATCGCGCTCTTCATCATTCCGTTTCTCGCCAGTCGCATGTTGCCCGCCGGTGAAAGCGGCCATGCGAACAAGCTGCTGCAGCGCATCATGGATGTCATCCATCGCTACTACCGGCCGGCGCTGCACTATTGCCTCGCGCGACCCCGCGCCACGGTGGTGGTGGCGATTGGCGGCTCGCTGTTGCTCTCGGCGCTGCTCGTGCCGGTGATCGGTTCGAGCCTCTTCCCCAAGGCGGACACGCCGATCTTCCTCGTGCAGGTAGACACGCCCACGGGCACGAGCTTCGCCACCACCGACAAGGCGGCGCGCTTCGTCGAGGAGGAACTGCGCCGCGTGCCGGGCGTGAAGTCGGTATTCACCAACATCGGTCGCGGCAATCCGCAGGTCTACTACAACCACATCCAGCGCAACGAGTCCGCGTCGTACGCGGAGATCTTCGTGGTACTCGAGAAGTACGATACGCGTCGCACGCCGCAGATACTCGATGACTTGCGGGATCGACTCGACGGCTACCCGGGCGCACGGATTTCGGTACGCGAGTTCGTCAACGGCCCGCCGGTCACCGCGCCTATCGCCGTGCGCCTCGTCGGTCCGGACATCGAGGTGCTCGACGAGCTTGCCACCAAGGTGGAGAAACTGCTCGAAAGCACGCCGGGAACCCGTGATGTCCGCAACCCGCTCAAGTTCCCGCGCACCAACCTGCGTATCGAGGCGGATACCGCCAAGGCAGCGCTGCTCGGCGTGCCGGCCGTGGAGATCGACCGGGCGATCCGTCTCGCGGTCTCCGGTCTGCCGGCGGGCACCTTCAAAGACGAAAACGGCGAGCAGTATCCGATCATCCTGCGCACCCCGCTCGACGGGCGGCCGACGCTGCAGGCGGTCGAGGCGGCTCGCGTCATCAGCGCGACCGGCGAGTCACTGCCGCTTTCGCAGGTCGCGACGATCGGCTTCGAACCCGCGCCGGTGGTGATCTCGCGCTACAACCGCGAGCGCGCCGTCACCATCAATTCCGAAGTGCAGCGCGACGCGAACACCAGCCGGGTCACGGCAGCCGTGGTGGCCAAACTCAAGCGCATGGAGTGGCCCCGCGGCTACGGCTATGTGCTCGGCGGCGACGCCGAGGCGGGTGCCGATGCCTTCGGTGGCATCGGTACGGCAATCATCGTCGCCATCTTCGGCATTTTTGCCATTCTGGTGCTGGAGTTCGGCAGCTACCGCTCGACGCTGATCGTGCTCACTGTCGTACCACTCGGCGTCCTGGGCGGCATGATCATGCTGCTGCTCAGCAACAACGACATCTCGTTCACCGCCAGTATCGGCTTCATCGCGCTGATCGGCATCGAGATCAAAAATTCCATTCTGCTGGTCGACTTCACCAACCAGCTGCGCGAAGAAGGCGTACCGCTGGACGATGCCATCGAGCAGGCGGGCGAGATCCGCTTCCTGCCGATCCTGCTGACCTCAGCGACCGCCATCGGCGGGCTGCTGCCGCTCGCGCTGCAGAACAGCGGCCTCTACTCGCCGATGGCCTGGGTAATCATCGGCGGGCTGATCACCTCGACGCTGCTTGCACGCCTCGTGACGCCGGTGGTGTACAAGCTGATTCCGCCGGCCGGGCATGAACCGAAGAAGCTCGAGCGCGGTGCCTCGCCCGACACGGCAGGCGTACTGCTCTAGCCAGCAGTCTCCAGTTCCCAGGTGACAAGCGGCGCACCGCGGCGGATCCAGAGGCCGGCGCCGACCTGCCGGAAGTGTCGCGACAGCCGGCTGCGGTACCAGTTGCCGCTGCGCATGTGCACCTTGCGGTCGGTACGCGAGCGATCAGCGTTCTCGCGCCAGTCACGGCGCGTCAGCGCACTGAAGAAGAGCACTCCGCGGCAGAGCCGGGCGAGGTTGCGCAACGCGCGGTCGGCAGCGGTGGCATCAAGGTACTGCATCACGTCGTAGCAGACCACGAGATCAAAAGGCTCACGTGCGCGGAAGTCGACCACGCTGCCCTGCACCCAGCCGAGCCGCTCACAAAGATATTCGCTGTACTCGAGCCCGACATACGTGGCACCCGGCAGCGCGCGCAGCAGCGGCGTACGCAGCAGCCCGAGGCCGCAACCGGCATCAAGGATGCTCGACACGGGGCAGCCGACGTGTTTCGTGTAGGCAGCGATCAGGCCGGCCCTCGCCGCCATCTCGGCGCGCGAGACCACCGAAGTCCGCCCGTCGCGATAGAAGCGCCGGTAATACTCGCGGTCGAAGCGCGAGCTCGCAGCCGACGCGCTCAAACGATGCCCGCGAGCTTGCGGGCGATCGCTGCCACCTGCGCCGGATCGGCCTGTGAGACCTCGGGGTATTCGGTGAAGCGCTCGGGGATCTTGATGGTGGCGTCGATGCCCATCTGGTCGGAGCGGAAGGCGCCGAACTGCGGCGATTTCTCGCAGGACGGGTCGAGGATCATCGGGATGCCATCGGGCTGGATGATGGAGTCCTTGACCGGCTGCCAGCGGGTCATCATCGCCCACTCGACCTGCTTGAGATCGTAGGGGTCGACGTCCGGGCCGACCACGATGACGAGCTTCGCGGTGCGGCCCCAGCGTCCCGCCGAGCCCCAGACTGCGTGGATGACGTACTTGCCGAAGTTCGGGTGCGGCTTGCGCCAGCCGTCGACGGAGAGCTGCACCACGTAGCACATGTTCGGCGTGACCGCGACGTCATGCACTTCGGGAATCTTCTTGCGCAGGTCTGAGAGCACCTCGCCCTCGACCGGCAGCAGCGCGATGTAGTTGTGGTCGAACGGCGGCACCATCTCCATGGTGGCGTGCCAGATCGGGTTGCGGCGATGCGTGATGCACTTGATGCGCACGATCGGGAACACCTGCACACGGTCGTAGTAGCCGACCGGATTGGAGTGCCAGCCGATCGCTTCGAGCTCGTCGGTGTGCACCTCGCCCTCGAGCACCCACTCGGCCGTTGCCGGCACCTCGAGATCAACGGTCTCGCAGCGCACCATCTCGACCGGCGAGCCGCGCAGACCGCCGGCGAAGGCTGTCTCATCGACATTGAAAGGCACGCCGGTGGCCGACGCGAGATGCAACGCCGGATCGCAGACACCGGCGATCG
>CAZIRD010000001.1:91481-94207 GCA_964541625.1 uncultured Acidibacter sp.
GGCACGCCGGTGGCCGACGCGAGATGCAACGCCGGATCGCAGACACCGGCGATCGCAACTTCCAGCCGCTTGCCCATCTGCGACGCCTTGAAGGTATGCCGACCGATGTCGGAGAACGGCGGATTCCACCAGTAGAACGCGGCGAGATCGGTCTTCGCGCGCTCGGGCTTGTAGCTGCCGCCCTGCGGATGGGTGGCCTCGAGGAACTGCGTGAAACGATACCAGCCGCAGTTGCGGCCGGTGCCGTTCTCCGGATCTTTGGAGAAGGTCATCGCGTTGGTGATGTACGCGGGGCCTTCCTTGCCGAACCAGACATGCGGCAACTGCCGATCGAGGGCAACGTCGTCACCCTTGATGATGACCTCCTTGCAGGGCGCCTGCGAGCGGTCAACGATCTTCGGTGCATGCCAGCGCGCCGGGTCGGCGAGCACCTCGGCGTGATGCAGCTTGGCCTCGCGCCAGTCGCGAAAGCCGATGGTCATGGCCGTGCGCTCGCGGGTGCCGAAGGGGTTGAACAGGATGGGCACGCCTTGGGTGTTCACCGCATCGACGTTGTTGAGCATCAGCGCCGGGCCGTCCTTGCTGCACACGTAATGCATCAGGGCCTGCAGTTCGTTGCTGTCGCGACGGCCATCGAGCGGCACGTCGACCTGCTTCAGTTGTCCCTCGCGGTCGAGCATCGCGAGAAACTCGCGCATGTCCTGGTACGCCATCGTCGCCCCCTGTTTGCCTGAAGTGGCCCGGTCGAGCCGTAGAGCCTAACGTCGCGACCCGGCGCAAACCAGAGGCAGTCGCCGACCGGGGCGCGCCTGACCTTACCTCGGTCGCACGGCACCCCGCCGGCCACCGCCCGAGCGGCAAGACGGCATCATGCGAGGGAGTTTTCGCCATCCGGAGTCGCCCATGTCCGCACCCGCCCGCAAGGTCGCCATCATCACCGGCTCGGCCACCGGCGTCGGCGCCGCAGCCGCCATCATGCTCGCCGAGCGCGGCTGCAACGTCGTGATCAACTACACGCGCAGCGAAACCGAAGCCCACGACACGGCACGCGCCTGCACCGCCAAGGGCGCGGAGACCCTGGTCTTCAAAGGCGATGTCGCCGACGATGCCGCCTGCCGCGCAATGGCCCAGGCCGCGATCGACAAGTGGGGTCGCATCGACTACCTGATCAACAACGCGGCACGCACCAAATTCAACCCCTACGAAAATCTCGACGGTCTCGACGCCGAGGACTTCCTCGCGATTTACAAGGTGAACGTGGTGGGCGCCTACCAGATGGTGCGCGCGGTCGCCCCGCAGATGAAGAAGCAGGGGCGCGGCGCCATCGTCAACAATTCCTCGATCGGCGGCGTGACCGGCATCGCCTCGTCGATGGCCTACGCAGCGAGCAAGGCCGCGCTCAACATGATGACCCAGTCGCTGTCGCTGGTGCTCGGACCGGAGGTCCGCATCAACGCGATCGCGCCGGGTGCGATCCAGACACGCTGGCTGCAGGGCGGCATGACTCCCGAGCAGTACCAGGCCTTCCTCGTCAACGCCGCGGCGATGGTACCGCTGCAAACCGTGCCCACCGCCGAGCAGATTGCCGAAGCGCTGGTCTGGTTCCTCGAGGGTGCAAGTGTGGTGACCGGCGAGGTGCTGATGGTCGACGCCGGCCTGCACTGCGGCCGTCTGCCACCCTCCTCGAGCAACAAGGCAAGCTGGGATGCGGCCAAAAAATAGGTCTGCCGCCCTGAGCCGCCGCCAGCTGCTCGGCGGACTCGGCGCGCTCTGCGGCCTCGGCGGACTGCCGCCGACGTCAACGACCGCAGTGGCGCAGGATGCGGGCGCAGCGACTCCGCTGCCGTTCGCGGCGGGCGACGTGGTCGTCGGCTGTACGCTGCTCAACGATCCGCAGGACGACCATCGCGGCCTCGGCAGGATCCTGCACTACGACCCGCAGCTGCGCTTGCGGCAGACGATCACGCTCGCCGACACCACGCATATCGTGCAGGGCCTGAAATTCGGCCCCGGCGGTACGCTCTGGGCCTTCGATGCCTTCGCCTACCGGATCGCCCGCTTTGGCGCCGACGGACAGCGCCGGGCCGACTTCCCGGCGCCGGCTCGCTCCTTCGCGCATGTCACGTTCGCCGCCGATGGCCGTTTCTTCCTCGGCGAAAACTTTGTCGGCGAGAAATCGCGCGTGCCGCTGCGCACTACGCTGCCCTTCATGCCGGGTACGCGCCGTCTCGGCGACGGTCACCTGTTCGAGTTCTCGAAGCAAGGCAAGCTGCTGCGCGAACACGCCACTCCGGTGCACGGCGGCATGGGTGGTTTCCAGGGCCTGACCTCGAGCGCGCTCGCGGCCGACGGCCGCACGCTCGTCTACACCTCGGAGTCGGGGCCGCGGATCATGCGCTGGGATCTGCTCGAGCAGCGGGCGCTGCCCGACTTCACCGCCGAGACCAGCGGCCGATTTTTCTTTGATGTCCGCTTCGACGAGGCCCAAAGACTGCTGGTCGTCACCGGCCTCGGCGTCGATGCACTCGATGGCGCGGGCCGCCTGATGCGCAGCTATCCGCTCGGCTCCTTCGGCTGGGCCTCGCTCGGCACGCCGCGCGACGGCTTCGTACACGCCAGCAACTTTTTCTCGGGAGAGATCGCTTGCCTGGACCTGGCGAGCGGCGAAGTCGTCGCCCGCGCGCAGACCGGCATCCGCAAATCGGCCTCCGGGATCGACTGCTTCC
>CAZIRD010000002.1:0-80511 GCA_964541625.1 uncultured Acidibacter sp.
CAGATCTGGTTCGCCGGCAACTGGCCCGACCGCTTCAAGTGCATCTTCAATCACGCCGGCATCTTCGACCAGCGGACCAGGTACTACACCACCGAGGAGTTGTGGTTCACGGAGTTCGAGAACGGCGGGCCGTATTTCGTGACGCCGCAGATCCACGAGAAGTTCAACCCTGCGGATCATGTCACCCGGTGGCGCACGCCGATGCTCGTGACCCACGGCGCGCTCGACTACCGCGTGCCCTACTCGCAGGGCCTTGCCACCTTCACCGCGCTGCAGCGTCAGGGCATACCGAGCAGGCTGGTGTACTTCCCTGACGAGAACCACTGGATCCTCAAGCCCGCGAACAACATCCAGTGGCACGACGAAGTGCTGGGCTGGCTTGCCAAGTACCTCAAGTAGGCCGCGCGCGCCCAAGCCGCGAGCGCCCTAGCCGCAGCCGCGCACAGCGCCTGCTGTGCGCGCTGCGGCGGCTCAGCCGTAACCGGCGCGCCACTCGGCCTTGTAGGCAAGGCCAAGGGCGATGATCCGGTTGAGCAGGTCCTGATAGCCGATCCCTGCGCTGAGTGCGGACTGCGAGAAATCTTCGGCCTCGGCGAGGCAGGGATTGGCGTTGGCCTCGAGCACGAACACCTCGCCATCCTCGCGCACGCGGAAATCCATGCGCGCATAGCCCGAGAGACCGAGCGCACGGAAGATGCGCCGCGACATGCGGTCCAGCTTGGCGAGCACCGCGGGCGGCAGATCCTGCGCCGCCGAGCGGGTAATGCCGTGGCGCTGCTGGTAGGAGCGATCCCACTTGACCTTGCGGGTGGCGATCGCACTCTGGCTCGCAGCCATGCTGCCGAACTGCAGTTCCCAGACGGGCAGGCGCGTCAACCGTTCGTTGCCAAGCACACCGACGTAGACCTCGCGGCCGGCGATGAACTCCTCCACCAAGGCGTCGGTCCCGACCTGTTCGTGGATGAAGGCGACCCGATCCTGCAACTGCTGCGGCGTCTCGACCACTGACGCCTGCGCGATGCCCAGCGAAGCGTCCTCGGTGGCCGATTTGACGAACAGCGGATAACGCATCTGCCGCGGCGCGCGGAACTTGCGGCCCTTCGGCAGCAGCGCGAAATGCGGCGTCGGGATACGGTGCCAGGCGAGCAATTGTTTGGAGAGCGGTTTGTCGCGTGACAACAGCAGGCCGCGCGGGTTGCAGCCGGTGTAGGGCTGCTGCATCAGCTCGAGGAAGGCAACGACATGCTGGTCGTAGGTGACGATGCCGTTGAACTCCTCGAGCAGGTTGAAGACCACATCCGGCTTCCACTCGGTGATCGCCAGCCGCAGCCCGGTGAGGCTGTCGAGCACGCCCTGAACCCGTACCTCATGGCCGACCAACCGCAAGGTGCGGATCACGTCGTACTCGGTGCGCCACTCGTCAATCTGCTGCGCGCTGTAGCCTGCGTCGTTCTCCGGTGGCACGAGGCTCTCGTGCACAACCACCAGAATCTTCAATGACTTCATAACGTGAACCCGATCCTCCCGCCGTGCAGGCTCGCGCGTGCGAGCCGACGGATCATCTTTTCTGCGCTGGCCTGCCGCTGCCGCGCCGCGCCGCGCAACCACAACTGCCGCTCGTGACAGCGCTCGATCGCCAGCTGCACGAGCTGCCGCGCGCCGTAGTCGTCGATCGACGTGCGTGCACACGCATGCTTGACCAGCGCCGTGCGCATGCGGCGCAGGCAGGTTTCGGCACGCCGCCCGGCGCCGCGCGATCCCGGCCCCGGTCGCGCCAGCGAGAAACCCTGCGACAGCGCCGCATCGATCAGCGAGAAGTCGCCCTGCAGGCGCCGCTGCAGGCCGCGACGATAATGCTCACGCAGCGTGAGCTCGTTGGCAGCCACCGGCTCGATGCGATGCGCCGAGCGTACCGGTGGGCGTCGTCCCGCGATCTCGCGCATCAGCCGATCCATCACCTGCAGCTTGGTCAGCGCTGGCGTGTCCGCGTACCGTCGGCGCCAGGCGGAGCGCGGCGCGAGCCACACCGCGAAGGTCTCGGCGAAGTCCTCGGCCGGATGCGCCTGCGCGTACCAGCCATCGAGGTGTCGTACATGCCCGCGACTCGACGGATCGGCGGCGTAGCGTTGCGGGTATTCGGCGGTCGGCGGACCAAAGGTCTCGCGCCAGAGTTTGCGTCGGCGCAGGCGGAACGCCGTGTCGACGACATGACCTGCCTCGTGGCGCAGGATCTGCATCAGGCCGGTGGCATTGCCACCGTCCACGCTGCGCGACATCCGTCGCTCGAGCCGCTCGAGCCGCGGATGGGCGAGATAGAACGGGATCGCGATCCCCGGGACCCCATCGGGCGAGAACCACTCGTCGGCGAACCAGAAATGCGGCTCGATCAGGATGCCGCGGGCCGCGAGTTCGGCGCGCAGCCTGCGGATGGCGCGCTGCAACGAGGCACGCCGCGGCAGACCGAGATGCAGATCGCGGAAGCGCAACCGCAACAGCGCCGCGTCGTTGTGGCGCGCCCAGAGCGGGTTGCGCCGCCGCCGCTTCACGCCGCCTCCCCCAGACGCACGAGCGCCTCGGTGAGCAGTTCATCGGCCAGATCGCCGATCGCCTCGCGGCCATGCAGCGCTGCCAGCCATCCGGGCGGCATGGACTCGATACCGAACACCGCGCCGGCCAGTTGCCCGACGGCCGCCGCGCGCACATCGGCATCACCCCCCGCGTTCACCGCCCGCAGCACCGCGTCCTTCCAGTTCTTCGCGCCCTGCAGCGCCTCGCAAATCTCGCGCAGCAGACGCGTCGCTGCACAGGCGCCGCCCGCAACCGGCAACGTCGTGCTACCGACGTCGTCAAGCAGTTCGACCCCTGATCGCTCCACGAGCGGCTCGCCGCGCAGCGCGCGCTGCATCAGGCGGGCAAAGGCGGCAACGGCGCGCTGCGTCGCCGGCTGATGACAGGTAACGCTGACCATCGTCGTCAGACTGGCGTCGAGTCCGGCGTCGTCGCCGTAGTGCCACATCACCAAGGGGGCGACTCGCACCAGCGCGTCGGCTCCGTCGGCGAGTTCGGGATTCGGCGCAGCCTCGACGAGCGCACGGCTGACGCTCGCTGTGATACCGAGGCATTCGCCGGTCGCAGCGCCCTCGCCGCCCGTCTGCCAGCGCCGGAAACGCTGCCGCAGATCGTCGGCATCGCAGCCGCGACACTCGAGCAGACTGCGGGCGAGCAGCAGGGCAAGTGCGGTGTCGTCGGTCCAGGCACCACGCGGCAGGTCGTAGGGTCCCCCGCCGAGCAGATCGCGCACCGGCTGGAAACTTCCCGGCTTCGCGTACTGCGCCGGCGCGGCGAGTGCATCGCCGAGCGCGAGACCGAACAGCGCACCGCGGAAGCGACCTCGCAGTCGCGCAACGACCGCGGCCGCTTCCTCGTCGGCGTTCACGCCGACCCGCTCCCCGGTGGTGCGAAGTCGGCGCGCAAACCGGCGAAATCGAACAGCGCCGGGTCCGCCAGATGACCCGACTCCACGCGACAGATCGCAGAGAAGATCGACTCGGTGCGCCCCGGGTACTGCTTTTCCCAGTCGTGGAGCATCTGCTTGATCATGCGGCGCTGCGCGTTCTCCTGCGAACCGCAGAGCGTGCAGGGGATGATCGGAAAGGCCCGCGCCCTCGCGTAGCGCTCGATGTCGCGCTCCGGCACGTAGGCGAGCGGCCGGATGACGATATGGCGGCCGTCTTCCGAGCGCAGCTTGGGCGGCATCGCCTTCAGTCGACCGCCAAAGAAAAGATTGAGGAACAGCGTCTCGACGATGTCGTCGCGATGGTGGCCGAGCGCAACCTTGGTGACGCCGTTCTCGGCCGCCCAGCGATAGAGTGCCCCGCGCCGCAAGCGCGAGCAGAGCCCGCACATCGTCTTGCCCTCGGGAATGACCCGCTTGACCACCGAGTAGGTGTCCTGCTCGATGACATGGAAGGGCACGCCCAGCCCGCGCAGATAGTCGGGCAGCACATGCTCGGGGAAGCCCGGCTGTTTCTGGTCGAGGTTCACGGCGACGAGTTCGAAACGCACCGGCGCGCTGCGCTGCAGCGACATCAACAGGTCGAGCAGTGTGTAGGAATCCTTGCCGCCGGAGAGGCAGACCATGACCTTGTCGCCGTCGGCGATCATCGCGTAGTCGCCGATCGCCTTGCCGACCAGCCCACGCAACTGCGCCTGCAGCTTGCGGAAGGTGTTCGATTCGCGCCGCACGGGCATGTCCATCGACTCGTCTCCTCGACGTGCTGCGGCGGCGGCCGACGCCATCACACCACGCGTTGTACGCCCATCACGACGAGGCAGATGCAGCTGCCGAAGCCCACCAGCCAGACGAGCGAGCGCAGCGTGGCGAGGTTGGCGAGGTAGCAGCCGAGATAGGCAACCCGCGCGACCGCAAAGATGATTGTAATCCGCGCGATCGCCTCGCCGTCGACGCCGCCGATGAAGGCGGCTATGAGTCCGGCCGTGTAGGCAGCCAAGGCTTCCCAGGAGTTGGCCTGGGCGGCGTTGGCACGCGCCTGATAGCCGGTACGCCGGGCCAGCCAGGCCCGCGGATCGGCGTTGTCATAGCGATCGTCGCCACCACCGAACTTGGCGATGCCGCCGCAGACGACGGGCATCAGGATGGTAAGCAGCAGAATCCAGAGAGCCGTGGACATGATCAGCCTCCTTGGTGGGGTTGGCCGGCGGGCACGTCCGCCCGGCCGGCAAGCCTGTCGATGAGATCGCTCACATGGTGGGGTGAACGGGTATTGCGGGCAAGCAGGGCGTACAGCGCCGGCACCACGTAGAGCGTGAGCGCCAGCGACAGCACGGTGCCGAAGAACACCGCCGCGCCGATCGACTGGCGGCTCTCGGCGCCGGCACCGGCGGCCAGCATCAGCGGTACGGCGCCGCTCGCGGTACACAGGC
Source organism: uncultured Acidibacter sp. (assembly GCA_964541625.1). Classification (GTDB taxonomy): domain Bacteria; phylum Pseudomonadota; class Gammaproteobacteria; order Steroidobacterales; family Steroidobacteraceae; genus UBA964. The sequence goes on from CAZIRD010000002.1 coordinate 4,945, forward strand.
TGGTCATCAGCACAGGACGCAGGCGGATCGAGGCGGCCTCGATCACCGCCTCGACGAACTCGATGCCGCGATCGCGCAACTGGTTGGCGAACTCGACGATGAGGATGCCGTTCTTGCAGGCGATGCCGACCAGCATGATGCAGCCGATCTGGCTGAAAACATTGATCGAGGAGTTGAACAGCCACAGGCCGAAAAGAGCACCGGTAATGGCGAGTGGCACCGTCGCGAGGATGACGACCGGATGCACGAAGCTCTCAAACTGCGCGGCGAGCACGAGGTAGACGATCAGCAGCGCAAAGGCGAAGGTGATCCACACCCGACCACCCGACTGCTTGAATTCACGCGACTCGCCGTCGTAGTTGACCTGCACGCCTGCCGGGATCTCCTCGCGGATCACGCGCTCGGTGTACTCGAGCGCCTCGCCGAGCGAGTAGCCCGGCGCGAGGTTGGCGCTCAGCGTGATCGAGCGCAGCCGATCGAAGCGGCGCAACGAGGTGGGTCCGGCGGTCTCCTCCACGCTGACCAGCGCGGAGAGCGGCACCATGCCACCACGCGCCGCGCGCACGTAGAGATTACCGAGATCATCGACCGTGGCCCGGTCCTCCTCGCGCGCCTGCAGCACCACGTTGTACTCCTCGCCCTCGCGCAGGAACGTGGTCACCACCCGCGAGCCGAGCATGGTCTCGAGGGTACGGCCCACGTCCTGCAGCGACACGCCGAGATCGGCCGCGCGATTGCGGTCGATGCGTACCTGCAGCTGCGGCTTGCGCTCCTGATAGTCGGAGTCGAGGCCGATGATGCGCGGATTCTCGCGCTGGATGCGCGCCACCACCTGATCGCGCCATGCCGCCAGTTCGCCGTAGTCGCCTCCGCCCAGCACCACCTGCAGGGGCCGGCCGTTGCCGCGCATGCCGAGCGAGGGCGGCGTGACGACGATGATGCGTACGCCGGTGACCCCGGCCGTCCGCATGCGCAGACGCTGGGCGACTTGCTGCGCGCTGTCCTCGCGCTCATCCCACAAGGTCATCGGCATGAACAGCGTGGCGTTGTTGACGTCGCCTTGCGTACCGAAGGAACCGGAGCGGACGATCACGCGCCGCGCGTTGCCGGCGCGCACTTCGTCCATCATCACCGTCTCGATCTGCTGCACGTAGCGGTCCATGTTGGCGAGGCTCGCGCCTTCCGGGCCGCTGACGATCACCGGCAGCATCGCGCGATCCTCGGTGGGTGCGAACTCCTGCGGCAGCTTCATTCCGGAAAAGGGCTTGCCGAATACCGTCAGCGCGATCACCAGCGCGGTAAACGCCGTCGCCGCCAGCACCACCAGCAGCGGCCGACGGCCATGCATCGCGCCGCGCAGCCCGGCCTCGTAGGCCGCGGTGAACGCCTGGAAGCGCCGGTCCACGGCCAAGGCGAAGCGACCACGCTGGATACCGCTTGCGAACAGCTTCGAGGCCATCATCGGCGTCAGCGTCAGCGCGACCACCGCGGAAAACCCGACCGCTGCGGCGACCGTGACGCCGAACTCGCCGAACAGCCGACCGAGCGTGCCCTCCATGTAGGACACCGGCACGAACACGGCCATCAGCACCAGCGTGGTGGCGATCACCGCGAAACCGATTTCCCGGCTGCCGCCGATCGCCGCCAGCAGCGCAGGTTCACCGGCTTCGAGCCGACGCGCGATGTTTTCGAGCACCACGATGGCGTCATCGACCACGAGGCCGATGGCAAGCACTGCGCCGAGCAGTGTCAGCGTGTTCATCGAGTAACCGAGCGCCGCCATCACCAGCGCCGCGGCGAGGATGGACACCGGGATGGTCACCGTCGGGATCAGCGTCGCGCGCAAGGTACCGAGGAAGGCAAAGATCACGACGAGCACGATGAGCAGCGTCTCGAGCATCACCGTGACCACCTTTTTCATGGACTCGGCGATGAACACCGTGAAGTCGAGGTTGATCTCGGCATCGATATCTTTCGGCAGCGTCGGCTTGATCTGCGCGACCTGCTTGCGCACCGCGGACGAGACCTCGAGCACGTTGGCCTTCGAGGTGGGCACGATGCCGATGCTCACGCCGGGCAGCCCGTTGGCACGACCGAGCGAGCGCTCGTCCTCGGCGGCGAGCCGCACCTCCGCCACGTCGCCCAGACGCACGAGATAGCCGTCGGCCGAGCGGCCGATGACCAGCAGGCGGAAGTCGTCCGTGGTGTCCAGCGAAGTGCGCGTGCGCAGCGTGAACTCGCGATCGATCGATTCGACGCGGCCCGCCGGCAACTCGACGTTCTCGCGACGCAACGCCGCCTCGATATCCGTCACCGTCAACTGGCGCGCCGCCAGCGCCTCGCGATCGAGCCAGACGCGCATCGCGTAACGCCGGCCGCCGCTGGTGCGTACGCTGGCCACGCCGGGGACCGCGCCGATGCGGTCGGTGATGTAGCGATCGATATACTCGGTGAGCTCGAGCGCATTGCGGCCGCTGCTCGTGAAATTGATGTACATGATCGGCTCGGCCGCATCGTCCACCTTGGTGATCTGCGGCGCCTCGGCCTCGTCAGGCAGCCGCGAGGCGACCCGCGAGACACGCTCGCGGACGTCATTGGCGGCCGCATCGAGATCGCGATCGAGGGCAAACTCGACATTGATGCGCGCGAACTGGTCGAGGCTGGACGAGGTGAGTTTCTCGACGCCCTCGATGCCGGCGATCTCGTCCTCCAGCACCTGCGTGACCCGCGACTCGATCACCGTCGCATTGGCGCCACGGTAAAACACCGACACGCCAACGATCGGCCGGCTGACGTCCGGCAGTTCGCGGATCGGCAGACGCAGCGCGGCCATCACGCCGAGGATCAGCAGCATCAAGGAAATCACCGTCGCGAACACCGGACGGCGGATGGAGAGCTCCGAGAACCTCATGGCCGCGCTGCAGTCGCGAGATCGCGGACCGGGCCTGCCTCGCGCAGCTTGACCGTGCCCTCGACGACGATGCGCTCACCCGAACGCAGGCCGCTGGTGATCTCGACGCTGCCGGGGCGGCGCAGCCCGGTGCGCACCTCGCGCTTCTCGGCCTTGCCGTCCGCGACCACATAAACGAACTGCCGGTTCTGCTCGGGAACCAACGCCTCCTCGGGCACCACCACCGCCAGCCGCTGCTCGCGGCGCAGTTCAACATTGAGGAACATGCCGGGCTTCAGCGCGCCGTCGGCGTTCGGCAATTCGGCACGCACGAGGACGCTGCGGCTGTCGGCGTCGATGCGCGAGTCGATGCTCGCCACCCGGCCGGCGAAACTGCGCCCCGGATAGACACTTGAACTCACCGTCACCGGCAGGCCCGTACGCAGTGCCGTCAGATTGTTCTCCGGGACCGCGAAGTCGACCTTGATGATCGAGGTGTCGTCGAGCGTGGTGATCACGGTGCCCGGACTGATCAGGCTACCGACGCTCACCCGCCGCAGTCCCACCCGACCGCCGAACGGCGCGCGGATCACGGTGTCCTCGAGGCGCGCGCGCGCGGCATCGACCCGGGCAGCGTTGGCCGCGCGGGTGGCCGTAATCTGATCGAACTGTGACCGCGACAAAGCCTGGGTCGGCAGCAGTTCCGTGGCGCGCTGGTACTGGCTCTTGCTCTCGGTGAGTGCCGCCTCGGCGGCCGCGAGGTCGGCACGCGCCTGCGCGCTGTCGAGCTCGACCAGCACGGCGCCGCGCTCGACTCGCTCGCCGTCGCGAAACCTGACCGCAGCGACCAGGTTGGAATTCTTTGCGGTGATCTCCACGGCCTCGTTGGCCCGCGCCGTGCCCAGCGCCCGCAGTTCGCGCGCGACCGGCTGCAACTCGACGACCCGCGAGACCACCGTCGCCGGCATACCGCCGAAGCGCCCGCCTCCGCCCGGTTGACGAGGACCGCCGCCGGGCGGACCACCCGCCCCGGGGGGCATCGCCCCTCGGCCGGGCGGCGTGGCCGCTGCACCTCCCGACATGCCCATGCCGCCGGACATCGCCGGGTTGGCGCTGCTGCCGGCATGACGGGTGACGTAGATCGCCCAGCCCGCGCACAACAGGGCAATGACGACGCTGGCGATGACGATTGGATTGCGGGCCGAAGACATCGGCCGATTATCTCACGCCCCTCCGGCGTGAACCGGCCAAGAGGCGGTGTACCAGCCAATCGCCGCGGAGGCGACCACCAGCAGGATCAAAATAATGACCAGCATGATGCGCCGCATCCACATGGCGGGCGGCCTCAACGCAGCGGCAGCGTGCCCTTCTCGTCGAAGGGAACGGTGCGCAACAGACCGCGTTCGAGCTTGACCTCACCGCGCAGTCGGTACTCCAGCGTGCGCGGCGTGCTGCCCGCCTTGCGGGCCCGTTCGACCAGCTTGAGCACGGTTCCGGCGAGATTCGCGGTCACCAGCATGTCGAACTCCGCCTCGCCACGCGCGGGCACAACGAAACTGCTGCCGGAAAGTCCGCGGCCGAGTTCCTCGCCGCCCAGTTCGATCGTGTAGGTGATGCCGCGCACGCGCAGTTCGCGCTCGTTCGGGTTTTGTACCTTCATGCGGACGCGCAGTCGCTGCTCGAACAGATCGCCCTGCACGAGTTCGACACCGGCGATGGCCAACTGCGGCGCCTGCAGCTTGGGCCCGAACACGGCACAGCCCGGCAGCAGCAAGACAGCGGCCAAAAGCACGAAGAAAAACAGCCGGTTACGCTGGCGAATCAAGGAACCCGCTCCCGCGGCATGAAACATTGCCAATGGCAGTCTACCCGCTGGGCCGCAGGGGCAGTAGGCTCCCATTGAGCGTAGGCTCCCATCGAGCAAGGAGAGACCCATGCAAAGCCCCGCCTCGTCCAAGAGAGCCCCGACCCGCCGCGCCTTCAGCCTCGCCGCAGGCTGGCTGCTGATCACGGCCGTTGCCCTGCTCGCACTGGCTGCCTCGCCGCTGTCGGCCCAGAGCGGCGTACTGGCCGGCGAACCACCGCTCCTCGATCTCGCCAGTTACCCGCAGGACAGGCTCGGGATCACGACCCGCGACGCCCGGCACGATTTCGACATCTGGATCGCCGACACCCCGGAACGGCAGCGCCAGGGCCTGATGTTCGTGCGCGACCTGCCGTCGAGCCAGGGCATGCTGTTCGTCAACGACTCGCCGCGGGTGTCGACGTTCTGGATGAAGAACACCTACATCCCGCTCGACATGCTGTTCATCGACGCTCGCGGCCGGATCGTGGCGATCTTCGCCAACACGACGCCGCTGTCGCTGGAACCGGTCGGTCCATCGACCCCGGTCCGGGCGGTACTCGAGCTGCGCGGCGGCGAGGCCGCGCGCCGCGGCATCCGCAAGGGCGATCGGCTGCTGCATCCGTTGTTTAACCGCCACTGAGCTGCGCACAACACCCACCCCAGTGCCGGGTGTTGTTTTTTTTCAACAATAAAAATCGGCGGATTTTCAATATCCGGCGCGGGTTGTGTTACCCTCGCGCCGCATAATTTCCAGCGTTTGCAGACAAAGAAATTATGTTGTGGTCAGGGCACCCCGGCCGCTTCTTCAGCAGTCACTTTCCCGTAAGGAGATCCACTCAATGATCAAGCGTTCCTCAGTGAACGACGCCGTAAGGATTGCGGTGCTTGGCGCCGCCATTCCGCTCGCGGTGTCCGCTTCGCTTGCGCAGGCACAAAATGCGGCGCAGGAAGACCTCTCCGAGGTCGTCGTGACGGGTACCCGCATCAGCGCGCCCGGCATCACGTCCTCGAGCCCCATCCTCTCGGTCACCGCAGCCGACATCGATCAGCTGCAGCAGCCGGAAGTCGAAAAGATTTTCCGTATCCTGCCGATCACGCTGCCCTCCGACGGCCAGAACGTGAACAACGGCACGGGCGGTGCGGCGACGATCAACCTGCGCGGCCTCGGTTCGCAGCGCAACCTGATCATGCTCGACGGCAAGCGCCTGACGCCCTACAGCCCGGCGGGTGCGGTCGACACGCAGACCATCCCGACAGCGCTGATCGAGCGCATCGACATCATCACCGGTGGCGCCTCGGCCGTGTACGGTTCGGACGCCATCTCCGGCGCCATCAACTTCATCACCAAGCGTGACTTCGAAGGCGTGTCGATCAACACCGACTTCTCGCAGACGAGCGAGAGCGACGGCAAGATCAAGAGCGCCGACGTACTGCTCGGCACCAACATGGCCGACGGTCGCGGCAACATCGTGATCGGCCTGAACTACTCCAAGCGCGACGGCGTGCAGCTCGGCGCCCGCCCGCTCGGTCAGCTCGGCATCGTCACCGCCAGCGGCTTCGGTCTGTCGAACTTCCAGAACGGCATCGCGCCGACCGCGCCGGTCGCCGGCTGCGGCGGCCCGAACTCGGTTGCTGACGGTGGTTCGACCACCACGCTGCCGACCCGCGTTGCCATCGCCGGTGGTCCCGGCCTCGGCCAGTTCCGTGAGGACGGCACGCTCGGCGCGAACTGCGGCGTGTTCAACTTCAACCCCTACAACTACTACCAGACCCCGCAGACCCGCTACGGCGGCACTGCGCTCGGCCACGTAGAGTTCAACGAGCACGCCGAGGTTTACGGCCGTCTCTCGTTCACCAACACCACCGTCCGTCAGCAGATCGCGCCCTCGGGCGTGTTCGGTTCGGCGTTCTGGACTCCGCTCGCCAACCCGTTCATCTCGGCGCAGGCGCGCACCTTCATCCTCAATGCCGCCAATGCTGGCCGTACGGCCACCAACGCGGCCGGCGCTGCGGCGCCGACGGTCGTCACCGCCGGTGCCTTCCCGAACTGGCGCGACCTCAACAACAACGGCGTCGTCGACGCGGCCGATGACCTGCGCATCGTCTACCGTCGCCGTACGGTCGAGTTCGGCGAGCGTTCGTCGACCTACGACAACACCACCTGGCAGTTCCAGCTCGGCGTGCGTGGCGAAATCCTCGGCGGTTGGGACTATGACGTCTCCTTCCAGCGCGGCCAGGCCGATCGTGACGTGACCTCGGCGGGCTACACCAACGTGGCCAACATCGAGAACGCCATCAACGCGGTCTCGACCACCGCCTGCCGCACGGGCGGCAGCGCCTGCGTGCCGATCAACCTCTTCGGCGGCTTCGGCACCATCACCCCGGCGATGGCCGCCTACTCGGCCGCGACCGCGCTCGAGAACCAGATCTACACCCAGCAGATCGGTTCCGCCTCGGTCTCGGGTCCGGTCGAAGCGATCAAGCTGCCGACCGCGGAGAGCCCGCTGTCGGTGTCGCTCGGCGTGGAGTATCGCGAAGAGTTCGCCGAAACGACTCCGGACGAGTGCCTCAAGCTCGCCCCGGCGAGCTGCCTGGGCGGCGCGGGTGGCAACACCCTGCCGGTCAAGGGCGGTTACAACGTCAAGGAAGTCTTTGGCGAAGCCATCCTGCCGCTCATCACCGGTGCCACGGGTGCGCAGTCCCTCGACCTGGAGCTCGGCTTCCGTTCGTCGGACTACAACATCACGGGTTCCAACGAGACCTGGAAGGCCGGCCTCTCCTGGCGGCCGATCGACAGCGTTCTCGTGCGCGTGATGAAGCAGCGTGCGGCGCGTGCGCCGAGCGTCGGCGAGTTGTTCGCCCCGCTCACCGCGAGCCTCGACAACGCACAGATCGATCCCTGCTCGATTGCCAACAAGTCGATCGATGCAACGCTGCGTGCGCGTTGTATCGCCACCGGCATGACGGCCGCGCAGGTGGGCACGGTCGAGGACATCGTCGCCGGCCAGATCAACACCTTCTCGGGCAGCGACGTGAACCGTCCGCCGAGCCCCGAAGAGGCTGACACCACCACCTTCGGTGTGGTGTTCACGCCGAACTTCGGCGGTGCGATCAACCGTGCGCAGTTCTCGGTCGACTACTACGACATCGACATCAGCAAGGTGATCGGTACCTTCGGCTCGCAGGAAGTGCTCAACCAGTGCTACACCTCGGGCATCAACGAGTCGTGCAGCCGTATCGTCCGCGTGGGCGGCACGCTGACCCTGCCGGGCTCGGGCATCCAGCTGTACACCACGAACCTCGACTACCTCCGTGCAGAGGGCATCGAGTTCGCGGGCACGCTGGGCTTCGACCTCGGCAATGTCGGCCAGCTGACGCTGCAGGCGAACATCAACAAGTACCTCACCAAGGAGAGCCAGAGCTCGTCGTTCGCCAAGGTGATCGACTGCAACGGCTACTACGGTACGCAGTGCGGCAACCCGCTGCCGGAAATGCGCTGGACGCAGCGCACGAGCTGGAGCAAGGGTCCGTTCGGCGTCTCGATGCTGTGGCGTCACATGGGTTCGGCCGATATCGAGCCCACGCAGACGGCCGGTACGTTCGCCCAGTTCCGCAAGATCGATGCCTACAACTACTTCGATCTGTCGGCCAGCTGGAACTACAACGACAACTTCTCGGTGCAGGTCAGCGCGCTCAACGTGACCAACGAGGATCCGCCGGTTGTGGGTAACGAGGCGGGTACCACGTCCGCCAACAGCGGCAACACCTTCCCGAGCGTCTACGACACTCTGGGTCGCGTGTACGCGGTCGGCTTCAACGTGAAGTTCTGATCCGACCCTTTCGGTCCCTGACCGGAAAAACGGCGGGCTTCGGCCCGCCGTTTTTTTTCGTCCACGGATTGCCCGTATCGTCGCGGCTCTGCAAAATCGGCGAATGAAATCCCTGCTCGCCACGCTGGCGCTGACCATCGCGCTGCTCTTCCCCACCCTCGGATCCGCCCGGCCGGCCGACTCGGACCCGCCTGCAGCGGCCGTGGCGTCCGCGACCGAAGCGGCGACGTCATCGGCTGCCGCCGCAGCGACCACCGCCTCGCCGGCTGCACCGCCGGCAGCCGCAACCAGCAACGCTGCATCGCCTGTAACCACGGGGCCTGCAACCACGGGGCCGGCCACCAGCGGTGATGCCGCTAAAACCAGCACCGCCGGCGCGGTGGTCTGCAGAACCGTGCGTGTCACCGGCTCGCGGCTGCGCAAGGAGCGGGTCTGCTCCACGCAATCTTCGTCACAGGACGCACAGGACTGGCTGAAGCGGCAGCAAGAAAGCGGCGCCAACCGCGGCAGTAGCAGCGACGTCAACGGCGGCGGCTGAGGTGACCGCGCCGCTGCGAGCGCTGGTCGATGGCGCGATCGCAGCCGCGAGGGTAGGCCGTCACGCTGAGGCGGAGTCCTTGTGGAACGAGGTGCTGCGCCTCGAGCCCGGGCACCAGCAGGCGCTATTCAGTCTCGGCGTCCACACCCTGCAGCGGGGAGACTTCTCGCGAGCCCGCCAGTTGCTGCTCGAGGCGCACCAGCGCGCACCGGACGACCTGCTGGTGCTGATGACGCTTGCCTCGGCCTGTCGCTTCCTGAAAGATCGCGACGGCGAACTCGCCGCCATCGACGCGACGCTGGCGCGCGATCCCTACTACCTGCCCGGGCTGCTGGCGCGCGGTTTCTGGCTCGAGAGCCATGCCGATGCCAGCGCGGCAGCCACGGTATTTCGCAACGCTCTAAAAGTCGCGCCCGTCGAGACGGCCTGGCCGGATTTCCTGCGCGAGCAGTTGCGACACGCCCGCGAGTTCACGCAACGTTACTCACTCGACTACGAGCGGCATCTCGACAACCAACTCGACTCACTGGTTGAGGGCTTGCCCGCCACCGCGCGCGCGCGCTGGCGCGAGGCGATATCGATCATGGCGGGACGTACGCGACCCTACGTGGCGGAGAGCAATCAGCTGCACGTACCGCGATTGCCGGCGATCCCTTTCTTTGAACGCAGCCTGTTTCCCTGGGCTGCGGCACTCGAGGCGAAGACGGCGGAAATCCGCGGCGAACTCGAGCAGGCACTGGCATCGCATACCGCAGGCTTCGCGCCCTACATCGGCTATCGGCCCGGCGAGCCGGTCAACCAGTGGCAGGAACTCAACCACTCGCCGCGCTGGAACGCCTACCACCTCTGGCGTTCGGGACAGCGCGTCGAAGAAAACCTGCAGCGCTGCCCACTGACCGACGCGGCTCTGGCCGGTGTCGGCATGGCAGCCATCGACGGGCTCTGCCCCAATGCGATGTTCTCGGCGCTCGCCCCGCGCACCCGCATCCCGCCGCACCATGGCGAGACGAACGCGCGCATCGTGGTGCACCTGCCGCTGATCGTGCCGCCAGGCTGTCGTTACCGGGTGGGTTTCGACGAGTGCGAATGGGAAACCGGCCGCATCCTCGCCTTCGATGACACGCTGGAACACGAAGCCCGCAATGACGGCGACGCCCTGCGGGTGGTGCTGATCTTTGACGTCTGGAACCCGCTGCTCTCGCCCGCCGAGTGCGAACTCGTGCGCGCCATGACCACCGCGGCGAGACTGTTCGGGCGCGGCTAGCCGCCGACCGACGCCGCAGGCCTCAGCTGCCGCCGCCGAGCGCACGCAGCGTGCGCTCGAGGTACTCCGCCTGCAGCCGACTGCGGGCCTCGGCCTCGGCCGCATCCGGCACGAAATCCTCGATCTCTGCGCTGCCTACCACCTGCCGACGGGCCAGCAGGCGCTCGAGGCTGTCGAGGCGAGTGCGGGTGACAGCCAACTCCGCCACCAGCGACAGCGTTACCCCATAAAGACGATCAAGCATCGGATCGTCAGTGAACTGCGGAGAATCCGGACGGCGCCCCGTGGCCTGGGGGGGCGAGGGCTGGACGGGGTCAGCATCAATCGGGAGGGAGTGATCCATGTCCGTGCTATCCAATCGCGGCGAGTCCCTTCGCCGCCTGCCACGCACCCACCGCATACCACGCGGGCGCTCGTCCGAAATCTTCGTGCTTGACGGCATCGGTGCCCGTCCCGGCATCCGCAGCCGGCGGCGCGACGCAGCGCGTCTCGAATACGTTGGCGGCACCGAAGCCGGCCTTGGCGAGCAATGCGGCGAGATCGCTCTCGTGCAGCGCGCTCCAGAAAGGTTCGTTGTTGTAGCGCCCGTCCCAGTCGCGCATGAACTGCTCGAAAGCCGGGATACCGCGGTACGGCGGCTGCTCGAGGTGGATCGTGAGTCCCCCGGCGCGCAGCAGCCGGTGGGCTTCGGCAAAGATCTTCGGCAGCGCCTGCCGCGAGGTCTCGTGCAGCACCATGGTCGTGAAGACGATATCGGCCGAACTTTCCTCGAGGCCGGTTGCGGTGGCGTCGGCCTGCACGAACTGCACGTCGCGGTACCCGCGTGACTGTGCCCGCGCATGGCCGTAGCGCAGCATCGGCGCCGCGACATCCACGGCGATGATCTCGGCCTCCGGGAAAGCATCGCGCAACGGCAGGGTGTTGTGGCCGAGCCCGCAGCCAAGATCGACGATGCGACGCGGCGCGAACCGCGGATGCTCGCGGCGCACCCAGGCCACCAACGCACGTCCGGCCGCATCATTCCAGGGGCCGCCGCTGCCGCCGATCGTGGCGTACATGCCGGCGTCGTAGTTGGCGGCGTTGCCGACATCGTCGGCAACCCGCTCGGCGGTGTAGCCGCCCTGCATCAGATGGGTATCGACTGCGGTGACATACCGCGGCAAGTCGAGCGCCGGATCGAGCCGCAGCGTCGCGGCCTCGGCGTTCACCTCGCGGGCGACATCACGCAGGCGATCGCGCTGGCGGGCGACCAGCGATCGACCGGCCTGCTGGCGGATTTCCATCGTGTGCCGGCGCACGAGACTGAAGCTGCGGTAGGCGGGCTCGCGCTGCATGGCCTCGGCCACCTCGTGCCGATCCGCCGGCTCGCGCCCATGCCGCATCCGCCAGGCATTGAGGGCATGCGCTTCGTAGGCCTCGCGAACCTTGGGCGCGAGGCGCTGCGCGACATGGGCGTTGAGCTGCGCGACCACGTCGAAACGCACCACCTCATCGTGGGTGGCGGTCGGCAGCAGGTCATGACGACCGATGGTGTGCCAAGGCGCGGGGTAGGACATACCCGGACTGTACGGTGGAACCAGACTTTCGGAAAAATCGATTATTCTTTAACAATACTTCGACTAAGCCGAAGTGAGCGGAGAACCATGCGCCATCTCAACTACACCCATCTGCTGTATTTCTGGAGCGTCGTTCGCGAGGGCGGCGTAGCCGGCGCCGCAGCCGCCCTGCACATCACGCCGCAGACCGTGAGCGGGCAGATCAAGGCGCTCGAGGAGCAGCTGCAGGGCGCCCTGTTCGAAAAGCAGGGGCGTCGTCTCGTGCCCACCGAACTCGGCCGGATCGCCTACGCCTACGCCGAGGAGATCTTCCCGCGCGGCCTCGAACTCGCCTCCGTGCTGCGCGGCGCCCGCACGCGCGGCAGCCGGCAGGTGGCGATCGGTGTCGCCGATGCCGTGCCCAAGCTGATCACCTGGCGCGTGCTCGAACCGCTGCTGCGCGGCAGGTCGTCGGGCGATGACCGCTTCCACGTGATCTGCCATGAGGCACCGCTGCCCACGCTGCTCGGCGATCTCGCTGCGCATCGACTCGACCTCGTGCTTGCCACCAGCGCCGTGCCCAGCGACTCGTCGATCAAGGCCTTCAGCCACCTGCTCGGCGAGTCGGAGCTCGGTTTCTTTGCCGCGCGGCCGCTGGCGAGGCGGCTGCGCCGCAACTTTCCAGAGAGCCTGAGGGATGCGCCGCTGCTGGTGCCGACCGACCGCAGCGCCAACCGGCGGGTGCTCGATGCCTGGTTCGAGCGCTGCGGCATCACGCCGCGGATCGTCGGCGAACTCGACGACAGCGCACTGGTGAAGACCTTCGCGCAGCACGGCGTCGGTGCCTTCGCGGCGCCGCTCGCCATTCAGGCGGAAATCATCCGTCAGTACGGCGTCAGCCTGATTGGACGCATTGAGGGCCTGAAGGCCAGGTTCTTCGCCATCTCCACCGAGCGCCGCATCAAGCATCCGGCGCTGGCGATCATCACCGAGGCCGCGCGCGCAGCCCTGTTCCAGACACCCGAAACGGTCGGCAGTCACGGCATCGAGAACGGTGCCGCGGGCAGCGGCGCCGGGCGCCGCCGCCGCGCTGCCGCCGGCTAGTCGGCGCGGCTGGTACCCACGGACTCGAGCTCGCCGCGCTCGCTGACCTCGAGGCGTACCTCGATCGGGCGGCAACACACCTGACAATCCTCGATGTAGCAACGCGAGGCGTCGGTGAGGTCGAGCATCGAGCCGTACGGTTCGCCGCACCACGGGCATTGCAGTTCGACGAACACGCCGAGCTCCGCGGCGGCCTCGCCACCCGGCTCGAACACCGGCTCGAGGCCGTAGAGGGCATCGATGCTCGCGGCATCCAGGCGACTCACGCCTTCGAGCAGCGCAGCGGCATCGGGCGGTTGACGTCGCGCGGTCATCGGCTTGCGCGCAGCGCGTGGATGGGCGAACGGAGCGTGGACGGCCGGAGCATGGGCGGATGATAGACTGCGCCGCGACCCTCAGGAGTTCGTCCCATGCTGTCGAACACGCGTGCGCTGCCGATCCTCGCGCTGGCGGCCATGCTGGCCATGTCACCGCTGCCGCCTGCGGCCGCGGCGGAGCCGCTCCCCGCGCTCGCAGACTCCGCCGACCGCAGCTTCTGCGCCACGGTGCAGCGGTTCCTGGTCGACACCCGCCTGCCGATCGACAACCGCCTGCATACCGACAAGGACGCCTTCACCGCGTCCAAGCCGGGTGTCGACCCGGTGACGACTCACCAGTTCGTCAGCCGCGACGCTGCCGGCCGAGCAGCGGGAATCTCCTGCAAGACCAAAAGCGCCGACCATCTGCGCAGCGTGCACGGCGCGGCCGCGGCCCGCGATCCCGCGCTCGCCCCGCGCAGTTGCCGCGATGTGCAGCGACGCATCGTCAGCGACGTGTGGCGTGGCCTGCCGGCGGCGCAGCGCGCTGCCGCGCTGCAGCCGCCGCGACAGCTGATGCTCGATGCCGACGCGCGCAGTTACACCGGCTCGAGCTGGATCGGCTCGCCGGCCGAGGTGTATGTGGGCGATGACGGCATGGCGCACCTGCGCGCCTCGGCGCTGTTCGCCGAATGGAACGACTGGCGCTGGAAGATGATGCCGAAGAGTTTCCGCGGCAATCATTACTGCCATCTGGTGGCACCCGAGCGGGTCCGCCGGCTGCTGCTCGGCGAAGAGCAGCTCAAGCGCTGACGGTGTAGAGGTGCGGGAACCGGTGCATGGATCCGCCGCGGTGGTCGGCTCGCGCGGCATTATCGCCCGGAACACCCGACGCGCTTGCTGCCCCGTGCGCCGCCGCTCAAAATGCCGGGGTGAGTGACGAGACACGCAGCAGCCCGCGCAGGCTCCCGGCGACCACCGACGCGTCGCGCGAGGCGCGGGACGAGCGCCGTGTGCGGCTGCGCGAGCAGGGTCACCGCCTCGACGCGATCTGCGGCAGCGAGCCGGAGCTCGATCCCGGCAAGCTCGCCGGCAGCATCGAGGGCTTCGTCGGCTACGTACAGGTGCCGCTAGGCGTCGCCGGACCGGTGCAGATCCGCGGCCTGCACGCGCAGGGCGATTACATGGTGCCGCTTGCCACCACCGAAGGCACACTGGTCGCCTCGTTCCAGCACGCCTTCAATGTCATCAATCGCTGCGGCGGCGCAGCAGCGGCCTGCAGCCGCCAATTGGTGGGGCGGGCGCCCTGCTTCGAGTTCAGCGACCTGCACGCCGCGATCCGTGTCGCCGAGTGGCTCCCGGCGCGGTTTGCCGAGATGCAGGCGGCGGCGGCGGCCACCTCGCGCTACTGCCGACTGCAGGGGCAGAAAATCTCGGTACTCGGCAACACCGTCTACCTGATGCTCGAATACTCCACCGGCGATGCGGCCGGCCAGAACATGGTCACGCTGGCGACACAGGCCGTCTGCCGGCTGCTGCTGCCCGACATGCCGGAGCAGCCGGTCAGCTGGCTGCTCGAGTCGGCGCTCTCCGGCGACAAACGTTCCTCCGCGCAGGCCTTCCTCGGGGCGCGCGGCCGCAATGCCTCGGCCGAGATCATCATCCCGGCACGCACCGTGGGTCGTTACTGGCGGGCCGATCCCGCCGCGATGGCGCGCTGCTGGGATCAGGCAATAGCCGGCGCCGCGCAGACCGGTGCGGTCGGCCTGCAGGGCAACGTCGCCAACGGACTCGCCGCGCTGTTCATCGCCTGCGGACAGGACGTCGCCTGCGTTTCGGAAGCGACCACGTCGATCACCCGCTTCGAAGTCACGGCCGCGGGCGATCTCTACACCTCGGTGACGCTGCCCAATCTGATCATCGGCACGGTCGGCGGCGGCACTTTCCTGCCCACCGCGCGCGAATGTCTCGGCATGCTCGGTTGCCGCGGCGAGGGCACGGCGGCGAAGTTCGCCGAGATCTGCGCCGTGGTCGCGCTCGCCGGCGAACTGTCGCTGATCGGCGCCATGGCGAGCGGCGCCTTTGCCGATGCGCATGCGAGCGGTGGCCGCAAGGGTCGCGGCACCGGCGAATCGTGACCCAGCCGAGGCCGCGCAAGCCGGTCCGGCGGTTCGTGCTGCACAAGCTGCTGCCGCCCATCGGCTGGCGGATGTATCGCGCGCTCGGCCGCTCGTGGCGCTACGAAGAAGAGGATGTCGGCATCCTGCGCGACCTCATCGCCGCACGGCAGCCCGTGGTCGGCGCCTTCTACCACTCGCGCACGTTTGCCTTGCTGCATTACTTCAGCCTGCCGGCGCAGGGCCGCTGGATCCTGATGTGCTCGCAGAGTCGCGACGGCGAGGCGATGGCCCGCGTCGAGGAAGGTCTCGGTTTTCGCGTCGCGCGCGGGTCCTCCGGCAAGGGCGGCGCGCGAGCGCTGGTCGAGATGATCAAGGCGCAGCGCGAGGATCGCGGCCTCAACTCCTGTCTGGCGATCGACGGCTCACGCGGTCCGCGCGGCATCGCGCAGCTCGGCACGATCACGCTCGCACAGAAGACCGGCAGCCTGCTGCTGCCCGTCGCCGCCTCGAGCGCCGACTGCTGGCGCTGGAACGCCTCCTGGGACCGAACCGTCATTCCGCGGCCGGGCGCCACCGTGAGGGTGCGCGTCGGCCAACCCATCGAGGTTGCCACCAAGCTCGACGACGCGGCGCTCGAAGCACTGCGCAAGCGGCTCGAGAACAGCATGTTCGCGCTGCACCGCGACCTCGACGCCCTCACCGGCTACCACGACCCGCAACCCTTGCAGTCCATCCTTTCGAACCCATGAACGGATTCATTCCATGCGCCAGATCCTGCCGTTACTCATGAGCACCGCACTGATCACCGCCGTCGCCGCCGCCACGCCGAACCCCCTGCTGCAGAGCTGGAGCGGTCCATACGGCGGCGTGCCGCCCTTCGACAAGGCCTCGCCGACCCTGCTCGCCCCGGCGCTCGAGGCCGGCATGGCCGAGCACCTCGCGGAACTCGCGCGCATCGCCGACAACCCCGCGCCCGCCACGTTCGCCAACACCATCGCCGCGATGGAGCGCTCGGGCCGGGCCCTCGACCGCGCGAGCACGGTTTACTACATCTACAGCTCGACGTTGAGCGACGATGCGGTGCAGAAGGTGGAGCGCGACATCGAGCCGAAGATGGCGGCCTTCCGCGACTCGATCACGCAGAACGAGAAGCTGTTCAAGCGCATTGCCGCCGTCTATGAAACCCGCGCAAGCTCGGGCCTGAGCGCCGAAGAACAGCGTCTCACCTGGCTCACCTACACCAACTTCGTGCGCGCCGGCGCCAAACTCGACCCGGCGGCAAAGAAACGCCTGGCGCAGATCAACCAGTCGCTGGCGGGTCTATTCACGCGCTTCAGCCAGAACCTGCTCGCCGACGAGAACGAGCGCTATACCGTGCTTGCGGACGAGGCGGAACTCGCCGGACTGCCGGCCTCGCTGCGCGCCGGCTTTGCGGCCGATGCCGAACAACGTGGCCAGCAGGGCAAGTGGCTGATCGCCAATACCCGCTCGTCGGTGGAGCCCTTCCTCACCTACTCCGACCGACGCGACCTGCGCGAGAAGGTCTGGCGCATTTTCGTTGATCGCGGCGACAACGGCGATGCCCGCGACAACAACGCGATCATCGGCGAGATCCTGCAACTGCGCGCCGAACGCGCCCGTCTGCTCGGTTACGCGACCCATGCCCACTGGCGCCTCGAGGACTCGATGGCGCGCACCCCGGAGCGGGCGATGCAGTTGATGGAGGCGGTGTGGAAACCCGCGGTCGGCCGGGTGCGCGAAGAAGTCGCCGACATGCAGCAACTCGCCGACGCCGCGAGCGCCGCCGCCGGTACTGCCCGCATCACCATCGAGCCCTGGGATTACCGCTATTACGCGGAGAAGGTCCGCAAGGCGAAATATGACCTCGACACCAACGAACTGAAGCCCTACCTGCAGCTGGAGAAGCTGCGCGAGGGGATGTTCTTCGTCGCCGGCGAACTGTTCGGCATGCACTTCACGGAACTGCCGGCCGGCAGCGTGCCGGTCTACCACCCCGACGTCCGCGTCTGGCGGGTCGACGACAAGGCCGGCAAGCTCGTCGGCCTCTGGTATTTCGACCCGTATGCGCGCGTCGGCAAGCAGTCCGGGGCGTGGATGAACGCCTACCGCAACCAGGAACGCTTCGATGGCGACGTCAAGACCATCGTCTCCAACAATTCCAACTTCGTCAAAGGCAAGCCGGGCGAACCGGTGCTGATCAGCTGGGACGACGCCGTCACGCTGTTCCACGAGTTCGGCCATGCGCTGCACGGGCTGTCCTCGAACGTCAACTACCCGAGCGTCTCGGGAACGAACGTCGCAAGGGATTACGTCGAGTTCCCCTCGCAGCTGCTCGAGCACTGGCTGCCGGTCAAGGAAGTTCTCGATCGCTTCGCCGTGCACTATCAGACCGGCAAGCCCATCCCGGCCGAACTCGTCGCCAAGGTGGAGAGGGCCAAGACATTCAATCAGGGCTTCGCCACCGTCGAGTACCTCTCGGCGGCACTCATCGACATGAAGCTGCATCTTGCCGCGACACCCGACTCGCGCATCGATGCCGATGCGTTCGAACGCGAGACGCTGTCGCAGCTCGGCATGCCGCGCGAGATCGTCATGCGCCACCGCACGCCGCAGTTCGGCCACGTGTTCTCGGGCGACGGCTATTCCGCCGGGTATTACAGCTATCTTTGGGCGGACACCTTGACGGCCGACGCCTGGGAAGCCTTCACGGAGAACCAGGGCGCCTGGGACCGCGGGATCGCCGATCGGCTGCGCCAAAACGTGTTTTCGATCGGCAACACCGTCGATCCCGCCGAGGCCTACCGCGCTTTCCGTGGTCGCGACCCGCAGATCGAGGCGCTGATGCGCAAACGAGGCTTCGTTGCGCCGAAAAGCGCGGGGACTGCCGCAGGTTCCGCCCGATGAAATCTTTGTAATGTGACAGCCGGCGCGAGGCTGCCGCACTCAAATCCTGTAGGCAGGGGATTTATTTGGCATTAGAATGCGGACGTCCACTCCAACTGCGTAGATTCAATTTATGGCCAAGAAAACCGCACGTACCGCCCGCTCCCCGAAGAAATCCCGGCGCAACGTCACGCCGTGGACGCCGGCTGACGAGCAGAAGCTCAAGAAGCTTGCGGGCAAGATGCCCACCGCCAAGCTGGCCAAGGCCCTGCACCGCTCGGTCGCGGCCGTGACCTTCAAGGCCTTCTCCATGCGGCTCTCGTTGCGTTTGCCGAGCAGCAACCGCGGTCGCCGGATCAAGGTTTCGAAGGGCCGCTCAGCCTGAGTAATCGCCTGACGAGACCCAACGCGACCAGGGCGCGTCCGGCCAGCCGGACCGCCCGTCGCGGTCCCGTCAATAAAACCAGCGCTGCAGCGCCCGCGAGCAGCAGCGGACGGCTCGATAGCGCCCTCGCCGTCGCGGCCAGCCTGCCCACCCCCGACAACTGACTGGCAATGTCGCCGGTGCGCGCAGCGATGTCGCTGCGCAGTCGGCCACTGCGCGCGATCAGTGCCGCGCGCCGCGCGGCAAGTTCCGTTTCACGTGGGGTCATCATCCACCCGGCGTCGTTCGCCACCCATCGCCTCGCGATCGCGTCGCAGTTCTTCCAGCGTCGCTTCCAGAAGCCGTGGATGACGATGGATACCGCGCCAGACCTTCCAGCTGGCGAAGCCCGCCGCGGCAAGGAAAAACACGGTGACCAGCGAACTCGCCAGCAGACGGCTCTCGTCCCACAACGCAATGATCACGGTCACCGCGCCGAGCAGCAGGCCGAGCGCGGCGAACAGCAGCGCGACGAACGCCCAGAGCAGCGTCCGCGCCACGCGCTGGATTTCTGCCGACAACTCCGTGGTCAGCAGTTCGAGGCGCACATGCACCAGCGCCAGAATCTGCGCGAGTAATTGTCGGAGCGATTCGAACATGCGCGGGATCCGCCTCAGCGACGGCTGATGAGCACACCAAGGATCAGACCGACCCCGGCGGCAATGCCCAACGACTGCCAAGGGTTGTCGCGCACGTAGCGCTCGGCATCATGGGCGGCATCTCGCGCCTTGCCGAGGACCTCGTCCTCGAGGGCGCCGAGACGCTCGCGCGCCGCGCGTACCGACCCGGCGGCACGCTCGCGGGCCTCATCGACGCGATCGCCGGCGAGCGAGGAGGCCTCGCGCAGCAGGGCCTCGGCGTCGGCGACGACGCGCCTCAGGTCTTCGACGATACGTTCGGTTTCGGTGCTGGACATCTGCGGCTGCACTCCTCTTTCTGGGGGACCGCCCGGCGAGGCAGTAACACCTGCCGGGGACGCCTCGATGGGACCATGCTAACGGCCGTGGGTTCAGCCGTCATTGCGGAATACCGCAAGCCAGTCACGCTCGTCGGCGGCGGCGGCGGCCTCGAGATCGCCCGGGCGGGCCGCCGGATCGTCCACCCATTCGCGCAACAGCGGGCCGCCGTTGATGACGTCGATCGCCAGCCGCCCGGTTTCGTATTCATAGGCGAAGTCGCGCCAGAGCGGATACTCCGGCCAAAGATTGCGGATCGCCTTGAAAGCCAGCGCCTGCAGGCGCCATGGACGGAAGACGTGGTGGACGTAGGCCGGATCGTCGGTGTGGATCTGCAGGCCGCTGCATAACCGGCCGGCGTGTTTGTGGAAGGTCGGCTCAAACCAGCAGCTGCGCAGCCGGCAGCCGGCGAGCCAATCGGGCGCGAGCCGCTGCATCTCCACCAGCAGCCTGGCGGCGTCGATGTCGGGGGCACCAAAGAGTTCCAGCGGGCGGGTGGTGCCGCGGCCCTCCGACAGCGTCGTACCCTCCACCATCACCGTGCCCGCGTAAGCGCGCGCCATGAAGACGTTCGGCGCGTTCGGACTCGGGTTGATCCAACTACGCTCGCCGAGCGGCCAGCCGTAGCCCGGGCCGCGCTCCGTCTCCCAGCCAAGCAGGTCGATCACCGTCAGCTCGACGTCGAGCCGCAGCTCGCGCACGAACCAGCGCGCGAGTTCGCCCATGGTCCGTCCGTGGCGCATCGGCATGGCGCCCGCCCCCACGAAACTCTCCCAACCGGGGCGCAGCGCCAGTCCCTCCACGGGTCTGCCGGCGGGATTTGGCCGATCGAGCACCCACACGGCCTTGCCCAAACGGGCGGCGGCCTCGAGCACGTAACGCAGGGTGGTGATGAAAGTGTAGATACGGCAGCCGAGATCCTGCAGGTCGATGAGCACGACGTCGCAGTGAGCCAGCATCGCGTCGGTCGGGCGACGCACTTCGCCGTACAAACTGAACACCGGGATACCGAGCGCAGGATCGGTGTAGTCGGGCGACTCGATCATGTTGTCCTGCTTGTCGCCACGCAGGCCATGCTGCGGACCGAACGCCGCCGTCAGCGCGAGCCCAGGGGTCGCGGCGAGGGCATCGAGGCTGTGGCGAAAATCGGCCGTCATCGAGGCCGGATGCGCGAGCAGCGCCAAGCGGCGCCCGCGCAGCGGCGCCCGCAGGGCAGGCTCGGCAAGCAGGCGGTCGATGCCGAACTGGATCATGCCAAGACCCTGTCCTTGCCGTTCGCCGGCACCAGCCTGAGCGCCGCGGTGGGCAGCGACGCATGGAAGTCGGCCGGGCCTGCAAGGTGCTGCCGAGCCCAGTAGCCGAGCCCCGCGCGGGTCTCGATCACCATCGTCGGCGCCACGGCAAGGCAAGGACCGAACGCAGGCCGCGGCAGCGACACATGCAGCCGCAACGAAGCGATGCGGTCTTCGGTGTCGGGGTTGCCAAGAACACAGCGGATCACGGGCGCACCGCCCCAGTCATGTGCACGCATGCCGCGACGCGGCGCGTCGAACGCATAGGCGGCCCAATCGCCGCCGGGGGAGAAATTGAATTCGAGATAGGGGCCCGGCCGTTGCGGATCGAGGGCAAAGATTTCGCCGCAGGTGTGGCGCCAGAGACCCTCGCGGCGCAGACCACCGCCGACGCCTCGATCCGTGTCCGCCGCCAGCACGAGCGGCTCAGCCGCGCTGATTTCGTAGTCGATGTCGACGGTGTCGGGATAGGCGTGCACGTTCACGACCACGCTTGCCCCGCCGGCGGGCGGTCCATCGGGATGCGGTACGAGCTCGAACCTCATACTCGCCGCCCGGCGATTACCGGTACCTGCCAGACGCCGTAGCTGTCCGGGTCAAGCACGGTGGCAATGATCGCGTCGAACGCGGCGATCACCGCCGGCCTACCCAGCGTGGAATGCTCGGCCAGTACCTTGGCATAACCATCACGCCAGGCCGTGAAGATGCCGGCGAGCGCGCTGCGCGGCACGCTTTCGGTGTCCACCGCAAGGTACTGCACGCCGAGGTGGGTGTAGCCGAGGCTGCGCATCAGCGGCAGGGTGCGCCGACCGATCCGCGCGTCGGTGCCGGTGGCCCGCGTGAACGGCACCACCGCCTCGTGCCACAAGCGGTCCGGATCGACGCCGTCACGCTCCGGGAAATGCAGCATGGCGTAATCCTCGCTGAGCACATGCGCCCAGCCGCCAGGCTTCAGCACCCGATGGATTTCCGCGAGCAGCCGTTGCGGCTCGGGAACGAGCTGCGTGACGTGCCGGCAGACCACGAGGTCGAAGTAGCCCGCCGGGAACCGCAGCGCGAAACCATCGCCCTGCTCGAAAATCACCGCCGGCGACGCCGGTACCGGGCGGGCGCGTGCGGCCGTCAGCAGCTCGGGCATCAGATCGACGCCGTATACCGCCTCGGCGCCCGGGAACATTGCAGCCAGACGCAAGCTTGCCTCGCCCGAGCCGCAGCCGAGATCGAGAATCCGCGCCTGCCGGGGCAGCGCGTAGCGACTGAAGAGGCGGGACTCGAGCGGCCAGATGGCCTCGGTCTGGTGACGCAGGGTGCGCAGCATGGACTCGTCGGCCATCTGCGGGGCCTGGGGGTTGAGCGCCGCGGGGGCGGTGGGGGAAAGCGTCATCGGCGTCAAAACGTCACGGGATACCACGCGTCAGCCAGTCCAAAAAGTCATCTAGTCCCAAATGATAGGCCAACAATGGGACAATGGCCGCCCGACATGGACGGTCGGAGTCCCCCATGAACGCCGCTGTCGCAGAACTGCCCCTGTTCGCCCCGCCGGAGAGCGCCGCACCGCGCATCCGCGAGATCCCGTACAACTACACCTCGTTTTCGGATCGCGAGATCGTCATCCGCCTGCTCGGGGCAGACTGCTGGGCGCTGCTCGATGAACTGCGCGGCGAGCGCCGCACGGGTCGCTCCGCACGCATGCTCTACGAGGTGCTCGGCGACATCTGGGCGGTACAGCGCAACCCCTACCTCGAGGACGATCTGCTCGACAGTCCGCGACGCCGCCGTCTGTTGATCGAAGCGCTCGAACATCGGCTCGGCGAGATCGACCGGCGCCGCGATACCGGCGGCAGCGCCATCGAGACGGAGCGCGATCGCAAGGTCGGTCTGCTGCTCGAGGCTGCGCGCGCGGCGGTGCGCGCGTTTGCCGACGCATTCAAGCGCACCGCGCGCCTGCGCGAGCGTACCCGGCGACTGCTCGGACGGCATACCCGCGCCGACGCCATCCGCTTCGACGCTTTTGCCCGCGTCTCGCATGTCACCGACGCGACCGACTGGCGTGTGGAATATCCGTTCGTGGTGATCTGCCCCGATGCCGAAGACGAGATCCCGGGTCTCGTACGCGCCTGTGCAGAACTCGGCCTCAGCGTCATTCCGCGTGGCGGCGGCACCGGCTACACGGGCGGTGCCGTACCGCTCACGCCCCTCTCCGCCGTCATCAACACCGAGAAACTCGAACGGGTGTCCGAGGTCGAGCACGTCGCGCTGCCGGGTGTCATGGAGGCGGGCCGCGAGCGCGCCGTGCCCACGGTGTACTCGGAAGCGGGCGTGGTCACCAAGCGCGTCGCCGACGCTGCCGAGCGGGCGGGCTTCGTGTTCGCCGTCGATCCGACCTCGATCGATGCCTCCTGCATCGGCGGCAACATCGCCATGAACGCCGGCGGCAAGAAGGCCGTACTCTGGGGCACCGCCGTCGACAACCTCGCCTGGTGGCGCATGGTCGATCCGGACGGCAACTGGCTGGAGGTCGAGCGTATCGGCCACAACCTCGGCAAGATCCACGATGCCCCCGAGGTGGAGTGGCGCCTGACCTGGAAAGACGGCCGCGAACCGGCGGCGACCGCGCGCGTGCTGCGTACCGCAGCGTTGCGCATGCCGGGTTCGCTGTTCCGCAAGGCAGGGCTGGGCAAGGACGTCACCGACAAGTTTCTCGGCGGCCTGCCCGGCGTGCAGAAGGAAGGCTGCGACGGCCTGATCACCGCAGCGCGCTGGGTCGTGCACCGCATGCCGCGGCACATGCGCACCGTATGCCTCGAATTCTTTGGGCAAGCCCGCGATGCCATTCCCTCGATCGTCGAGATCATCGAGCAGCTCAATGCAGCGGATCGCAGCCATGGCGTCAAACTCGCCGGGCTGGAGCACCTCGATGAGCGCTATCTGCGGGCGGTGGGCTACGTCACCAAGAGCAAACGCGCCCAACTGCCGAAAATGGTGCTGATCGGCGATATCGTCGGCGACGACGAAGCCGCCGTCGCGCGCGCTGCCTCGGACGTGGTGCGCATCGCCAACCTGCGCGCCGGCGAGGGCTTCATCGCCGTCGGCGCCGAAGCGCGCAAGAAATTCTGGCTGGATCGGGCGCGCACGGCAGCGATCGCCAAGCACACCAACGCCTTCAAGATTAACGAAGACGTCGTCATCCCGCTGCCGCGGCTCGGCGACTACACCGACGCCATCGAGCGCATCAACATCGAACTGTCGATCGCCAACAAGCTGCGACTCGTCGATGCGCTCGAGGAGTTCCTGCGCGGCGAGTTGCGCCCGGGGAAGACCGGCGACGCCGAGCTCGATGCGCTCTCGCGCGCCGAGATTCTGGGTGATCGGCCGGCGCGGGCGCGACAGATCGTGGTCGAAGTGCGCAACCGCTGGTCCGACCTGCGCCACCGCCTCGATGATCCGGCGGTGTTCCGCGACCTGCAGGACCGCAGCCTGCGCGTGTCCTGGAAGCGCGAACTGCGCGATCCGCTCAACGAAATCTTTGCCGGTGACGCCTACGCGCCGATCCGCGCCGAGTTCCGCGCCATCCACCAGCGCGTGCTGAAAGGTCGCGTCTGGGTTGCACTGCACATGCACGCGGGCGACGGCAACGTGCACACCAACATCCCGGTGAACTCCGACGACTACCTCATGCTGCAGGAGGCCAATGCCGCGGTCGTACGCATCATGCAGATCGCGCGGGACCTCGGCGGCGTGATCTCCGGCGAGCACGGCATCGGCATCACCAAACTCGAATTCCTCACCGACGAGGAAACCGCCGGACTGCGTGCCTACAAGCAGCGGATCGACCCGGAGGGCCGCTTCAACAAAGGCAAGCTGTTGCCCGGCGGCGATCTCAGCCGTGCGTGGACGCCGAGCTTCAACCTGCTCGGCCATGAATCGCTGATCATGCAGCAGTCGGACATCGGCACGATCTCTTCGGCGATCAAGGACTGCCTGCGCTGCGGCAAGTGCAAGCCGGTCTGCGCCACACACGTGCCGCGGGCCAACCTGCTCTACAGTCCGCGCAACAAGATCCTCGCCACTTCGCTGCTGATCGAGGCGTTCCTCTACGAGGAACAGACGCGGCGCGGCGTGTCGATCCGCCACTGGGACGAGTTCGGCGATGTCGCCGACCACTGCACCGTCTGCCACAAGTGCGAAAGCCCCTGCCCCGTCGACATCGACTTCGGCGACGTCTCGATGGCCATGCGCGATCTGCTGCGGCGCATGGGCAAGAAGCGCTTCAACCCCGGCACCGCCGCCTCGATGCTGTTCCTCAACGCCACCAGCCCGCAGGCCATCAAGCTCGCCCGCACCGGGCTGATCGAATGGGGCTTCAAGGCGCAGCGGCTCGGTCACCAGCTGCTCAAGGCCTTTGCCAAGCCGCAGGTGCAGGCGCCGCCGGCCACCACCGGCAAGCCGCCGGTGCGCGAGCAGGTGGTGCACTTCGTCAACCGGCGCATGCCCGCCGGCGTACCGAAGAAAACGGCCCGCGCGCTGCTCGATATCGAGGACCGCAACTACGTGCCGGTGATCCGCAATCCGCAGGGCACGAGCAGCGACGCCGAGGCCGTGTTCTATTTCCCGGGCTGCGGCTCGGAGCGCCTGTTCTCGCAGGTGGGGCTCGCCACGCAGGCCATGCTCTGGCACGTCGGTGTGCAGACCGTGCTGCCGCCGGGATATCTTTGTTGCGGTTACCCGCAGCGCGGCTCGGGTGAGTTCGACAAGGCCGAGAAGATGATCACCGACAACCGGGTGCTTTTCCATCGCGTCGCCAACACCCTCAACTACCTCGATATCAAGACCGTGGTGGTCAGTTGCGGCACCTGCTTCGACCAGTTGCAGGGCTATGAATTCGACAAGATCTTCCCGGGCTGCCGCATCGTCGACATCCATGAGTTCCTCATGGAGAAGGGCGTGCGACTCGAGGGCGTGACCGGCGTCCGCTACCTCTACCACGACCCCTGCCACTCGCCGATGAAGAGCCACGAGCCGCTCAAGGTCGTCAACCAGCTCATCAACGCCGAAGCGAACGGCAAAGTGGTGAAGAACGATCGTTGCTGCGGCGAGTCCGGTACCTTCGCCGTGTCTCGCCCGGATGTGTCCACCCAGGTCCGCTTCCGCAAGGCGGAAGAGATGCAGAAAGGCGCCAAGGCGGCCCGGGCCGACGGCTTCGACGGCGCGGTGAAGGTGCTCACCTCCTGCCCGTCCTGCCTGCAGGGCCTCAAGCGCTACGAGGACGAGACCTCGCTCGACGCCGACTACATCGTGGTCGAGATCGCGCGCCACATCCTCGGCGAGCACTGGATGCGCGACTACGTCGCCGCCGCCAACGAGGGCGGCATCGAACGGGTTCTGGTCTGACGCCTCTCTCAGCCCGCTTTGCGGAAGGTGAGGTTGATGCGCACCGCGCCCAGCGGCGGCCCTACCCCGTGATACCCGCGGCGCGCCACGCCACCCCAGACGAGCACATCGCCGGGCTCGAGGCGGATCCGCAGCGGTGAACCCGCGCGGCGAGCGCCGTACCAGAAGAACATCGCCGGCGCGCCCAGCGTCACCGAGACGATCGGCTGGCTGAAGTCACGCTCGTCGGCATCGCGGTGCGCGCCCATGCGCGCGCCGGAAACGTAGCGGTTGATGAGACAGGCATCGGGATCAAAGCCGGGCCAGCCGGCCGCGGCGGCGGCGCGCTGCGCGAGCTCTTGCAAGGTCGCCGGCATCGCTGGCCAGGGCAGGCCGGTCAGCGGATCGCAGGGTTCGTAACGATAACCGCGGGCATCGCTGACCCAGCCAAGCTCGCCGCAATTGGTCATTGCCGCCGACATGGGACGGCCACCCGGCGTTTTCAGGTGCCGAAACGGCGCGGCGGCCGAGATAAGCTCGGCCGCCGCGGCGTAGTCTTCGGTCGGCACCGCGAAGCCGTGCAGCAGCACGACCTCGGGTGCGACCTTGATCAGAGTCAAACGATCAGAAGCCGAAAGTGACGCGACCGTAGATGAAGCGTCCCGAGCGACCGAACGGCGAGTAGTTCGAGAACGACGTCGCACCGGTCGTGTTGAGCGTCGGCGGCAGCGGATCCGGGTACTCGTCGAGCAGGTTGTCGGCACCGACCGCAAGCTTGATCGAGTCCGTCACCTGATAACGCGCCTCGAAATCGACCAGCGTCTTGGCGGTCAGCACGAAGTCCGTCGCAGCGGCCGAACCCGGCGACAGCGCGTCGCCGTAGCGCGTGGCACGCAGCGTGGCGCCGAGCTTGTCCTTCGTCCAGGTCGCCGAGAGCGCGAACTTGTTTTCCGGGTTGCCACTCTCGAAGGTCAGCACGTTGACCCGGCCGAACAGCGTCGGCGCCGGGTTGAGTGCCGTGAGCTGCGGCGTCGCCGGGATGCGCGTGACCTTGGTGTCGTTGAAGTTCGCGGTCGCGGTCAACTCGAACTTGCCGGCGGTCTCGGTGACCAGCGGGTAGCTGGCAACGATATCGACACCATTGGTCTCGGTATCGACACCGTTGATGAAGAACCGGCCAGCGGCGCCCGGGAAGCCCTTGCCGAGCAGGAAGGCCTGCACGGCGCGATCAGCCGCCGACGTGCCGGCGCCGAGGTTCTCGGAGAGCACGATACGGTTGTCGATGTTGATCCAGTAGGCATCCACCGTCAGGCTGAAGTCGCCGAGCCGTGCCACCGCGCCGACCGAGAAGTTGGTCGACTTCTCGGCATCGAGCGACTGCGCACCGAGCGCCTGTGCCACCGGATCGGTGACCGGGAAGGTGGTGATGTCGTACGGGATGCCGCTGATGAAGTTGGTCGAGGTGGTGGTGAAGTACTGCTGCTGCAGCGACGGCGCACGGAAGCCGTTCGACGTCGAGGCGCGCAGCGCGAAGGCGTCGGTGAAGTCGTAGCGCAGCGCGATCTTGCCCGAGATGTTGCTGCCGAAGTCGGAGTAACGCTCACCGCGCACCGCCGCCGAGGCGAGCAGCTTGTCGGTGACGTTGGCTTCGAGGTCGACGTAGGCGCCGAGGGCATCGCGGCTCTTGTTGAGCGCATTGCTCGGACGGAAGCCCGGGAACACCTGTGCACCCGGCAGCACCGCGCCGCTCGCCGGCCGGAAGCCGCCGTCACGGTAGGAGTCCGGCTCACCGGCGGTGATGCTGTAGCTCTCGGTACGCGCTTCGACACCCACCGCCACGTTGAGCGGCGAGGCGAGACCGACCTCGAACCCGCGCACACCCGAGAGGTTACCGACGATCTGCGCGTAGTCGAAGCCGCCGGCATCGAACGACGTCTTGCTCGACGGGCCGAGCGTGCGGTTGAGGGTGTTCTGGATGGTGTAGAACATTTCATTGAAGCCGTAGCCCAGCGAGGCGTCGAGGTTCCACTCGCCGACCTCCCAGCGCGTGCCGAAACTCAGCGAGTAGTCCTTCACGTCCGGCGCGATCTGCGGCAGGAAGCCGTCCGGGTAGATCGAGACGATGTTCTGGTCCTGCAGCGAGCGGCGGTAGAAGCCCGCCGAGACGGCCTTGCGGCCCATGATGCTGGCGTTGGCGTAGATCTCGCGGCCGCTGGCGAGGGTGTAGCCCGCATTGGCAAACACGGTGGTCTGCTTCATGTCCGGCTCGCCGTACCAGGCGACGAAGCGGTTGATGGTCGCCTCCCGCGGATCGAAGGCGCCGTTGACGAGCGCGTACTGCTGACGCATGTCATAGCCCGCGCGCTCGGTGCGGTTCTGGTCCTTGTATTCGGCAGCGATGGTGAGGAAGCCCGAATCGCCGAGGCTGAAGCCCTTCCAGCCGGAGAGCGTCAGCGTCTCGCCGTCCGAACGGCTGCGCTTGAGCACGGCAGGTGCCGACCAGTTGGCGTTGGTGATGGCCGCGCCTGCCGCGTTGCGCGCGACGTCAGTGATGTTCTCGTACTCGGTGTCGCGCCAGCCGTAGCTCACGCCGAACTCACCGCCGTCACGATCCTCGCGCAGGCGCAGGTTGATCACGCCGGCGATCGCGTCGGAGCCATACTGCGCCGAGGCGCCGTCGCGCAGCACTTCGATGGCGCGTACCGCGGTGGTCGGAATGGAATTGAGGTCGGTCGCCGACGCGCCGCGGCCGATGGTGCCGTTGACGTTGACGAGCACGGCCGCATGACGGCGCTTGCCGTTGACGAGCACCAGCGTCTGGTCAGGCGCAAGACCGCGCAGGGTCGCCGGACGGACGGTGTCCGTGCCATCGGTGAGGCCCGGGCGGGGGAAATTGAACGAGGGCAGCGCAACCGACAGCGCCTGGCTGATCTCGGTGACGCCGATGTTGGTCAGCGCGTCCGAGGGAATGACGTCGACGGGGACTGCCGTCTCCAGGGCGGACCGGTTCGCGACGCGCGTACCGGTGACCACGACTTGTTCGAGGTCGTCGATGCTGGCGGCCTTGGGGGCGTTCTGGGCGGCTGCGGCCTGCGCGAGCGCAGCGGCGACGAAAACAGCGACCAACGTTTTGTGGCGCATGGACAACTCCTGAGGCGAAAAGGTCAATTCGGGGGCGGTGAGTAGACCAAAAAATCAAGCCTTTGCACAACAGCAAAGCTGTTCTTTCTTTGCAACAGTTGGGCATGGGCAGATAACCATCGCGCAGCGCGATCATTCCGGATTGCTGCCGAATCGGGAGTTTCTGGACAATTCGCCGGATTTGGCGAAGATGCCGGGGCGTCAGGTCGAGGGAGGACGGGATGCCGGCTTTGGATTTGCTCGAGCAGCCGCGCGAGGAGGAATCGAATTCCCCCGCTGAGCGCCACGCCGACTCGCTCGTGCTGCTGGTCGACTCCGACCCCTCGTCGGTCGAGTTCATGGCCCGGGCACTCTCCCAGGCTGGACTGCGTGTGCTGGTGGCCGACCGCATCGGCGGCACGGATGGCGCTGCGGCGCAATTGCGCGCCCAGGCCGGCATCAATGTCATCGTCCTCGACCCGCAGGCCGTACCAGGCCGCGACAACCTCGCCGAACTGCAAGCCTCGGGCTTGCGCGAAGAAATACAGGTGATCCTCGTGGCCGAGCCGGTCACCCTCGCGCGCTACACGCAGATGGCGCCCGCCGAGGTCGCTGATTTCCTGCCAAAACCGGTGGCCCGCCGCACCCTGTTGCGGGCCGTGCTCGAGGCCCAGCGCCGTCACGCCTCGCTGCGTCAGCCATTGCAGCCGGAGGGGCGCCTCGCCCGTCTCGTCGAACGCGCCGCGACCCGTGAACTGCGACGCCTCGCGCCGCGGGAGCAGCCGGTCGAATTGCGCACCCTGCAACTGCTCGCCGACCTCGACGAGTGTCGGGCGGGGACGCTCGACGGCATCCTCGAGCCGGATGCGACCTGGAGCATGCTGACAGAACTGCTGCGCGCCCGCCTCGCGCGCCGGCGGCTCTCGGTGACCAGCCTCTGCCTTGCCTCGAAGAGCCCGGTCACCACCGCGCTGCGACGCATCGACCGGCTGCTGGAAGCTGGCCTGATCTGCTGCACCCAGGACCCCAAGGATCGACGCCGCAAGTACATCGAATTGACGGCGTCCGGCACGGCGCGGCTACAGGAAACGCTGAGAACCGCGGCGCAGCGCCTGCGTGGCGAGGAAACCACATTCCCTTGAGAGCGCCGCAGCCACCGGGTTTACGGGGTTCTCTGGGTAAATTCTGCTGACTTGGGTTTAGAATCGGGTCGTAAGTACAACACCCCGCGGGGCGTAGCGCCGCCGACGGGGCCATTACAAACAGAGGGGCTTTGTCAATGAAGACATTTTCAGCCGTTGGTCTAGCGGTATCGCTGACCTTGCTTGCCGGCAGCGCCGTCGCACAGGAAAGCGAAGGCCTCGAAGAAATCGTGGTTACGGCCACCAAACGCGAGCAAACCCTGCAGGACGTGCCGGTCGCCGTCACCGTGACGCCCGTGCAAACCCTGGAGCGCGCGCAGATCCGCACCATCAGCGACCTGCAGTCGATCATTCCGTCGCTGCGTGTTTCGCAGCTGCAGACCTCGACGCAGACCAACTTCATCATCCGCGGCTTCGGCAACGGCGCCAACAACCCGGGCATCGAGTCCTCGGTCGGCGTATTCATCGACGGCGTCTACCGCTCGCGCTCCGCGGGCGCGATCGGCGACTTCGTCGACGTCGAGCGCGTCGAAGTGCTGCGCGGCCCGCAAAGCACCCTTTTCGGTCAGAACGCTTCGGCCGGCGTCATCAGCGTCGTCACGCAAAAGCCTTCGCTTGACGAGACGAGCGGCATGGTCGAACTCACCCTCGGCAACTACAACGGCCGTATCGCCAAGGGCAAAATCACCGGCCCGATCAGCGACAACGTCGGCTTCAGCCTCGCCGGCAGCTTCAACGAGCGCGACGGCTATTACCGCAACCTGGCCGACGGCAGCATGCTGAACGACCGCAACCGCTGGGACGTGCGCGGCCAGTTGCTGTGGAAGGCCTCGGACAAGCTCGAGGTGCGCATCATCGGCGACATCAGCGACATCGATGAGGTGTGCTGTGGCGTCTCCAACCTCTTCAACGGCCCGACAGGGGGCGCCGTGGCGGCCGCTGGCGGCCGCGTCTATCCGGGCGTTGCGAACGCAGCGGGTCTGCCCTTCGATCGCACGAACTACGTCAACCGCAAGCCGGTGAACGCGCTGCGCAACAGCGGCCTCTCGATGCAACTCGACTGGGATCTGGGTGACTTCACGCTCACCTCTATCACCGCCTCGCGGCAGCAGGATCTCGATTTCGACTATGACTTCGACTTCACCAGCGCGCTGCTCGGCACGGTCAACCGCAACGTCGGCGACATCGGCACGGTGACCCAGGAACTGCGCCTCGCCTATGACGCCGGCGGCAAGGTCCGCGGCCTGCTCGGTGGCTATTACTTCGACGAGCGCGTCAAGTACAGCAATGACCTCCAGATCGGTTCGGGCTTCCGCACCTACGCCAGCCTGCTCACCGGCAGCCTGAGCACCTTCCCGAGCCTCGAGGCCGCACTCGGCCTGCCCACCGGCACGCTGTTCGCCGCCAACACCGGCAACAAGATCAACACCTCGCAGGACACCGAGGCGTACACGCTGTTCGGCCAGCTTGATTTCGATCTGACCGACCGACTGACGCTGACCGGCGGCCTCGCGTACACCAACACGCAGAAGGACGTGAACTATCAGCAGAACTCCACCGAGGCATTCTCGGCGCTGGACTTCGTGCAGATCGGCTTCGCGCAGATCTTCTCGTCGCTTACCCGCCTGCCGCCGACTCCGGCGAACCTCGCCAACCCGGCGCTGGCCGTCGCGGCGCGCACCGCAGACGCCCTGAGCGTGGTGCCGTGCTCAGCCACCACCGGGCCGGCCTGCAACCCGCTGCTCGGCCTCTACGCGCTGCAGTTCCTGCATCCGCCCGTGCCGTTCGCGGATAAGTCGGATGACAGCAAGACCACCTACACGGTGCGTCTCGCGTACGACATCAACGACAACCTGAACGCCTACCTCGGGGTGTCGACGGGCTACAAGGCGACGTCCTGGAACCTGTCGCGCGACAGCAAGCCGTTCGCGCCGGCGACACCGGCCCGCTCGCCGCTGGGCGGCGCGTTGAATCCGTACTACCCGCGCTATGGCACCCGCTACGCGCGGCCGGAGGAGTCCACGGTGACCGAGCTCGGCATCAAGGGACGCTGGTCGCGCTTCGCGGCCAACGTCGCGGTGTTCGACCAGTCCATCAAGGACTTCCAGTCGAACCTGTTCCTCGGCACGGGCTTCGTGCTCGGCAACGCCGGCAAGCAGACCACCAAGGGCATCGAGATCGAGACGCAGAGCAAGGTCACTGACTCGCTGCAGTTGGCGATCTCCTACAGCTACTTCAACCCGAAGTACGACTCGTTCCCGGGGGCCGAGGCGGTCACGGCATCGGCCTGTGCGGCATCCATCATCTCGGGTTCGCGCGCAACCGATCTCTCCGGTCAGACGGTGGCGAACATCGCGAAGCACAATGCGTCCATCGGTCTGACGCAGGGCTTCTCGGTGGGCAGCACCGAGGGCTTCGTGCGCGCCGACTACATGTACCAGAGCAATGTGCAGACGGTGGAGAACGTCTGTCCGCAGCTGTCCTCGCGTCAGGTCAACACGCTCAACGCGAGCGTCGGCTTCTCGCGTGACGGCTGGGACTTCCTGCTCTGGGGTCGCAACCTCTCCAACAACGACTACCTGATCCAGGCGTTCCCGTCGGTGGCGCAGGCGGGCAGCTTCTCGGGCTACCCGAACGAGCCGCGCACCTACGGCGTCACGGTACGCAAGAACTTCGGCGGCAAGTAAACGCGCCGCAGCGTCACCCCGGCGGGTGACGCTGCGATGACGCGCTCGATGCACGGGCGGTCGCGGAAACGCGACCGCCCTTTTTCTTGGCTGGGCATTTTCTTGGCCGGGCAAAGTCTTGTGTAGACGTTATCCCTTCGTTGCAAAAATACAACGCGCGAGGATTGAGAATTTCCCGTGCCCTCGCTAATGTCGCGGGCCGTCACGCGCGGATCACCGTGCGGACTCGGGCAATCCAAAAAACTCAGGGGAAGGAGCAACCAATGACTCGCGCCAATCGCGGAGCCCTCATCGGGGCATTCGTCGCCGCAGTCCTCGCGCAGGGATCTGCGCTCGCGGCACCTCAGTCGTCATCCGGGGCAGCGGCCCGCCAGGCTGCCAGCGCCAACGATCAGGCACTGCAGGAAGTACTGGTCACCGGTTCGCGCATCAAACGCGATCCGACCACGGCGCCGACGCCGCTCATTCAGGTGTCGCGCGATGAAGTGGTCAATTCGGGTATGGCAAGCGTCATCGACGTGCTGGCCGATTTACCGGCGTTGTCGGGTTCGATCGTGCCGGAAGACACCACGGGCTCGGGTCTGAACGACGGCGGTCTGTCCTTGCTCAACCTCCGCGACCTCGGCAGCGGTCGCACGCTGACCCTCGTCGACGGTCGCCGTCATGTCGGCTCCAACCCCGGCACGCTGTCGGTGGACATCGACACCATTCCACGCCTGCTGATCGAGCGCGTGGAACTCGTCACCGGCGCGAACTCCGCTCAGTACGGCGCGGACGCGGTTTCTGGCGTGGTGAACTTCGTGCTGCGTCGCGACTACGAAGGCCTCGAGGTCGACGTGTCGAACGCGATGATCAACAAGAACGGCGAGACCAACAAGCGCATCTCCATCCTTGGCGGCACCAACCTGCTGGAGGATCGTCTCAACCTCTACGCCTCCTTCGAACACGAGGAGAATGAGGAGGTTCTGGACGCCAATGTCGACTGGCGCGCGGACGCCTGGGGCTTCCTCGGCGTCGACTTCGACCCCACCAGTGCACCGAACGACGGCATCGTCGACAACATCCTGGTCAGCGGTCTGCGCAACATCTCGCGCTCGCGTGGCGGTACGCTGACCCTGGTCAATGACATCCCTGCTGATCCGAACCGCAACATCCCGGCAGGCGTCGGGCAGCCGTGTGCGCTGGGCACCACTGGCTCGATCAGCGCGCAGTGCATCTTCCCGGAACCCGGCAAGACCTGGCAATTCGCCGACAACGGCGCGGCACGCCTCGCGAACTTCGGCTCGCAGCGCAACCTCATCGGTCGTTCGCGCAATCTGAACGTCGGCGGTGACGGTCTCAACGTCAACACCGAGTTCAGCCAGTTCAGCCGTCTGCCGCGGGCGGAAGCCGACCGCTATCAGGGCGGCTTCAACTTCAAGGTCACCGACAACGCGCAAGTCTTCGGCGAACTCAAGTACGTCAAAGAAAATACCTTCGACGAGTCGCAGCAGACGTTCTTCGATATCGGCATCGTCAACCAGCCGGTCGGCACGAACACTTCACTGTTCGGCACGACGTCTTTCAACATCGGCCTCGACAACGCCTACCTGGATCCGACGCTGCGCGCCGCCATCCTCGGCAACGTCCGTCCGGTGATCAGCACCGCGGGCGTACAGACGGGCACCGTCGCCGATCCGCGCGCGCGGCTCAGCATCTTCGGACCCTCGCGCACGCAGTTGAACGAAAAGGAACTGTCGCGCTACGTAATCGGCGTGCGGGGCGAGGCGGAATCGCTCGGCTTCGTCAACGACATCAACTACGAAGTCAGCTACACCTACGGCAAGCTCGAGAACGTCAACTTCGAAAAGGCCGTTGACGTCGTGCGCTTCAAGCACTCGGTCGACGCCGTGGTTGACACGCTCGGCAAAGTGAACAACCGCCCGGGCGAGATCGTCTGCCGCGTGCGGCTGCTGGCCGCCAACGGCGTTCCGGTCATCAACCCGCTCACCGGTACGGCCTACAGCCCGACCGCCGCCGACGTCGCGAATTGCGTGCCGTCGCGCGTCTTCGGCGAGAACGGCTACTCGCAGGAGGCACTGAATTTCTTCAACGCCACCATCGCGGTGCGTCAGAAGAACGAGCAGCAGGATGCGCTGGCGACCATCGCCGGCAACGTCTGGGACCTCTGGGGTGCCGGCCCGATCGGTCTCGCCCTGGGCGCCGAGTACCGCGAGGAGAAGACCGAAGGCATCGGCCGCGACCGTGATACGGCGGGCCGTCTGCTGTTCCTCAACACCGGACCGGACTTCCTGCCTGCCAAGTACGACACCACGGAGTACTTCGGCGAGATCCGCGTGCCGCTGCTGCGGGACGTGATGCTGGCCAAGAGCCTCGAGGTCGGTGCGGCCTTCCGCTCGTCTGACTACTCGACCGTCGGCACCACTGATACCTACAACTTCAACGTGGTCTGGCGGCCGATCGAGGACATCACGCTGCGCGCCACCCGCGGCAAGTCGGTGCGCGTACCGACGCTCAGCGAGAACTTCGGTCCGCCGACGCAGACGTTCGCGAACGGTCTCACCGACCCCTGCAGCGCCACGGTGATCAATGCGCTCACCGACACGACCGTGCGTGAGAACCGGCTGCGCAACTGCGTGGCGATCGGCATCCCGGCGGGCACGGTGATCACCTACACCAGCGGCGTGCCCGGCAAGAACTCCGGCAATCCCTTCCTGACGCCGGAAACGTCGTACACCTCAACGGTGTCGATGATCGTCTCGCCGCGCTTCCTGCCGAAGGCGACGATGGTGCTCGACTACTACGAGATCACCATCAAGGACGTGATCGGCTCGGTCACGGCGCAGCTGGCGGCCAACCTCTGCGTCAGCCAGACGTCGGTCAACACGCCGATCTGCTCGCTGCTGGTGCGCACGGGTGCTGCCGGCTCGGGAACCATCCCGCCGTACGGCATCGCCGACTTCATCCAGGGCTCGGTGAACGGCCTGAAGCTCTACACGCGGGGCGTGGACTATCAGTTCATCTACCGGACCGACGGCAAGCTGTCGTTCAACCTGAACGGCAACTACGTCTTCGACTACCGGAACTTCAACAATTTCAGCGATCCGACTTTCTACGAGCGCTCGGAAGGTTTCCTGTTCGACAACAACCGGACAACCGTGCCGCGTGTGCGCTTTGCGCTGACCACCGACTGGGCGGTGTCCAGCAAGTTCAACCTGCGCTGGAAGGCCGACTACCAGTCGTCGATGTACCTGCAAAACCTCAGCACCCTGGGTGGCAACGACGACATCTACGAGAGCCCGTCGTACTTCTACACCTCCACGTTCATTCAGCACGACTTCTCGGCGCAGTACTCGCCGATGGATAACCTGAGCCTGCGTGGCGGCGTGGTGAACGCCTTCGACAAGCGGCCGGCCCAGTGGTTGGGCGGCACGGTCGAAGACAAGTTCGACCTCTTCGGTCGTCGCTTCTATCTCGGTGCGAACTACAAGTTCTAAGCTTCCCGCAAGCTGAAGAGCGGGTTCAGGGGCCCGGTCGCAAGACCGGGCCTCTTTTTTTGCAGGGTCGTTTTCCCTGCGGTGCCGGGCTCAGGCATGATCGACGGCATCATGGAAACCGCTGCGGAATTCATCACCGCCGATCTTTCCCGGCTCGCCCTGCGCGACTGGGCGGTCAACGACCCGCTGCACACGACATCATCCGGCCGCAAGCCGCTGGTGCTGATCGTCCACGGTCTCGGCGAACATGCGGGGCGCTACCAGCCGCTAGCGGCGCGGCTCGCGCAGGCCGGATACCCCGTGCGCGCCTATGATCAGTTCGGTCACGGTCATTCCTCGGGGCCCCGCGGCGGCCTGCAGCGCGACCTGCAACTCGTCGAACATCTCGCGGAACTCGCCAGGGCCACCCTGGCGCTGCCGCAGCACCAGGGTCGCAAGCTGGTGCTGGTCGGCCACAGCCTCGGCGGACTGATCGTCGCCTCGGCGGTGATGCACGGACTGCTGCAGCCCGCGCTGCTCGTCATGTCCTCGCCGGCGCTCGCGGTGCGCATGGCGGCCTGGCAGCGCGCCGCGGTCGGTCTGCTGCCGCGGCTGCTGCCCTCGCTGACGCTCGGCAACGGCCTCGACCCGCAGATCCTTTCGCATGATCCTCAAGTCGTCGCAGACTACCTGGCCGATCCGCTGGTGCACGACCGGATCTGCGCCCGGCTCGGGGGTTTCGTGTTCAGCGAGGGACAGGCGGTTAGAGCCGCTGCAGTGCACTGGCGAACGCCGACGCTGCTGCTCTACGCGGGTGACGACTGGGCGGTTGATCCCGCGGGCAGCCGGGAATTCGCAGCGGCGGCGCCGGACTCAATGGTCCGCGCGCAGTGCTTCGCGGCGATGTATCACGAGATCTTCAACGAGCCTGACGACGGCGCGATCACGGCCCTCGAATCAGGCCTCGCTGGCGCGGGTTGAAGAGCGCCCAGAGCAGGCAAGCGGCCACGGTGACGGCGCCGCTCAAGGCGGCGATGCGCACCGGGTCGGTCACCTGCTCCTTGCCGAAATAGACGCCGACCGCGGCCCAGACGAACACCAGGCAATACGCGGCGTTGCGCGTCACCGCGCCCATCCAGACGTAGATCGCGGTCGCCGCGCAGACGGTGGCGAGTGCCCATTGATCCATGCCGAGTCCGAACGGATACCAGCGGAGGTCGTAGAACAGCGTCGCGAAATTGACCAGCGTCGCCGTGGTGATCCAGCCGAAGTAGATCGCGAACACGCCATCGACACAGAGAAACTCGCCGATCGTGGGCGGACCGAGACGCCGCAACCGGACGAAGATCGCGATCAGCGTGCCGAGGATCAACAACATGATGGCGACGCTGAGCGCCACCTGCCGGTAGTGCCAGGAGAAAATCCAGGCGGCATTGCCGGCGGCGTTAAGGAAATAGAGGTTGCTGATCGGCGCGATGCGCGCGCGCACGCGCGCTCCCCCGCGCCAGGCTGCCACGCCGAACGCCAGCAGACCGAGGTAGATCACCGACCAGATCGAAAACACCCAGCCCGGCGGCGTGAACCCGGTCGGGTAGAGGTCGGACAACTGGCCGGTGTTCAGGCCGTTGATCGGAACAATGTTGGCCGCCGCGTTGACCATGAGTACCATCAGCGTGGCAAGCAGCGGCAAGACGGTGCGATCCATATGTTGACCTCGGAGTGCGGCCGACCGCGTTTGTTGACCGCCATCATACTCACATCGCTGCTCGCGCTAGGAGCCTGTTCGACGATGACCCTCGACGGCCGCCCGATCGACACGCGCTATCGCAGTCCCAACCACGATAGCCGGGTCCGCTACCTCATCATCCATTTCACCCAGCTCGACTTCGCGCGCTCGGTGACCGCGCTGACCCGCGGCGAGGGGCCGCGGCGGGTCAGCAGCCACTATCTGGTCGGCGTTGATCCGCCCACCATCTTTCGCCTCGTCGACGAGGACCGGCGCGCCTGGCATGCGGGGCAGAGTTTCTGGCGTGGCGACACTCAGTTGAATGCCAGTTCGATCGGTATCGAGATCGTCAACATGGGCGATGACGCGGCCGCCGGCGTGAACTTTGCCGATTACCCGCCCGCGCAGATCGACGCGGTCGTCGCGCTGGTGCGCGATATCGCCACCCGCCATGCGATCGCGCCGCATCGAATCCTCGGCCACAGCGACATCGCCCCGCAGCGCAAAACCGACCCGGGCCCGAAATTCCCGTGGCGCCGCCTGGCCGAAGAGGGCCTCGTGCCCTGGCCCGATGTCGGCGCCGTGGAGGCTGCGCGCGTCCGTTACGAGACGGCCCTGCCGGGTACCGGCTGGTTCCAGCAGGAACTCGATGCGATCGGCTACGAAGTCGCCCGCCATGGCGAGCTCGACGAGGCCACGCGACGGGTGCTCGCCAATTTCCAGATGAAGTATCGGCCGAGCCGTTTTGATGGCGTGCCGGACGCCGAGACCGCGGCGCTGCTGGAGGTCATGAATCGGCCCGATGGCTGGGTGATCCGTAGCGGCGACGGCCGCTGGCAGCCCTATCGCGCCGACTGAGGCCGCCGCTCAGGGGATCGCGTCGAAGGACGGTACCGCCGTCGGCGTCGAGGTGCCAGCCGCCGCGATGCTGCTGTTGCCCAACTGCTTGGCGGTGTTGTCACCCCAGGTCCAGGTCGTGCCGTCAGCAGCAATGGCCGCGGCGGACGACAGCCCGCCGATATCCACCGCGATGCCCTGACTGACCACGCTGACGGCCGCCAGCGTATTGCGCGCCGTGGTGCCGCCATCGCCCAGCGAACCGGCGTCGTTGGCGCCGGTCGCCCGCAGCAGCCCGTTGCTGCCGAGCACCATCGTGCCGCGCTCGCCGGCCGCCGCCTCGATGACGTCGCGCGTCATGGCCGTGGCGACACCGATATCGGTGCTCGCGGCGGTGCCGAGGCCGAGCTGGCCATCGCCGTTCTCGCCCCAGGCGTACAGTCCGCGCCGCTGACTGATCGCCAGCGACAGATCGCCGCCCGCGCGGATGCGCGCAATCTGCGTCAGCCCGGTGCTCACCGGCACCCGGCTCGGCTTGAAGCTGCCATCGCCGAGCTGTCCGGAGGCATTGGCGCCCCAGGCCGAGACGCTGCCATCGCTGCGCAGCGCCAGCGCGTGGCTGTTGCCGGCCGCGATCTGCGTGACACCGCTGAGACCGCTGACGAGCACCGGCGTTGCCGACGGGTCGCGCGTGTTGTTGCCGAGCTGCCCGAGGGTGTTCGCGCCCCAGGCATACACCCGGCCGTCGTCGAGCAGCGCCAGCGAGAACGCGCGCCCGGCGGCCACGGCGATGGCCACCCGCGGCAGACTGATCTTGGTTGGCGTGGTTCGTGACAGGGCGTCGCCGACGCCGAGCTGGCCGTTGTCGTTGAGGCCCCAGGCGTACACATCGCCGTTGTCGAGCAGCACCAGCGCGTGCGAGCCGCCCGCAGCGATTTGCCGGGCGGTGCGTCCGCTCGGCAGGGTTACCGTGCCGACGCTGTCGCTGGCCGCGCCCGAGGTGCCGTCGCCGCGCTGGCCGTCGGTGTTGTAGCCCCAACTCGTGACCGAGCCGTTGCTGCGTCGCACCAAGGTGAAAGTCGCTGCGGCGAGACCCGGCTTGGCCAGCGCCACCTGGGCCGCCGCCGTCGGCAGCGGACTCAGCGCGCCGGCAACGACGCGCAGGATGGCCGCGTTGCTGACGGCGCTGCCCTGAGCGTTGCTGATGAGCACGGTGAATTCGGCGCCCTCATCGGCGACCGCGGCCGCCGACAGACGCAGGGTCCGGCTGGTCGCGCCGGCGATGTTGCTGCCGTTGCGCCGCCACTGGTACTGCAGATTGCCGCCGGTGGCCGACACCGCAAACGCCACCGGATCGCCCGCGACGACGGTCTGCGTGACCGGTTGGACGGTGAAGGCGGGCGTCGAATTGACCGTCAGGGTCACGGTCTGGCTCGCGACCACGCCGCCGGGATTGCCCACCAGCACCGTGAAGAGCGCGCCGTCGTCGCCGGCGGCCGCGGCACTCAGGGTGTAACTGGCCGAGGTGGCGCCGGAAATCGGCTGGTCGTCGCGCAACCACTGGTACTGCAGCTGTTCACCACTGGCCGTCACCGAGAGCGTCACCGAGCCGCCGACCGAAGCGGTCTGCGCGACCGGCTGGGTGGTGATGGACGGGCCAGGCTTGACCGTCAGCGTGGCCTGGTTGCTGGTCACCGAGCCTTGCGCGTTGCTGATGGTGACCGAAAACTTTGCGCCATCGTCGGCGAGCGCCACGGGATCGGTGGAATAGGTCTGCCCGGTGGCGCCGGCGATCGCCACGCCGTTCTTGAACCACTGGAAGGTGAAAGGCGGCTTGCCCGAGGCCCCGAAGTCGAACTTGGCGACCTGACCGACGAACGCGGCGCGATCCTTGGGCTGATCCGAGATCTGCGGCGACTCCGAGCCGGCGTTGGAGAGGCAACTGGATAGCAGCAGGCTCAACGCGAGCAGCAACAGGGTGGTGATTGCCCTGACGGAGCGGGGCAGGCGTTCGAGCGGTTGGCGCGGGTACATCGGGCGGATTCTAGCCCAACCCCGAGCTGATCGACGCCCGGTCTAGCCGAGGTCCGGCTTCAGCGCACCCAGCGCACCGATCGTGAACAACAGCACCCAGAGTACGACCAGTGCCCAGGTGCCCTTGCGCATCAGCAACGCGAACTCGGCGTTGTCGGCGTCCGTGGCGCGCCCCGCGGCGATGGCCGGCAGCGCGGATCGATAGGCCTCGCGGATGTAATAGCGCACGAACACGCCGCAGACCATGGTGCCCGCAAACAGCAACACTTTGGCGGCCAGCCACGGCGTCGCATAGGGCCAACCCGTGGCCAGCGACCACAGCGCCGAGCCGGCAAAGAAAGCGATCAGCAGGTAGCGTAAACGCCAGTCCCAGCGCGCGAGTTGCTGCCCCTCGGGCGCTTGGCGCCGCCAGTGCACGAGCCACATGAACCAGAACCACAGCGCAGAGGCGATCCACAGCAACCACATCGACACCCCGTCGAGCGGCGCAAGACCGAGCATCGCCGCCAGTGTGAAGCCGAGCGGCACGGACATGATCATGGCGTTGCGGACATGCTGGTCGACGTCGAGCAGGAAGTTCCACAGGCGCATACGCTCGGCAGCCGGCAGCGAGGTGGTGCGCGCGATGTAGTGGGTGAGCGCGTTGATCACGAGCTCGCTACCGAGCCAGTAGCCCATGACGAGCACGTGGGCCCATTTGATCAGCGCGTAGGACGTCATGGGTTGTCGAGACCTCGATTGGACCGTACTCGGTGTGCAATATTGCGCATCGAGATTAGCAAAGCATCTGCATGGCTGGTGACCGGCCGGAGGTCGTGCTCGTGAGCAGGGAACATCCTCGACAACATCACGCTGCGCGCCGAGTCCGCGCTTGGTCAGCGCTTGCGCGGCAGTCCCTCATGACCGGGCTGGCGACGCTGCTGGCCAGCCTATTGTTGGCATCGACGGCGTCAGCGGCGACGGCGTCGGCGTCGGCGACGACGGTCTCTGGCGCAACAACAACCGCGGAACCCAGTCTGCTGCGGGTGGCGCTGATCGTGGAGGACGCCGCAGCGAGCATCCGCTTCTATCAATTGCTGGGCTACGGCATCGAACTCGACCAGACCAATGCGCGCAAACCGGAAGGCAACTTCTTCCCGCTGAACGTGCCGGCCACGCAAACGCGGCTGGTGATCATGGCCAGCGCCGACGGTCAGGGCGGACGCATCGGTCTCGTGGAGTTCACCAAGCCCTCGGCTACCGACAACCGGCGCGAGCCCGAGCGCACCGGCCGTGGCGATGCCGTGCTGGTGTTCGATGTCGCCGATGCCGAGGTAATCCACGGCAGGTTACGCGCGGCGGGCGTGCGCATCCTCGAGCCGCCGCAGGTCTACGTCTCGAAGAAACTCGCCGCCGACGGCTCGCCGCTGCGCGGCCGCGTGTTTCACGTTCGCGATCCGGACGGCTATCTCGTCGAACTGCTCGAGGCCCCGCGACCCGTGCGCGACGCCCCGCGCGGTCCGTGACCGCGCGCTGATACCGCTCAGGCCTGATCGAGCGCGGTGCGCTTGCCCGTG
Organism: uncultured Acidibacter sp.; assembly: GCA_964541625.1. Taxonomy (GTDB): domain Bacteria; phylum Pseudomonadota; class Gammaproteobacteria; order Steroidobacterales; family Steroidobacteraceae; genus UBA964. The sequence continues at coordinate 47,892 of CAZIRD010000002.1, forward strand.
CCCGGCGGCAGGCAGGTGAAGGTGAGCGGTTGCGCAGCACTCGCCAGCTCGCGCAGCTGCGCGTCGCTGCGGCTGCCGCCGCCGCGCATGGCCCAGGAGCCATCGCTCTGCAGCAGCGCGCTGTAGGCGGTGCCGTTCACCGTCGCGCGTGCCATCAGGTCACAGACCGGACGCGGCGAACTGGTCCGCGCCTGCTCGCGGAGCAGCGTGAGTCGTGTCTCCACCGCCGCCTCGGCACCGGGGCGCCAGGTAACCTGCTGGCCGACCACCGGCAACAGGTCGGAATCGAAGGCCAGCACGAAGGCGATCACCTGACGCCGGGTGTCGTTGGCCGGCGGCGGGAAGAGAAACACCGGATCGCGGAAGAAGTTGTCGAGGGTGTCCACCGCACCGTCGTTGCTGAAGCCGAAGCCGCGGATCTGCGCCCCCGTGCCGGCACTGCCGTCGGCACTGAAACCGAACATGCCGGCCTTGGCATAGACGTTGCGCAACTGCGGAATCTTGAAGTTCTCGGTGATGCGACCGCCTTCGAACGTCATCAGGCCATTGGTGCCGAATTGTCCGGCGGTGGGGCGCAGGCGATGGCAGTTGTCGCAGGAGCCAAGCAGCGTGATCGGGAAGTTCATGTAGATGTCACGGCCGGCCGCTTCATCCGCGGTCAGCGAATTGTCGAGTGCGCGTACCGGGTTCGGCGGCATGGCGAGCTGCATCGCGAAATCCGTGAATGCCTGCATCTGCGCCGCACCGAGCGGCGCCTCGCGGCCGAGCAGCGAGACGAACGCCGGATTGAATTCCTTGAACGCCGCCTCTTCGAGTGTCTCGGTCTGGCCACGCACCGTTTCGCGACTGGTGCCGGTGCGATCGCCGCGCCAGTGCAGCGGACCGTTGCCCTTCATGCCACGCAGCGTCTGCGTGGTCATCGGTCCCTTCAGCGGATGGAAGCGCGGCGTGGTGCGCGGACTGAGCGGCAAATAGGCATTGGGGTTCAGCTGCGTGCGATCGTCCGGGTTGCCGAGGTCCCAGGCAAGCTGGTCCATGTCGCCGAACACGTGACAGCTCGCGCAGGACACCGTGCCGTTGGCCGAGCCGAGCACGGCATCGTAGAACACCCCCCGTCCCTCGCGCACCGCCGTACTCTCCGGCGAGAACAGGCTGCGCGTCGACAGCAGCGCGCGGTTGCCCGTGTCGACAATGCTCAAAGAATGGCTGATGCGCGAGTACACGTAGAGCCGGCTGCCGCTGGCGTTGAGCGCAAGCCCGGCCGGGCCCGGCGGCACGGCGATCTGACGGCTGGCATCCGGCGCGTAGTTGCCCGCGGCGAGCGCAGCCGCCGGCAGCGCCGCAACCTTCGCCGAGCCGAACGCAGCGGCGTAGAGCGTGTCGCCGGCTGCATTGAAGACGAGCGCCGTCGGCTGCGAGAGCGAGCGGGCCTTGTCGGCGGCCGGCAGGCTCGACCCCTGCGGCAGCGCGAAGTCGACATGCGGATTGAGATGCACGGCGCGCACGGCGGCCGAGGACGGCGTGATCAATGAAATGCGGCTCTCGGCGATGCGACCGCGTACGCTGCTGTTGCCGCGCCGGCCCGAACCCTCGAAACGCACCTCGTTGAAGGCCTCGGTATTGCTGACGAAGACCCGGCCGTCGGCCGGATTCACCGCCATGTTGAAAAGCGTGGTGCCGACACCCGCATAGCGGTTGACGATCGCGGGCGAGGCTGCGGTCGCATCGATCGCGAACACGTCTTCGTCCGGCAGCGTGAATTTCACCCGGTTCGACCAGTCATTGCGGGCTTCATCGCGCCATGCCGTGCCGTCGTAGCGCACGATCAGCCCGGTGGCCGGCGCCTGCACGCCATCGGTGCTGGTGGCAAGACCGGGCTTCGGCGAATTCATCGCGTCGCGGTGCAGTACCGTGGTGCGATTGCCCGACATGAACGCCGCCGCATATACGGTGCGCCCGTCAGTGCTCACCGCGAGCGCACGCGGCACGTCCGCAGGCAGGGTGAGGACGGTCAGCGGCTTGCCGTTGAGCGAGTCATCGAGCTGCGCGGCATCGAACACCCAGAGGTCGGCGCGGCCCGTGCCCGGCGTCGTCAGCGAGGCCGAACTGAAGCCCGGCCGGTTCTGACCGCGGTTGGCAGCGGTGACGAACGCACGCTCGCGCGTCGCACCAGCGAATACGATGTCGCGCGGCTCATCGCCGACCAGCAAGGTGCGCAGCACCCTCGGCGTGCCATCGAGACGCACCACGCTGACCGAATCCGAGAGGTGGTTCACCACCCAGACTTCGTTGGCGTTGCGTTCGGCGACCGCCACCGGCTCGAGTCCCACGCTCACGCTGCTGACGAGTCGCAGGCTGTCGTTCTCGATGGCGTAGATCTCGAGACATCCCGCCGGGGCGTTGGCGACGTACAAGCGTTGGCCATCGGCAGAGAGCGCAAGCGGCCGTACCGGGCCGCTCTCGAACAGGGTCACGCTGCCCGGGGCCGAATCGGCGGTGACGGTGTCCACCGTGGTGCCGCATTGCAGCACCGGCCGCTGCAGGGTACTGCCGAGGCTCGCCTCGAGCGGCGATTGGGTAACCGTCGGGGTGGTGGTCACCGGCGCCGCCACGGCATTGCCCGTACTGCCGCCACCGCCGCCACCACCGCCGCAGCCGGCGAGCAAGGCCAGGCAGAGCAGCGGCGCAAAACGAGATGAGTTGGCAGACCAGGTAAACGCGCGTGGCGGATGCATGCGGACCAAAGTATCCCGGCGGCAGTGCGGGCAGCAAGCACGCGCGGCCAGCACCGTCCGCAGCGCACGCGCTGTCCGCAGGGCGGCAGGTAGACGGGCCCGTGACAGCCCGTCGGTGTGCCGGGCATGAACTTTCCGGCGGAATTACCTAACCTTGCATGCCTATGGACTCTTTGCCAACCAGTTGGTCAGCGCTCGCCGCCGTGGTGTTCCTGCTCGGCCTCAAGCACGGCTTCGACGCCGACCATCTCGCCACCATCGACGGCCTCACCCGGGTCAATACGCGCGCCCGTAAAGCCTTCGCGCCGTATTGCGGCGCGTTGTTTTCGCTGGGCCACGGGGCCGTGGTGGTGCTGATCGCAGTGATCGTCAGTCTCGCCACCACCCAATGGCAGACACCCGCATGGCTGGAATCGAGCGGCGTGTGGATCTCCATCCTGTTCCTCACGGCGCTCGGCGTGGCGAACGTGCACGCCGCGCTCACCGCACCCGCCGACGAGGTCGTGGCGCCGGTCGGCCTGAAGGGGCGGTTACTCGGCCGCCTCGGCAAGGCGGGTTCGCCTGCGCTGATCGCCTTCGTCGGCGCGCTGTTCGCGCTGTCCTTCGACACCGTCAGTCAGGCTGCGCTGTTCTCGCTGACCGCGCAGCAGTTCGGCGGTCTCGGCCACGCGCTCGCGCTCGGCGCACTGTTCACGCTCGGCATGCTGGTCACCGACGCGATCAATGGCCTGTGGATCTCGCGACTGATCGCCCGCGCCGACGAACTCGCGCGGGTCGCCTCGCGGGTCATGAGTCTCGCGGTCGGCGGCGTCAGCCTGCTCATCGGCGGCTTCGCACTCGCCAAGATGACCCTGCCGGCCGTCAGCGGCTGGGCCGACGGCAAGGAACTATTCTTTGGCATGGCGGTCATCGTCGTGGTCCTGATCAGCTACCTGATCGGCAAGCGTCTCGCCCATTCGCCGTCGGCCTGAAGTTTTCCGCTGCCGTGGGCAGCCCCAAGACCGGAGTCACGCCATGTCCCATCGTCCCGCCGTTCGCAGTCGCTCGTCCTTGACCCATCGGTTGCTGCTGCTCTGCCTGCTGGCGCTCGGCGCGCCGTTTGCGGCAGCGCAGGGCTTCACGCTCGGCGCCCTGCCCTATCCCTACGACGCGCTGGCCCCGGTAATCGATGAGCGCACCATGCAGATCCACCATGGCAAGCACCATCAGGCCTATGTGGACAACCTCAACAAGGCCGTCGCCGCCAATCCGGCGCTGGCGAACCTCTCGCTCGAAGCACTGCTGGCGCAGGTCTCGAAGAGCGGCGATGCCGTGCGCAACAATGGTGGTGGCCACTGGAACCACACGTTTTTCTGGCAGTCGATGACGCGGCCCGGCCAGGGTGGCGCGCCCTCCGCCGAACTGCTCGCCGCCATCAACCGCGACTTCGGCTCGCTGGATCAGTTCAAGACCGCATTCCGTGCGGCAGGACTGGGCCGCTTCGGTTCCGGCTGGGCCTGGCTGGTGGTCGGTGCCGACGGCAAGCTCAAGGTGACCTCGACGCCCAACCAGGACAATCCGCTGATGGATGTTGTCGCCGATCGCGGCACGCCGCTGCTCGGCAATGACGTCTGGGAGCACGCCTACTACCTGCAGTACCAGAACCGTCGCGCCGACTACCTCGACGCCTGGTGGCAGGTGGTGGACTGGAACGTCGTCTCGCGTCGCTACGCGACCGCGGGCAGATGACAGCCGCCGCAGGCCGCGTGCTCGGCATCGACGGCCCGGTCATCAGCACGGCTGATCCGCGACGTCAGCGCGACCTCTTCGAAACGGCCATCGGCATGCACTGCATCGCCGAAGACCGCCTGGAGCACGCGGCAGTCCATGCGCTGTTCGGCCCCGTGGCCGAACGCGCGACACTCTGGCAACTCGTCACACCGGGCAGTCCGCTCGGCGTCTGGCTGGTCGAGTTCGAGCCACGGTCGGAGGTGGTGATTCGCGAGGGCGGCGTCGGCGTCGCCTGCAACGCTCTCAAGATGATCGACTTCTTCACCGCCGACCGACCGGCGGCGATCGCTGCGCTGCGCGCGCAGGGCTTCGAGATCGTCGCCAAGGGCGCGAGCATCGAGTTGCCGGACGGATCGCGCTTTTGCGAGGCGCATGCCAAAGGCCCGGACGGGGTGATGATCGCCGCCATCGAGCCGCTGAATGTGCGTGCTGCGGATTTCGTCACGCTCGTCGGGCGAACCTTCAGCGAAGTGCAGAGCGCCTCGGGCCCGGTGAGCGACTTCGAGCCGGTCAGACACTTCTACGAGCAGGTGCTCGGCGTGCCCATGGGTCTGCGCTACGAGTTCGCCAGCGAGTCGTTCTCGCGCATGGTCGGTGTCAAAGATACCCTGCACATCCGCGCCAACAATTACGGGCGCGTGGTCGAGGACGTGATGCTCGGCATCATCCACTACGGACTGCCGCCCGGCAGCTACGCGGACCTGCGCGAGCGGGCGCGCCCGCCCCACCGCGGCATCATCGGCGTGCGCCTGCGGGTCGAGGGACTCGATGCGCTGCTCGAGCGCTGCGCGCGCGCCGGCATCGAACGCGCGTGCGATGCGGCCACGCTCACCCTGCAATCGGGCACAATGCGGATCGCGGCAGTGCGCGCCCCGCATGGGGTGTGGCACTGGCTGATCGAACCGACGGGCTAGCGTAGCGGCAGGGGGACCATGGAAGGTCTGGTCAAATTCCTCAAATCGGATCTGGGCGCCGGCGCATTGCTTGTCGTCGCGGCCGCGGCGGCGATGCTGCTCGCGAATTCGGCACTTGCCGATGCCTACTCCGGCACGCTGTCGGCGCCGGTTCGCCTCGGCATCGGCGATCTCGCGCTCGAGAAGACCGTCCTGCACTGGATCAACGATGGTCTGATGGCGGTCTTCTTCATGCTGGTCGGCCTCGAGATCAAGCGCGAACTCGTCGATGGTGAACTCTCCGACCGGCGACGCGCGGCGCTGCCGGTGTTCGGCGCGATCGGCGGTATGCTCGTGCCCGCCGCGATCTACGCCTTCATCAACCGCGACAGCGCAACCACGATCACCGGCTGGCCGATCCCCGCGGCCACCGATATCGCCTTTGCCATCGGCGTTCTCTCGCTGGTCCGTCGTCACGTCGCACCGGGCCTGCGGATATTTCTTTTGGGGCTGGCGATCATCGATGATCTGGGTGCAATCATCCTCATCGCGGTGCTCTTCACCGCGGACATCTCCAGTCAGGCGCTCAGCCTCGCCGCACTGTGCGTGGCGGTGCTGGCGCTGCTCAACCGGCTGGGTGTCTCGCGCCTGCTGCCCTACCTTGCGGTGGGTGCGCTGCTGTGGCTCTCGGTGCTCAAGTCTGGAGTGCATGCCACCATCGCCGGTGTGCTGATCGGCGCGATGATCCCGCGCAAGGCGATGCCGCGCCTCGAGCATGCGCTGCACCCCTGGGTCACCTTCGGCATCATGCCGCTGTTCGCACTCGCCAATGCCGGCGCGTCGCTGCAGGACGTCGGCCTGCATACCTTCACCGAGCCGGTGGCGCTCGGCATCGTGCTCGGCCTGTTCCTCGGCAAACAACTGGGTGTGTTCGCGGCCTGCTGGCTTGCAGTCCGCGCCGGGCTCGCCCAATTGCCGGCCGGCAGCAACTGGACTTCACTGCATGGCGTCGCCATCCTCACCGGCATCGGCTTCACGATGTCGCTGTTCGTGGGCGCGCTCGCCTTCCCCGGCGGCGAATACGACACCGCCGTGCGCCTCGGCGTGCTCACCGGTTCCGCGCTTTCTGCCATCGTCGGCTGTGCCTGGCTGCTGTTGCTGCGCAACCGCTGACGCCGCATCGACGCTCCACATCGAGACCTGTCACCCATGGATCGCCGCAGCTTCCTGCTCCTCGCCGCTACCGCGCCGACACTGCTGCAGGCGCAGCAGCGGTCGGTGCTGCGGCGCATCGTCGCGAGCGAAATCACCTCGCTCGACCCGCAACGGCCTACCGGGCAGCTGACCGCCGAGCTCGGTCCGGAGCTGTTCACCGGCCTGACCACCACCGACGCCGCCGGCCGGATCATCCCGGGCTGCGCGAGTTCCTGGAGCACGAGTGCCGACGGCCTCGTCTGGACGTTCCGTCTGCGCAAGCGCCTCGCCTGGTCCGATGGCCGAGCGCTCGATTCGCGCGACTTCCTCTTCACGCTGCAGCGCTATCTCGCGCCGGAAACCGGCATCGCGCAGGCGACGCGGCTCGAGTCGATCAGCGGTGCGCGTGAACTGCGCCTCGGACGGAAACCTGCCAAGGGACTCGGCATTACTGCACCCGAGCCGGGCACGCTGGTGATCCGCCTCGAGCACCCCGACGTCGAGCTGCCGCTCAATCTCGCGGCGGCCTATTGCGTACCGAAGCATTTGATCGACGCGCGCGGCCGCGAGTGGGCCAAGCCCGACATCATCGTCAGCAACGGTCCCTACCGGATCGAGTCGTGGGCGGCCGGTGCCAAGGACGTGAAGCTGGTACGCAATGCGCGCTTCCACGAAGCCGCCGCAGTCGCCATCGAACGCGTCGAATGGCTCACCGGCTACGACGACACCACCCGGCTGCGTCTCTTCCGGCTCGGTGAGGTGGACATCGCCTCGCTCGAGGACATGGGCAACCTCGCCACCGCGCGCCGCGAACTCGGCGGCGTGCTGCGCAGTTCGCCGGAATGCGCCCTCGGCGCCATCGGCCTCAACATCACCCGCAAACCGCTCGATCGCGCGCCGCTGCGGCAGGCACTCTCGCTGGCCATCGATCGTGAGGTTCTCGCCACCAAGGTCCGCGGACTCGGCGAGCAGCCCTGGGATGCGGTGCTGCCGCCGGGAATTCCAGACTATCCCGCGCCGCTGCGTGCGGAGTTCGCCGGCTGGCCGATGTCGCGTCGGCTCGAGGCTGCGCGGGCGCTGGTCGCCAAGGCCGGGATCAGCGGCCGCGTGAAACTCGGCGCCGGCTTTCCGGCGAGCCCGACGGTGCGCAAGGTTTTCCTCGCCATCGCCGCGATGTGGAAACCGATCGGCGTCGACCTCGAACTGCTGCCGCTCGACGGACGCGCCTATACGGCCGCACTGCAGCGCGGCGATTACGACGTGTTCAGCTACGCGGCTTTCGCGGTCGTGCCCTCGGCAGCCAATTTCCTTGATCGCTTCGTCAGCGACTCCGCCGAGAACGTCACCCGACACCGCAATGCCGACTTCGATCGGCTGATGCGCGACGCCGAGCGACAGCCGACGATCCCGCAACGCTTCGCGCTCTACCGCGAGGCCGAGAAGATTTTGCTGCGCGACGTACCGTTCATTCCAGCCTGGGCAGGGGTTTCCAACCGGCTGGTCGCCAAGCGCGTGCGTGGCTGGGTCGATCATCCGGGGCATGCGCACCCCTCGCGCTTCCTCAGCCTCGGCTGAGCCAGCCGCGGTATCGTCGCGCGCATGCCCGCGGAAGTCGTCCTCCTCACCGCCGTCAAGCAGGGCCCGGAGTTCGCCGAGGAACTGCGGACCTACGCCAGCGATCTCGTCGTTCGCCTCGTTGCGAGCCGCGCCGAACTCGACGCCGTCTTCGCCGTGCCAGTGCCGCGTCGCCGGTTGATCGCCTTCACCACCGATCTCATCGTGCCGGCGGCCTATCTCGAGGCTTGCGACTGCGGTGCCTACAACTTCCATCCGGGCTCACCTGCCTACCCGGGCGTCTACCCGGAAAGCTTCGCCGTCTGGGACGGTGCGACGCGCTTTGGTGCCACGGCCCATGCGATGACCGCGCAGGTGGACGCCGGACCGATCGTCGCCACCGAATGGTTTCCGATCTCGCCCGCATGGGGACGCATGCACGTCGCCACGCTCGCCTACGAAGCCTTGATGCGGGTGTTCCTGCGGCTCGCACCCTGGCTCGCCACCGAGGATGCGCCGCTACCGCCCTGTGGCGAGAGTTGGAGCGGGCCGACGCGCCTGCGCGCCGAGTACCGGCGGTTTTGTGAAATTCCGGCGGACATCACCCTCGCTGACTACCAGCGCCGTTACCGGGCCTTCGGTGAGGGCATGACGAAAGACTTCCATCTCATGCTGCACGGCCACCGCTACGTGATCGAGCAGCCATGGAGCGAGGCGCAACTCGCGCGGGAAATGGGCCGCGAGAAATAGCCGCGAAAACTAGAAGCGCGGATCGACCGGGGCGATCAGCAGCGCGAGCGGATCGACGCGGCGCGCGCCCTCGAAACGCCCGCGATAGCCGACATCGTCGAGGCTATCGATGCGCACCAGCGTGCGCGCACGTGGCGCATGCACGAACCGGCCCTCGCCGAGATAGATGCCGACATGCGAGTTCGCCGCGCCGCGCGTGTTGAAGAACACGAGATCGCCGGGACGGAGCTGGTCGCGGGCGACCGCAACGCCGATTCCCGCCAGCTGGCGCGACGTACGCGGCAGCACCACGCCCAGCGTCTCACGGAAAACATGGTTGACGAGGCCGCTGCAGTCGAAGCCGGTCTGCGGATTGCTGCCGCCGAAGCGGTACGGAACGCCGATGTAGCCGAGGGCGCGATCGACCACGCCCTGCATGACGATGCCCTGCGCGCTCAGCGAGGACTGCAGGCCATCGACCAGCCCCGCCTCGAGCAAGGGCCGCTCGCCCGCGCGCTCCTCGCCGCCGCCAGCCGCCGCCGGCACGGCCATGCACGCCGCGGCCAGCCCACTGGCGAGCAGCGCGAGACGCACAAGCGGACGAGGGCTGAAGTGCAAGATCGAGGGCTCCGGTAGACTTCGAGGCCGCGGGACCCGCCGCCGCGACAGGATGTCGAGGCCAACAGACCCACCGGCGGCGCGAAAGGTTCCGGAGTTTACCGGCTTGATGGAGTACTCCGCCATGTTGACAGCAGATGGTCTTTTCCTGCGGCTCGCGCTGCGCTCTGCGCTGCTGCTCGTGCTGACGGTTGCCGCAAGCCCGGCGCCGGCGGCCGACCATGGCTTCACGCCCGACCACTTCGCCCGCTGGGTGCAGATGCGGGTCGGCGGCGGCGAGCCGGTCTACTGGTATGCCGTCGGCACGGTGTACACCTACCCGGAGGGCAAGCCGGTAATGCGCATGGAGGGCATCGACGCCGCAAGGCTCGAAAAGTCGCTCTCCACCGCCACCGAAGCGCACCAGGTATCGCGCAAGACCTTCGTCTACCGTGACGCGGAGACCAACGAAATCCTCCGCGAATGGCAGGGCAAGCCGCTGCCGCCGATCTCCTACCCCTACCAGTACATCACCTACTCGCTGCGTGACCGCAGCGTCGAGACCTGGGTCGAACAGGGCGCCGGTGCGCGCCGCCAGCGCATCGGCCCCGGCACCGACATCACCGTGCGGCAGGTCGGCAATACGCTGGCCTTTTCGGCACCGCTCTTCCTCGACCTGCCGATGCCGGGCGGCGCGCGTATGCAGGCCTTTGAGCACTACGATTTCTTCGATCAGGGCGCGGCACCCGGCATCGCGCACCCCTACCAGATCAGCTGGCTGCGTTTCGGCGACCTGCCGGCCGGGCTCGGCAAGGGCGTGATGCACATGGTCTCCTGGCGGGTCGATCGCTATGCCGACCTGCCGGCCTCGATCCGCGGCTATCTCGAGAGCGAAGCGAGACTCTGGCTCGAACCGCCGCGGGATATCGCCGAAATCCGTCGGCTGCAGCAGTAACGCGCGGCGGCGACGCCGCCGTCACGCCTGACTGTGAAAGACAGCCTCGATGAGCGCGCGGCGCGGGTCGCGTTCTGGCAATTGCAGACCTGCGTGTTTCTCTGGGGCTTCACCGCCATCCTCGGCCGGCTGATCACGCTGCCGGCGCTCGCGCTCGTGCTGTGGCGCATGGTGTTCGCGACCATGATCCTCGCGCTGCTGCCGCGAGTCTGGCGAGGGCTGCGCGGACTCGATGCCCCTGGGTTACGCCGGCATGCGCTCGCCGGCTGCGTCATCGCCCTGCACTGGTTCGCGTTCTATTCCTCGGTCAAGCTCGCCAACGCTTCGGTAGCGGTGGCCTGTCTCGCGCTCGGCTCGGTGTTCGCGGCGGTCATCGAACCATGGATCACCGGCCGGCCGCACGAACGGCGCGAACTGCTGCTCGGCGTGCTCGCCATTCCCGGTGTGCTGTTGCTGGTCGGCGGCGTGCCGGCGGGCATGCAGGCCGGCATCGTCGCCGGCATCATCGCGGCAGCGCTGACCGCCACCTTCGCGAGCCTCAACAAGCGCTTCCTCGATCCGCAGGCCGAGCCGGCCACGGTGACGGTGCTGCAACTCGGTCTAGGCGCGGTGTTCCTCGCCCTGCTGGGCGTCGTCATGGAGGGTCCGGCCGCGACCTTTCCGGCGGTGCAGGGCACGAACCTCGGCTGGCTGCTGGTGCTCGCCGTAGTCTGCACCATCGTGCCCTTCCTGCTCTGGCTGCGGGCGCTGAACCATGTGAGCGCCTTCACCACGCACCTGTCGCTCAACCTCGAGCCGATCTATGCGATCACTCTCGCCGCGCTGCTCTTCCAGGAACACCAGGAACTGACGCCGCGGTTTTATGCCGGCGTCGCCGTGGTGCTTGCTACCGTGCTGCTGCAGTCACGAATCGGGCGGGGTTGAGCGTGCAGCTCGCGTCGATGCCGGCGTAGTTCGCCTGCAGCGCACCGGCTCGCGGCTCGAACTGCGCGTCATGGATCGGCGCTTCCTCGCCCGGCTTTTGCACCATCAGGTGCAGACGGTCGAACATCCCCTTGCCTTCGGCATCGGGCAGGTGGGCCCGCAGCAACATGAGTTGCAGATCACGGCCATCGGTCGCCTTGACCGCGAGCTTCGCGCCGCGGTCATAGGCGCTCCAGGCACGCTCGCCCGACGCGTCGCGCACCCGGCAGTCGTAATTGCGCGCCCGGTACATGCGGATATGCGTGCGGTCCTTGCGGCCGACGAACTGGTGGCCGGCCATCAGGTTGATGTCGTAGTCCCAGAACACCTCGGGCGAGAGTACCCACTCGGCATCGGCGACGAAGCGCACGTCGGTCTTGTTGACCATGTAGGTGCAGCTGCCCGGCCCCGCCGTGCGGCCGGCCTCGGTCTTGCCGTCGAGGACGCCAAAGATCTGCTCACCGTCACGACGCCAGAGAAAATCGCAATTGATGGCCTGCGGATCGCGCATCCGCACCTCTTTCCACAGTTCGGGGTGCTTGTGCAGATCGACGTACTTCTCGGGATCGGCGGGTCCCTGGCCGTTGATGACCACGGCACCACGCTGCTCGTCGATCCAGACCTTATAGAGGATCTGGCTGCGGTACATCAGCGGCGCGTCGCGCCCGCCCTCGTTGATCTGTCCGTAGAAGACGATCTCGCCGATCTGCGGGGCGTCGATGCGCTCGAACACGTGATACCAGTGCGCGTGCTCGCCTTCGACCGGGACGCGGTAGCGGCGCTCGTAGTGGACCTGCGGGTAGGAGTCCCAGCCCCCCGGCAGCCAGGCAATCAGATCGGCGAGCACCGCCTCGAGTTCGGGCTTCGACAGGTCGTAGGCCGGTCCAGCCCACACGCGCGCCGGCACGATCGCCGCAGCCAGTGCGAGCAATGCGCCGAGCAGCATACCCGGCAACGGGCGGTGAGTGCCCATTGGCCGGCTGGTGGATTGTGCTTGCATGAGTCGTCCCCCGTGACTTCGCTATTATTTTGTTGATTGTTCCAGAGACCCTGCGTCCAAAGAACCGTCGGACGACGGCAAGCGTGGTCGCGTTCACACTGCGGAGGTTTTGATGTACCTGCCCTCACCCGCCGCCCCGCCCTCGCCGGAGGCGCTCGCCCACTTCTGTGCCGCGGCAAACGCCAGCCTCGGCGGCAAAGGCCCTGACCCCACGGCGGTGGAGTTGCGCTGGATCGGCCTCGACGCCGACAGCACCCGACAGATCTTCGATCTGGTTCGCAGCGGCGACAAACGCGGCACGTTCACGCTGCCATGGATCGTCGAGCGCACGGCCAGCCCGGTGCCCAAGGTCGGCAATCATCTGGTGCTGATCGACATCGATGGCCGGCCCGTGCTGCTGACCCGCGTGGTACGGGTCGATTCAGCGCTGTTCGGCGCGGTCGAGGCACGGCATACGGCCATCGACGGCTCGCCGGTGCGCGATCCGGCGGTCTGGGTACCCCTGCATACGGCGTACTGGAACAACCACCTCGCGCCTTTCGGTCTCGAGGTCAGCCCGTCTATGCCGTTCTGGATCGAGGAGTTCGTGTTGCTGTATGACGCCGGAAACTGAGGTATAACCGGCGACGGAGGGAACCCCGATGTCAGTCACCGCAGAAAGGCTGCAGGCGCCGCCTGCGAAAAAGGGCTTGAAGTCCCGGCTTATTTCCTGGGCCATGAAAAAAATGATGGCGTCCGCGGGCGCGTCGGGATCCGGCGGCGGACCGCCGCCCTGGGTGAAGGCCATGATGGCCGGTGGCGGGCCGCAGAGCATGGCCGCCATGCTCGCCACCTCGAGCGGTTTCGAAGGCCGCGAAAAGCTGCTCGGCGAGGCGGTCGCCATGGCGATCCGCACCCTCAAAGACACCGTGCCCTATGCGCACGACATGAACGATGCGCTGGTGAAGATGCATCTCACCTCGGTGCAGTTCGCCAAGGACCACGGCTGCATCGCCGATTACGTCGAGCACGACATCCGCACCATGCAGCCGATGCTGCAACGCCTGCGCGGCATGATCGACAAGACCGGCGAAAAGGAGATCGCGCTCGCCGGCATCTTTGATCGCACCACCTGTCTCTATCAGCTCTGCCTCGATCTGAAGGTCGAGCCCGGCAAGCGGACCTTCACCTTTCCCTACAGCAAGGTGGCGGCGATCTCGCGGCGCATCGGCCAATTTGATCTTACCGATCGCGACATGCACGAACTGTGGCTGAAGCCGCGTCTGCTCGGTTACGCCGCGGCACTCGGCGTACAGCTCGACGTCTCGGACATCGACGCCGACAACCGGGTGACGGTTAGCCTCAGCGGGTGACGGTTAGCCTCGTCAGCTGAGGATCGCCCGCGCCGCCTGCGCGTCAGGCGGCGGCGCCCGGCTGCCGCTCGGGCGCGGCGCGCTCGAAGGCCGCGACGCTGCGGCAATGCGCGTCGATGCCGACCAGCGTCGGGTACGGCGCAAGCTCACAGGCAAAGCGGCGGGCGTTGTACATCTGCGGCACGAGGCAGATGTCGGCGAGCGAAGCCTGCGTGCCGAAGCAGAACCGACCGTCACCCGAATGACGTTGCGCCTGCTCCTCCAGCGCCGCGAAGCCCAGTGCGATCCAGTGTCGGATCCAGCCCGTCACCGCATCCTCGGCGGCGCCGAGTTCGCTGCGCAGCCAGTTGAGGACGCGCAGGTTGTTGAGCGGATGGATGTCGCAGGCAATCGCCAGCGCCATGGCGCGAACGTTGGCGCGGCCATGCGGATCGCGCGGCAGCAGCGGCGGCTGCGGATGCGTCTCGTCAAGATATTCGATGATCGCCAGCGACTGCGTGAGCACCGCGGCGTCCACCTCCAGCGCCGGTACCAGTCCCTGCGGATTGAGCGCGAGAAAGGTCGCCGAGCGCTGCGCGCCGGCCGGCAGACTGTGGGCAACCTGCTGGTAGTCGAGGCCCTTGAGGTTGAGCGCGATGCGCGTGCGGTAGGCCGCGGAGCTGCGCCAGAAATCGTGGAGGATCATGCGGGCGGTTTTCCTGGAGGGATGGCGAGCGCTGACGCCTCGCGGCCGGAGCGCAGGAAGGGGTAGAAGAGCTGCACGGCCCACTTCTCGGCGCCGAACTGGCGGTCATCGGCGAGTCCGTAGGCGGGCGGATAGCGGCGGGTGATCACCGCCGTGCCGAACAGCACGTCCCAAAGAAACAGCAGATTGCCGAAGTTGCCGGAGTAGTGACCGATGCCGTCCTTCTCGGACAGGGCGTGGTGGGCATAGTGGGTGGCCGGCGTCGAGATGGTGCGCTCCAGCACCCACATCAGCGGCTGCAGGGCCGGGATGCGGTAGAGCGCCTCGTCCCAACGCCAGCTGCAGTGGGCGCCGATGATCACCAGCAGCTTGACGAAAATGTAGCCGATGTAGACCCAGCCGAAACCAAGGTAAACGAGCAGGCCCGACAGCCAGAGGCCCGGCATCAGCGCGTAGTAGAGCGCGTTGTTGCGATAGACCACGCGCACGCTCATGTAACTGGCGGAGTGGTGCGCGCGGTGCAGCGGCCAGAGCACGCTGGTGTGCGAGAGACGGTGCCAAAGATATTGCGTCAGATCGTCGGCGATCAGCAGGGTGCCGATCATGGCCCACCAGGGCCAGTGCGCCAGCGCGCCCTGGTACTGCGGAATGTAGGCGCTGCAAAGGGCCGCGGCGGCGAGCCCGACCGACCCGGAAACGATCGGGAACGTCACCATGATGGCGAGATCGAGACGGTTGTCCTCGCGGCTTGCCTCGGGAGGGAAGAAGCCGCCGCGCAGCAGTTCGACGACGGCGAACAGACAGAGCAGGCCGAGGACGACGATCACCTGCGCTTCGACGGGACTCAGCATGTCCCGAGTTTACCTGTTCAGGCGTCGAGGTCGAGTTCGCGGCCCGCGCCGGTGCGCGCCGCTTCGGCGAGCAGTCGCGTGGCAGCGGCGAGGTCCTGGGTGGTCACACCCAGAGATTTGTAGAGGGTGATGTCGGCGTCGCTGACTCGCCCGGGTTGGCGACCGGCGAACACCTCGCCGATCTCGCCAAGCACATGCGCCTCGCTGACCGCTCCACGGGAAATCGCACCGAGGAGTTCGCCCGCCGCGGCCATTGCCGCCTCGCGGTAATCGACGAAGAACCGGCTGCGGCTGACGGTCAGGTCGTCGACTTCGGCCGTGGTCGGGATCGCCGAGCCGACGAGATTCAGGTGCTGCCCGGGGCGGCACCACTCGCCGCGGATGAAGGGCGTCTTGGCCGAAGTCACGGTGCAGACCACGTCCGCCTGCGGGAAGGCGGACGACAGATCCGTGGCGACCTGCCAGTGCAGAGCGTCGCCGCGCGCCACCGCCTCGGGGCAAACCTTGAGCCGCTCGACGAGCCGCGCCGCCCGCTCAGTGCTGCGTGCCCACACCGTCACCGTGGCAAACGGCCGGACAGCGAGCAAGGCGCGCGCGTGGTGCCAGGCTTCTTCGCCGGCGCCGACGATCAGCAGATGCCGCGAATCCTCGCGGGCCAGCGCAGCGGTGGCGGCTGCGCTCATCGAGGCGGTACGGATCGCCGTCAGCGTGCCGCCCTCGATGAGCGCACGCGGCAAGCCGGTCGCCGGCGCAAACAGCAGCACCGCGCCGACGTGCGAGCCGTGCACATCGCCGGCTGGCCGCTCGAACTTGGAGACGATCTTGACGCCGAACGACTCGTCGGTGCCGCCGAGGTAGCCCGGCATGAGCCCGAGCTTTCCGGGGCGTGCCGGTACGGGCATGAATTGGCGCAGCGGCAGTACGCAGTCACGCTGCGAGGTGGCGATCATCGCCGCGCGCATCGCTTCGATGCAGGCCGGATAGCCGAGCAGCGCTTCGACATCCGAGCGCGTGAACACCTTCACGTTCAGCCCCGCGGCGGCATGAAGCGCATGCGTTGCTGAATACCGGCGACGTCGTCGGGACGCGGGAACGCCGCGGGCATCGGCTCACCCGGCTGGCGCGGTCGGCCAATGGCGTTGAACCAGTCCTCGAGACCCGGCGGCATGAACACCCAGAAGAGCTTCATGTCCGTGTCGCCGGTGTTGTCGATGCGATGGCGCGCGTTGCGACAGAAGAGCACCGCAGAGCCCGGCTCGAGCGGTGTCGTCACGTCGTCGATGGTGACCGTGCCGCGACCCTCATGGACGAAGACGAGTTCGTGGTTCTGCAGGTGACCGTGTTCACGGATGTGGCAACCCGGCGGCAGCAGCTGCGTGCCGGCTGAGAAGTCCTCGTAAGGCGTATTCTGCGGCGAGAACTTGACGGTGACATAGCCGCGTGAAGGCAGCGGCTGCCACAGCGACTGGCCGTCGTCCGGCCCGCTGACTACCGTGTGCGTACCGCCGGAATCTGCTCGCGCCATGTCTCGTCTCCTCGGGCCTGCTGGCGCTGCTCGCGCAGGAAGTCGAGCACGGCCGCGTTGTATTCGCTGGTCACGGTTTGCGGGCAAAAATGCCCGCCCTCGCCGAGCACGCAGAGTCGCGCACCCGGGATGCGCTGCGCAAGTTCCTCGGACATCGAGGCGGGCGTGAGCTGGTCATCGCGGGCGCCGATGACGAAGGTCGGTGTGCGGATGGCGTCGAGCCGGTGACGCAGGTCATGCGCCATCACGGCATTGAGGCGGCCGAGTTCGATTTCGAGGCCGGGGAACTCGGCGAGGCGCGTCTCGAAGAAAGAGCGCGTGTCCTTGAAACGATCCTTGAGATACCAGGCCGGCGTCGCGAGCAGCGTGCCCATCATCAGGTAATTGAGCGGCCCGGAGTTGACGAGGATGTCGCGGCGCGTGTGGAAGGTCTGCAGGAAAAGCGGCGTCGGCCCCGCCCAGCTCGCGCTCAGCACCAGCGAGGCCAGCCGGCCGGGCTCGCGCAGCGCGACATGCTGACCGATGGCGCCGCCGGTGGAATGACCGACGAGATGCGCGCGCTCGATGCCCAGCGCATCCATGACGCGCAGCAGATCGTCGGCGAGTTCCCCGGCGTTGGAGATGATCGGACCCGGGCCGGAGCGGCCGACGCCGCGATGGTCATGCAGGACGACGCGAAATTCACGCGCGAACTCCGCCACCTGCGCGCCCCAGAAGCGCCCGCTGCCACCCAAGCCGGCGACCAGCAGCAAAGGCTCGCCCTCACCGTGTTCCTCAACGTAGATGTCGGCATGACCGATGGCGACACGGCGCCCGGCAACGGCAGGTGGCTGGCTCATGGAACGCATTTTTGCCACGCGTCAGGCATGCAACCAATGCTTTGTGGCTTCCGTCCCATGCACTGCCGTTATGGCAGGACTCGGCGAATCGATTGTTGCCGACACCGGGTCATTGCTTGAATAGTGTTCGGACAATCCGCACGGGAAATCGCACCCATGGCCCTGAACCGCAGCCCGCAGAATCCCATCACCGCCGAAGATATCGCCACCTATGAGCGCGACGGCTGCGTCCTGCTGCGCGGGGTCTGCAACAGCGACTGGATCGAGCGGTTGCTGCCGGTGGCGGAACGGCTGGTGGTGCAGAAGGAGGACTTCGGCCTGCTGCCCTCATACCCCGGCCGGTACATGGCGCGCACCATCCCGGAGTTCCGCGAACTGGCCTTCGACGGGCCGCTCGCCGAGGCCGCCTGTCGGGTGATGGGTTCGAACGAAGCGCATTTCTTTTTCGACGAAATCTTTGCCAAGGCACCGCGTTCGCCGGAGAAGACCATCTGGCACACCGACCGCATGGGCTGGCCGGTCAGCGGCAAGATGGTGCCGTCGCTGTGGATGCCGCTGACGCGCATCACCCACGCCAACTCGCTCGAATGCATCGCCGGCACGCACCGCGAGGACGTGCGCTACTGGCTGTTCTCGCCGAACGCCCGCAAGATGATCAAGCCGCCCGACCGCGTACCGCACGTCGACTGCGAGCCCTGGCGCAAGGATCCCGCCTACCGCTTCCTCACCTGGGAGATGGAGCCCGGCGACTTGCTGGTCGTGCACCCGTGGACACTGCACTACTCGGGCGGCAACCCGGAGGACATCTGGCGGATCGCGGTGTCGGTGCGGGTGTTCGGCGACGACATCCGCTGGGACCCGCGGCCAGACTGCGTCAACCTCGCCGGGATCAGTTTCGACGAGATGATCCTGGGGGAACGCCCGGACGGCCCGCTCTGTCCGCTCGTCTGGTCGGCGGACGGGCGGCGCGACGGCGATGCGCACTATCCGCGCAGCTTCGCCACCCGTTGGACCCGTGCGCGCAAGACCGACGTCAATGAATACGACGTGTTCGAGAAAAACTTCGCCGCCACCCGGGCCGCCGCGACCACCCCTTCAGGCTGAGCGGGCAACGCGCCGGAACTCGTCGAGGACATGCCCGACCGCGGGGCGTGAGTCGGCACCGCTGCGATAGATGAGCCCGGCCTGCCGCTCGATCGCCGAGTCGAGCGGCAGCGGCAGCAATTCGGGCTCCGGCACGGGTCCCGTGAGCAGATGCGCGGGCAACGGGCAGAGGAACTTGCCGCCGCGCACCAGCGACATCATCAGGTTGAGCGAGTTGGTGCGGAACACGTCGCGCGGCGCCGGCAAGCCTTCCTCGGCGAAGTAGCGCTCGAAGCTGTCCTGCGCGTGCGGCTGGTCGGCGATCACCCAGCGATAAGCGACGAGATCCGACCGCTCGACCGATTTGCGCTTGGCCAGCGGATGGCTCCTGCCCGCCATGACCACCGAGCGCACGGTCATCAACGGTTCGAGCACGAAATCAGCCGACACCGTGACCTGCGGGAAATTGGAGAAGATCAGGTCGAGTCGACCATCCTGAATGCGCCGCAGCAGCTCCTCGAAAAAGCCGTCGGTGACCACCATGGCGAGTCGCGGGTGTGCCTGCGCGAGATCTTGCGCGACCGTCGCGGTGACATGGGTGGCGAACATCGAACCGACGCCGACGTAGACCGTACCGGTGACGCCGCGCTCGAGTTCGCGTACCTCACGCGTCAGTCGCTGGCAGGCGTTGAGGACGATCTGCGCATGGTGGTAGAGCGCGAGCCCCGCCTCGGTCGGTGCGACGCCGCGCGGTTTGCGCTCCAGCAACTCGACACCGAGCAGATCCTCGAGGTTCTTGATGCTGCGGGTCAGCGCCGGCTGGCTGATCGCCACGCGCTCGGCGGCACGCGAGAGATTGGCGCAGTCGACGACCGCCACGAAGTGACGAAGCTGGCGCAGTTCCATGATGGCCTCGGCCCCGGCCGGCCGGGTTGCCTGTTGCGATGCGGAGAGCGCATGGATTGTGCCCCGGAAATGATTTGCATGGCTACGCGCCGTCGATGGACACTGCGCCGGCGATGGGCGGTTCGACCGGCAACTGGGACTACATCATCGTCGGGGCCGGCTCGGCGGGCTGCGTGCTCGCCAATCGCCTCTCCGCGGACCCGGCAGTGCGCGTACTGCTGATCGAATCCGGACCGCGCGACTACTCCCCTTACCTGCACGTGCCGGCGGCACTCATCCGCGCGGTCGGCAATCCGCGCTACGACTGGTGCCTCCTCGGTGAACCCGATCCTTCGCGTGGCGGCAGGGTCGATCTCTGGCCGGCCGGCCGCGTGCTCGGCGGCTCGAGCGCCATCAACGGCATGCTGTTCGTGCGCGGGGCGCGCGAGGACTTTGACGGCTGGGCGGCGCTGGGTAACCGCGGCTGGTCCTTCGATGACGTGCTGCCGGCTTTCCGCAGCATCGAAAATTCCGCCGTCGACATCGACGGCAGCCGCGGTCATGGCGGACCGATGCAGGTCTCGCGCCTGCGCACGACCCACCCGCTCGGTGAAGTTTTCCTGCAGGCAGCCGCGGAACTCGGCGTGCGCCTGAACGACGATTACAACGGTCTCGAGCAGGAAGGCGTCTCGCCACCACAGGTGACGCAGATCGACGGCTGGCGCTGCAGCAGCGCACGCGCCTTTCTCGCGCCGGTGCGGCGGCGGCGCAATCTCGAAGTGCTCACCGGCACCGACGTCGAGCGGCTGCTGTTCGCCGCCGACGGTCGGCGCTGCAGCGGCGTCGAAACCCGCAGCGGTCGCCACCTGCTGGCGCCGCGCGGCGAGGTGCTGCTGGCCGCCGGCACACTCGGCTCGCCGAAGATCCTGATGCACTCCGGCATCGGCGACGCCGCGGCGCTCGGCGAACTCGGCATCGGCGTGCGCCTGCATCGGCCTGCGGTCGGCGCCAACCTGCAGGAGCATCCGAACTCGGTGGTCTGTGCGCACGTCAACATGCGCACCTACAACATGGACGCGACCCCACTGCGCATGTTGCGCAACACGCTCTACTGGCTGCTTACCGGGCGCGGTCCCGCCTCGAGCCCCTATCCGCATGCCGTGGGCTTCATGCGCTCCTCGCCCGCCGAAGCGCGCCCAGACCTGCAGTTCCTGTTCGGACCCTTTGCCTTCTCATTCGACGAGCGCGGCATCCTGCCCTACGCGGGCCCGGCGGTATCGATCGTCGTCAACACCTGCCGGCCGCGGGCGCGCGGCAAGCTGTCGCTGCGCAATGCCGATCCCGCAACGCCGGTACGTATCGCCCACGCGCTGCTCGCCGACGAGGACGACCTGCGACGCCAGGTCGCCGGCTGTCGGCTCGCACGCGAGCTGTTGCGTGCGTCGGCGTTTGCACCCCATGTCCGCGGCGAATACCTGCCGGGACCTGCGATCGACGATGATGCCGGCTGGCAAGAGCACATCCGCCGAACGAGTTTCCTCGGCTATCACCCGGTTGGCACCTGCCGCATGGGCGTCGACGCCGAGGCCGTGGTCGATCCGCGGCTCGCGGTGCGCGAGGTGGACGCCCTGCGGGTGGTCGATGCCTCGGTGATGCCGACGCTGGTGTCGGCCAACACCAACGCGGCGACCATGATGATTGCCGAGAAAGCCGCGTCGATGATCCTCGAGGACCGCGCCGCATGACCACACAACGCGCAGAACACGCCCGCTGCGGACGCGATCCCTCGGCGTTCTGGCTGCAGGCGGCCGCAGCGATCGACTGGACTCGCGCCCCGCGTGTCGGCTGCGATGTCTCGCGCACGCCGTCGGGCGAGTGGTTCGTCGATGGCGAACTCAACGCCTGCCACAATGCCGTCGATCGTCATGTCGAGGCAGGACGCGGTGAGCAGCGCGCGCTGATCCATGTCAGTGCGATGACCGGCCGGGAACGCAGTTACAGCTTCCGTGAACTGCGCGACGAGGTCGCAAAGCTCGCCGGTGCGCTGCGAGGGCTCGGCGTCGGTGCCGGCGATCGCGTGATCATCTACATGCCGATGGTGCCCGAAGCGGTGTTCGCGATGCTGGCCTGCGCCCGCCTCGGTGCCGTGCACTCGGTGGTCTTCGGCGGCTTCGCGGCACGCGAGCTTGCCGTGCGCATCGACGATGCCCAGCCGCGCGTCGTGCTTGCGGCCTCCTGCGGTCTCGAGCCCGGTCGCGTCGTCGACTATCACGCGCTGCTGACCCGCGCGCTCGAACTTGCCAGCCATCGGCCCGAGCACTGCGTCGTGCTGCAACGCGAGCAGTGCCTGGCAACGCTGCGTGCGGGTCGCGATCTCGACTGGATGCAGATGCTGGCAAACGCTGCACCGGCCGCGGCGGTGCCGATGCCCTCGAATGCGCCGCTTTACGTGCTCTACACCTCCGGCACCACCGGCAAACCGAAGGGTGTGGTGCGCGATACCGGCGGCTACCTCGTCGCGCTGGCCTGGTCGATGCAGCACATCTACGCCACCGCCGCCGGCGAGACCTTCTGGGCGGCCTCGGACATCGGCTGGGTCGTTGGTCATTCGTACATCGTTTACGGACCGCTGCTGCAGGGCTGTGCCACCGTGCTCTATGAGGGCAAGCCGGTGGGCACGCCGGACGCCGGCGCCTACTGGCGCATCGTCGAGCGGCATCGGGTGACCACGCTGTTCACCGCGCCGACCGCGATCCGCGCCATCAAGCGCGAGGATCCGGGCGGTGCGCTGATGCGCGCCAGCGACCTCGGTTCACTGCGCGCGCTGTTTCTGGCCGGCGAACGCGCCGATCCGGACACCGTGCGCTGGGCCGGCGAGGCACTCGGCGTACCGGTCATCGACCACTGGTGGCAGACCGAGACCGGCTGGCCGATGGTGGCCAACGCGCTCGGCTACGGCGCGCTGCCGGTGAAACCGGGCAGCCCGACGCTACCCGTGCCGGGATACGAACTGGTGGTGCTCGATGCCGACAATCGGCCCTTGCCACCGGGCCAGCAGGGTTCGCTTGCCGTGCGTCTGCCGCTGCCGCCCGGCTGTCTGCCGACGCTCTGGAACAATCCGGACGGATTCTTTGACGCCTACCTGCGCGAGCACCCGGGTCACTATCGGACCGGCGACGGCGGCTACATCGACGCCGACGGCTATGTGTTCGTCATGGGTCGCATCGACGACGTCATCAACGTCGCCGGACACCGCCTGTCCACCGGCGAACTCGAACAGGCCATCGCCGGTCACCCGGCGGTGGCCGAGTGCGCGGTGGTCGGGGTCGCCGATGCACTCAAAGGTACGGTACCGGTGGGTCTCGTTGTGCCGAAGGCGGGCGTGACGATGGCGGCGGCAACGCTCTGCGCCGAGCTCGTCGCCCGTGTGCGCGAGGAAGTCGGCCCGGTGGCGAGCTTCCAGCGTTGCCACGTGGTCGCCCGTCTGCCGAAGACGCGCTCCGGCAAGGTTCTGCGGGCCACCATGCGCGCCATGGCCGATGGTCGGCCGTACGACATTCCTGCGACCATCGAGGATCCGGCGGTGCTCGAAGAAATCAGGGGCGTGCTGTCAGCGCAACCCTGACGGCTCGACGCTGATGACTCGACGCTGATGACTCGACGCTGACGCTTCGACGCCGGCGGTTCGACGCTGGCGACGCGGGCCTCTGGCCTGCGGCCGGCCGCGGCTACAGATCGCGCGCGACGCGGAAACCGAAGGTGAATCGCCGGTCCGTGGCGCTCATCTTGAGCCTGAACGCGGCGCGTGTACTCGCAGCCACCGCCGTCCAGCCCTGTCCGCGCATCACCCGCATGCCGCAGTCCGCACCGCCGAGTCGTGCCCGCTGATCGGCGCGTGCACCACGGTGATCGTCGTTCCAGCAGTCCGCTACCCACTCGTTGGCGTTGCCGAGCATCCCGTGCAGGCCGAACGGATTGGCGACGGTCTCGCGTACCGGCGCGAGCGCGGCGTAGCCGTCGCGGCAGGACTGTCCCTTCCAGTCGCTCATCTTGTCGTACTTGATGCGGGTCTTGTCCCAGCCGTAGCGATCCTGCGTGTCGAGATCGCCGAGGTTGACGAACTCGCAGACCCGCTGCGGATCGTCGCCAAACCAGTAAGCGGTTCGGGTACCGGCGCGCGCCGCGTACTCCCACTCCGCCTCGCTGGCCAGTCGGTAACGCTTGCCGGTCCGGACCGAAAGCCAATCGAGGTAGGCGACGGCATCGTGCCAGTTGATGCAGGTCACCGGATGTTCGTCGGTTTCGCCGATGCCGGCATCGCGCCAGCTGCGCGCCTCGTCGAACAGCCATTCCGTGCCGACGAAATGCCAGCAACCCGGCGCCGGTGAATAGCCGGTGTCCGCCGCAAAGCGTGCGAACTCGGCGCGCGTCACCTCGTAGCGACCCAGCGCGAAAGCGTGGGCGACGACGACATGATGGCGCGGCTGCTCGCGCGTTGCCCAGAACTCGGGCAGGCCCAGACGGCGAGGCTCGTCGAGGTCGGCGCCCATCTCGAACTCGCCCCTCGGCAGGACAACGATCTGCGGACAATCGACGCAATCACGCTGGACTACCGGCACGTCGGCGAGCGCCGGCGCCGCAATCAGCGTAACCATGGCGAGCAAGATCCCGGCAAGCAGCCTGTGCATCGTCAACCGGGGTGCAGATCGGGCAGCGGTCGATCGAATGCCCGCCGGTCCACGCTCAGCAATTGCGGAAAGTCGCGCTCCGCACGACGACGGAACTCGTCCGGCAATTCTTCGATCGAACGCAGCTTGCAGCCGCTCCAGGCGGCGAACATGTGTCCCGGCGCGCCGTCCATCTGCATCCACGCTGGCCAGGGAAAGACATAGGCTCCGGAAACCTCGGTCGGCAACCAACGCTGCGCCGGATCGTCGAAGAGCGTGGCGGGGGTCGCTTCGGTGCCCATCTCGAGAAAGGTCACCGGCCAGGAGTCCGGCGGTACGCGTATGCCGTCGACCTTCACGAAGCCATTCTCGCGGCGCAGCAGCTTGTAGTCGGGGCGCGGCGCTGCCGAGGGCTTGTCCAGCGAAATGACCCCCGCAGGCGAGCGCACGAGCCCGGGATCCTGGGTCAGGGCCATCGGCGGTACGCTGACGAGTTTGCCGCTGACCGGATTGCGGACCTCGGCAACGAACTCGCCGCTCTGCAGATCGCGCGGGAACGACAGGTTGTGACCATGCATCCGATAGCGGTCGTCGCCGATCTTCTGGTGCCGCGAAAACTCTATGCCCTCCCAGCGCACCACCGGTTTCGGCGTTGCGTTGAGCGGCACGGCCACCATGATGAAGTGATACCAGTGCAGGATGTCGGCCGCGTCCTCGAGGCTGCGCTGCAAACGCATCGCCTGGCGGAAGTTCTCGGTGCGATCGAGGCCGAGGAACTGCGAAACACCCATGCCCGCGCGTGCCGTCGCCCATGACGACGCGGGCGAGCCAGACATCGGCGTGGCCGCGATCGCCGCCGGCAGGGCGGCGCTGCCCGCAAGCCCCGCGAGCAATGAATTGAGAGCATCCCGTCGTTTCATGCCTGCAAGGCCTCGGCAATGAGCGGCGACAGCGGCCGCTCGAGTTCCGCCCAGCGTGGTTCGAGCAATTCGGGGTTCTCGCCTCGAAGGCGGGCGACGAAGGATCGCGGCAGATCGCGTACGCCCCCCACCGCGCGCCGCCCGCTCCAGGCACCGAGCATGTGGCCTGCGGTGTCGCCCATCCCCATCCAGCGCGGAAACGGCGCCACGTAGAAGCCCGAGGTCTGGAAGGGCAGTGCCGTGACCTGTGGATCAAAGAAATCTCGGCTGCTGGCAGTGGCGCAGGAACTCTCGATGAACACCTTGGGCCAGCCGTCCGGCGTCGGCCGGATGTGCTCGGATTTGACCAGCGGACCCTCGCGTCGCAGCACGTGGTAGGTATCCAGCCAGCGGACGGTCTTGGCGTCGAGCGGCAGATAACCGCGCGGGCCATGCAGCACGCCCGGATCCTCAAGCAATTTCATTGGCGCGATGTCCAGCATGGCGCCGGTGAACGGATTGCGGGCGGTGGCGGTGAACTCACCGGTCTGCAGATCGCGCGGATAACTGACGTTATGGGCGTGTATGCGCCAGGTCAGCGGCCCGACGCGACGAAAATAGGAGAACTCCATCCCTTCCCAGCGCACCACGGGCCGCGGACGCTCGCCCTGCGGCAGGGCGTAGGTGATGAATTGGTAGGTCGTCAGCGTGGTGGCCTCATCGCGCAGGTCGCGCTCGAAGCGGAACAGCGCCTTGAAGCGCTCCACTTCATCCGGGAGCTCGATGAAACCCTCGTCGGCGGCATCCTCATGCACCGCGTTGCGCACCGGCGCTGCGGCCTCGACCAGCGATGCGGCGATCCCGAGCGCGCCGGCCGGCAGCGCTGTAAGGGCCGTCCTTCGCGCGGGATCAGCGAGTCCCGCCGCGCTGCGCTCAACGGGCGGCATCGGGCGCACTTGCAGCGAAGGACTCGAGTTCGCGGTCGAAGGCGGGCGCATCCTCGAGGAAGGCGGAATGGCCCACCCCCGGGAAAATGCGCACACGGATCCTGTCATTGACCGCGAGCGCAGCGCGGATCGACTCGGCGGGCAGGCTCGCATCGCGCTCGCCGAGAATGACGAGCGTCGGCACCGCGAGCGTGGGCAGCAGATCCGTATTGTCGAGTCGCTTGGCGACCATCACGTTGCGGACATAGGGCGGCAGCATGACGTTGGCGTAGCTGCCACGATCCATCGCTGCGGCGGCCACCGGCTTCGCCGACATCAGGCGCATGAAATCCTGGGCGCTGCGGATCGCCGCATCGAGATCGCCGGTGTATCTGGGCGGCGGGCCTGCGGGCCGCGGCAGCAGACCACCATGGCTGCCCGTCAACACCACGCCACTGACGGCCTGCGGGCCGTACTCGCGCACATAGTCCATCGCCACGAAGCCGCCAAAAGACCAGCCGAGGATGATCGGCCGCTCGAGCTTCAGGGTGTCGATGACGCTGCGCAGATCGCGCGCCCAGGGCAGATGGCCGGCATACGCTTCGCGCCCCCAGGGCTTGCCCGAGGCGCCATGACCACGCAGATCCATGGCGACGAGCCGGAACTGATCTTGCAGGCGCGGATCGGCGAACTGCTCATGGAAGCTGAGATAGCTCTGCGAGTAGCCATGCAACAGCAGCAGTGGCCGGCCCTTCGGGTTGCCGGTCTCGACGACGTTGAGCGGCGTGCCATCGGTCGCCGTCACTTCGTGGAACCGCAACACCGGCTCTGCTGCCCGCGCCAGCGGCAGCATGGCCAGTGCCAGCAGCAACAGGCCGTACACCCGCCCGCGCAGGGTTCGGCCCTGCCTCGCGCAATACGTCATGCGTATTCCCCCATGGCCATCGGCTATCGGTCGAACGCTGCGGCCTTGCGATCGAGGGCGCCCAGCGGATCGGCGGCGATCTCGGGCGCACGCCGCGCGAGCCGCTCGCGCCAGACCGCCGGCAGATCCTCGTAACGCCTGACCTTGCGGCCCGTCATGCGCGAGGTCATGTTGCCCGGCCTGTCACCCATGTTCATCCACCGCTGCCAGCCGGTGACCTCGGCAAAGAAAACCGTCGCCTCACCGACGCTGACCGCCGGATCGCTCAGGTTGGCGAGACTGCCGTGGTACACCGCGATGTCGTTGACCTCGAACGGCGTCGCCCGTCCCGGCGCAAAAACACGCGCTACCGACTCGTCACGCTGGAAGACATCGTCGCCGACGATCATCGGCGGATGCAGCGTTGCAGTGGTTTCCAACCGTGCGCC
This sequence comes from uncultured Acidibacter sp., assembly GCA_964541625.1. GTDB lineage: Bacteria > Pseudomonadota > Gammaproteobacteria > Steroidobacterales > Steroidobacteraceae > UBA964. Next base: position 75,347 of record CAZIRD010000002.1, read on the forward strand.
GCCCACTTCACTTGGCAGGATGCGCGAGTTGTCCGCGCGATAGCGAACTACCGTCGGGCCCATCGGATTGAAGCGCGCGGCGAGCAACTCGCCGGTATAGGGATTGCGCAACTCCTCGAGCGGCTCACCCGTGCTGAGGTCGGTGATCAGATTGATCTCGAGCGCGGTGACCTCAAAGCCACCGTCGGCGAGTTGGCGGATACGCTGGAAAGTCCCGATGTTGGCCTGATAGAGCGGCGTCAGCGTCGTGCCCACCTGCCCGTACTTCGGGCCCTGCAACCACCAGAAGATGACACCGTCATCGGTACGGTAATGCAGCTTTCTATACAGTTTCACGACATCGAGCGCCGTCGCCGAGGCTGGCGGGGAGGCTCGCACCTCCCCGCCAGTCATCCCTGCAGCCACGACCCCAAGCGCTCCGCCGAGCAATCCCCTGCGGTCCATGGTCATGTCACCCCCGGATCAGAACTTGTAGCTGGCCGTCACCCCGAACTGCCGTTTGTTCGCCAGCACCGCCTCGGAGGCAGCCAGCTGGAAGAAGAAGGGATCAGCGGCGCTGTCGCTGTTGTAGCGCGATGCTTCGAGCGTGTCATCATCGAGCAGGTTGTTGATGAACAGCGACACCTCCCAGGCGTCGGCGCGCATGCCCACGCGGGCATTCAACCGCACCTGTACCGGCACGTAGGCAAAGTTGACGATGCTGTCGTAGCGCTTGCCGATGTAAGTCATGTCACCGCGTGCGAACCACTCGCGCTCCGCAGCCAGCTTGTCGGTGTACTGCAGGAACAGCGCGCCGCTCAGATCCGGCACCAGCGGGAACTTGAAGCCCTTGGCGTCCGTCTTGCCAAAGAATCGCAACGGCAACGCTTCATTCAGGGCCTTGGTGATCTCCGTATCGGCGTAAGCCACGCTGCCACCAAAGGTCAGCTTGTCGGTCAGACTCACGGCGCCATCGATCTCCAGACCGCGCGTGTTGCTGTCGCCGGCGGCAAACGGTACGGCGTTGAAGTTCTCGCCGGAGGGCGCCGGCAGGTTGGTGATCACGCCGTCGCCGTTGAGATCGACCTGCACCGAACGCACGCCCTGCCGTCCCACCCACTCGAGGTAGTAGACCGAAGCATTGAGATACCAGCTGCCATCGGCGGCGCGGTGCTTGATGCCGAATTCATAGTTCTCGACTTCGGCCTCGGGCGCCGTCGAACTCACGCCGTTCTTGAGGGCCACGGCCTGCTGCGCAGGCGTCAACTGGAAGAAGGTCGCGTAGCCCTGGGTCGGCTGGTTGCCCTTCGCGTAGTTGGCGTAGAGGTTGGTCTCCTCGTTGAGCGCGTAGCGCACGAGGAAACGCGGCAGCGTCGCCGTGGTTTCGACATCGAACTGGGTCGGCAGTCCGATGCCGCTGGTGATGATGTCCTTCTGCCGACGTGCCTCGACGCTGACATTGAGAGCATCGGTCACGTCATAGCCCAGGCTGCCGAAGATCGAATCGGTCTTTGAACCGCTTACCGCCGGCACCAGCGAGGCGGCGGCGGGGCCACCCGCGGTGGCGCCGAACAACGTGCCGTTGATGAAGGCACCAATGGTGCTGAAGGAGGCCTCGAGGCGCGCCACGCCGACCATCCAGTCGAACCGGCTCTCGGCGGGCGAGGACACGCGCAGCTCGTACGAGTCCTGCTTCTGCAGCGTGTCGCCGAAAGCCTGATAGCGATCCTCGGGTGCGCGCTCGAAGTCGAACAGCGAGACCACCTCATGCTCCTGAGTGCTGGCGATCGCCGTGAGCGTATGACCGTCGAGGAACGACCATTCGAGCGTGCCGGAGGTCAGCGTCTGGTCGAGTTCGAGGTGGTGGTCGTCGAATTTGGTCTTGCCGATCGAGGCCGCCGGCAGCGTGTTGTTGATCGCGATCGGACCGCTCGGCGCCTTCAACTCGCCACAGTAGGCGCGTCGCGCCTGCTCCACCGTGAAGCCCGCCGGCAGACCGGTCAGCGCGCGCGGAGTAAAGCCCGGGAACGGCCCGCAGTTGTGCGCGGTGTAGCGGGCGATCAGCGGCGTCGCCGCGATACCGTCCTCGTCATGCCGATCGCTGTGGCGGATACGCAGGCTCAGATCCTCGCTGGGCGTGAAGTTGAGCGTGGCGGCGACGTAACGCGACTTGCTGTCGCCGAGCCGACCGCCCAAGGCGTTCTTGTAGAAACCGTCGAACTCGCTGCCATCGACCACGAGACGCGCGGAGAGCACATCGTCGATCAGTGCGCCCTCGACGGCCGCGCCGAGGCGGTAGTCGCCGTAGGTCGCGGCGGTGGCGGTCACCTTGGCCTTGAAGTCGTTGCCGGGTGTGGTGGTGATCATGCTGATCGCACCGCCAAAGGTGGCGCGACCGAACAGCGCCGACTGCGGTCCTTTGACCACCTCGACGCGCGCGAGGTCCTCGCTGCCGAAAGTGGCCGGCGAGCCGAGCAGCGGCACGCCGTCGACGAACACGGTCACGAGGTCGCGGCGGTTGTCACCGACCGCCGAAATCTGCGTCATGCCGCGCACCGAGAAGGTCGATGACGCTCGGGTGGTACCGGCATTGAAGGTCAGACCGGGGGCGAACTTCGCGAGGTCGGCAACGCTCTGGATGCCGCGCTCCTCGATCTGCGTGTCGCTGAAAGCCAGCACGGTCAACGGTGCGTCCTGGATCGACTCGTTGCGCTTGCGGGCCGTGACAACGATCTCTTCGAGGACGCCCGCCCCGCCGCCTGTCCCCTGACTCCAGCCGGCCGGTGCCGCGATCGCCAGACCGACCGCCAGAGCGACAGACCGGATGGCCACCGCGCCGTCGCGCTTGAATGAAATGCTGGTCCTCATGATGGAACCCTCCCCGCAATATTGTTGTGAGCCCGATGAACGATCGGTCCGCGTCGGCGCCGCCGCCGACCCGAACCCGTGGCAAAACCCGCCTACACAGACGAATTTAGGGGGTGCATGCAAGGCCGAAAACGACCTTTACGCCAACTCGTGCGGTTTTTCGTCACTTTTGGTTTGCGGCGCCGCAAACCGCGCGAGTTCGCGTTCGCGCTGCGCCAATTGGCAAGCATTGACGCTCCACAATTGGCCCTCTATCGTGGCTTGACATGGACATGGCCATAGAAACGCGCCGTCCTTCCGCGCCACGCAGTCCGCAGGCGCCCTCACCGGGCACCCTGTCATGGGCAGGGTTCTATCTGCTCGCGCCGGTGCTCTGTGCGTTGCCGCTCGGCTGGTACGGGGGCGGTATCGCCGCGCAGTTCCCGCTCGCCGCCTCGATGCTCCTCTGGGTCGCCATCTGCAGTCTGTCGTGGTGGTTCTCCGACCTTGGCGCACGGACGGTCGCCCTGCTCGCCCCGTTGCGGCGGCTCCCGGTCCTCTGCCTCACCCTCGGCTATCTGCTCAACCTGCTGCTCTCGAGTTCCTACAACCCGATGGTGCTCGACTGGATGGTGGACGGCGGGCTGGTTGCGCGTACCGCGGCCATCGAGGATTACTTCGCATTGGATCGCAACCTGCTCGATCCGGCCTATCTGCGTCTGCTGCTGGCCGCCGGCGTTCCGGGGCTCCTGGTCTGGCTGGCCGGCAATTACATCTTCGAACTGATCACCGGGACCCCGCGGATCCGCCAGCCGCGATCAAGCGTTGCGCCGGCCAAAGCCGCCGACGACGAGATCCCTGTTGTGCCGCTGCCGCCGCGCTTCCTGCAGCGCATGACCCGTCTCGTCGGCCTCGGCATCGATGACATCCTCGCCGTCGAGGCCGAGGACCACTACATCCACGTGCATACAACCCGCGGCAAGGAACTCGTCTACTACCGCTTCGGCGACGCCCTCGAGGAACTCGCCGCGCTCGACGGCCTGCGCATCCACCGGTCGGCCTGGGTCAGCAGAAAGGCGATCGAGCGGGTCGAAGGCGACGGGCGCAACCTACACGTGCTGCTCGGCAACGGTGAACGCTTCCGCGTCAGTCAGTCGAATCGCGGCGCGGTGCTGAATGCGCGCCTCGGCAAGCCGCGCTGAGTCAAACCGCAGGCTTACGCTCCCGCATGAAGCGGATCATGCTCGGTTCGCTCTTGCGCACCTCGGCAGGCGGCAGCAGAAAATCCGGCAAGCGCTCGCGCACCAGTTCGAAGATGTGCTGCGGCACGGATGAGGCGTTCAGCGCGCTGCCGGTCATCGCGCTGTAGAGGCAGTGCCCCGGGCGATCGCCCATCAACATCCAAGGCTGCCAAGGGCGCACGTGTACCCAATGACCGTCGTACTCGACGCTGTCGCGCCGCGGATCGGCCAACTCGGACCAGCGTGCGTTGTAACTCATGCAGTCGGAGACCTGGATGCGCGCCCCGCTGCTCTCGCGCTTCCAGACTGCGGGATCGAGCGGGTTGTTGGCCCAGAAGTGGGTCCGCTGTTCGAGCATCAATCGATCGCCCGCCCGCTGCCACGGCAGGATGAAGGGCCGCGACGGCGGCTCCTTGCCATCGACGCGGTCATAGAAACGTTCTTCCTTGACCTGCGGCAGGATCCAGCGGTTGACGGCCGGATTGGCGATGTGAAACGGTTCGACGATTTCATTGAGGTAGGGATTCGTCCAGCGCTCGAGCACCTTGCCGGTGGCGAGATCGGTGAAGAAACCGCACTCCTTCTGCAACAGCTGGTAGCCCCCCTGCTCGGGCGCCGGTCGCAGGCGCTGCGTGCTCATGCCGATGACGCCGACGAGCTCGCGCACCGCCTCGCCCGGCACCACGCCCATCAGCACGCCGGAGTACCAGCCGTGCTTGTAGCCATCGGCGGCCAGCGTCGCGGTGAGTTTGGCCATGGCGGTGACGTTGCCGGCGGCGGTGGAGAGATCGAGTTCGTCGCGCGTCTTGGCACCCGGTGCCGACACCGCCGCGGCATCGGCTGCGCCAGCGAGCACCGGCGCGCCGAGCACGGCAAGCCAGCCAAACCCCGTCAGCGCTTCACGTCGGTCGAGCATGGTCACTGCATCCTCTAGATGAGATCCGGATGGTCCGCCTTGATCCGTTCCCGCAACCACTGCGGCACGGCCTGCCGATCGTCGATACGACATTTGATGCCGACGATGCGCATGTCCTGTACGCCGCCGCGCTCACCGAGTCCCAGCCAGTCAACGAAACTGTTGAGAGTGGTGTAGTTGAA
>CAZIRD010000003.1:0-4547 GCA_964541625.1 uncultured Acidibacter sp.
CGGTGCCGCCAAGCTCGGTGCCCGCCTGACGCTGACCTATGTGAATACCTTCGAGTTCACTACGGGGACGGTCAGGTCGGAACTCGCCGGCAAGCGCAATTTCCTCAGCGGATCGTTCGGCTCGCTGCCGCGTCTCCGCGGCAACCTGACCGGTACGTTCGATCGTGGAGCGCATAGTGCGTTCGCCGTGATCCGCTACTCGAGTGCCTACACCAATGACGATCCGGTCGTGGTGGCGACTGTGCCGAGAATCAAGGAGTTCGTGACAGTCGATGCACAGTACAGCTATTCGCTGGAGGAACTGCTCGATCGTGACATCCGGGTCACGCTGGCAGCAAAGAATGTTTTCGACAAAGATCCTCCTGACGTCGGAGACAACCGTCCCGGTTTCGACGAGCAGGTGCATACGCCCCGTGGCCGGGTGGTTCATGCCGGCGTGTCGGTGAGGTTTTGAGACGACTGCTCAAGCTTCCTGATCTGCTGGCATGCCGGAGGGTCGCGAAAGCGGCTCTCCGGCTCGCCGTTTGCGCCGTATTGTCATTGACGCCTGCTGAGGCCGATCAGCCGCGCAGGCCGAACGTCGTTTTTGTATTGCTGGATGACGTTCGGTATGACGATCTCGTCGATCATCCCTTCGCCAGGCTGCCGAACATCGAGAGACTGGCGGCCGAAGGATCATCGTTTACCAACTTCTTCACCTCGGCGCCGTTGTGTTCGCCAAGCCGTGCCGTGTTTCTTACCGGCAAATATCCGTTTCGCAACGGGATCATCGACAACGGCGAGAGAGCCGCGCAAAGCCATCGACTCGTCACGTTTCCTGGACTGCTGCATGGCGCTGGCTACCGAACGGGCTTTTTCGGCAAGTGGCACATGGGCCATGAGGATGACACGGCGAGGCCTGGCTTTGATCGGTGGGTGAGCTTCGTCGGTCAGGGGGTGTATTTCGATCCGCCGCTCAACGTCGACGGCAGGGCGGTACAGGGCAAGGGCTACATGACCGACATCCTGACCGATCAGGCCGTGTCGTTCATCGAGTCAAGCACCAAAGAAAAGCCCTTTCTGGTTTTTCTGGCCCACAAGGCATCGCATCCCGAGGTGTATCCGAATCAGATCCGCACGTTTCCCTCGCCGCCGAGCGATGCGGCGCTCTATGAAGGCCTGGTGCTGCCGCGCGCCCCGAATTGGCGAGCCCCGTTGACGGGCAAGCCTGCGCTTGAAAACACTGTCGATCACAGCGATCCGCGCAGTCCAGTCGGTGGTCTTCCGGACGGGATCATCAGGGATCGCCTGCGCATGTTGAGTGCCGTTGACCGGGGGATCGGCCGGCTTCGCGAGACGTTGGAAAAAAGAGGACTGCTGGACAACACGATTTTCGTGGTTACCAGCGATCAAGGTTTTTTCTACGGCGAGTTCGGTCTCGCGCAGGAAAGGCGGCTGGCTTACGAAGCAAGCATCCGGATTCCTTTGATCCTGCGTTATCCGGCGTTGGCCAAGGCGGGTTCGCGACCGGGATTCCTCATGGGAAACGTGGATGTTGCCCCGACCATCCTTGAACTGGCGGCGGTGCGGGTTCCCCGGGACATGGATGGAAAGTCGGTGGTCCGTACCCTGAAAGACGAAGCGGGGCCTGTGCGGCAGAGTCTGCTGATCGAGTATTACTCCGACACCGAGTTTCCAAGACTGCGGAATCTCGGCTATCAGGCGATCCGCACCGACCGTCACAAATACATCCGCTATCGCGATTTGCGCGACGTCGACGAGTTGTACGATCTGCAGCAGGATCCGTACGAGCTCAGAAATCTGTTACCCGATGCCGCTACCGGGCCCCTGAAGCGCCGGTTGAGCGATGGACTCGATGCCCTGATCTTCTAAAGCAGGGCGGACGCCCGCCGCGGACGTCCGCCCATTGTCGGCTCGGTGGGTGGTTCAGAACCGCCAGCCGAAAGACAGTGTCAGTGACAGGGGCTCGTAGTCCGCCTTGATCTTGCCGACGGCGCCTTCTTCACCGTCCATCTCCTGACCGGAGGCGAGCAGGTAGCGCAGGCCGGCATCGACGAAGGCCCGCTCGCCAAGCGGGTAGCGGGCGCCGAGCAGCGCCTGCACTCCCGTCCCTGAGCCACTGAAGGATCGTTCGACCCCCGCGCTTTCGAAGTCCACATCGACCTCCGTGAGGTAGACAGCGCCGAGTCCGGCGTAGGTCCGCGCCCGCGGCGATCCGAAGAGGTTGAACTCGCGCAGGACGTTGGCGGCCACGGTCGTCGAGGCGTAGTTGCCATCGCCCGCGGGACCGCCGGTGCCGAGCGTGATCGTCGGGTGATCGACGGATTGGTACATGAACTCCAGTTCGATACGCCAGGCATCGCCGAAGTATCGTCCGACCGCACCACCGCCAAGAAACCCGTTGTCGAGCGGCAGCACTTGGTTTGTTGCGGCCGCGCCACCCGGCCGGGTGTAGACGAGTCGTTGATCAGATTGAGTCGTCAGACCGAGGGTGCCCGTGGCATACCAGCCCTGCGCCTCAGATGACGTTCCAACGCCACTCGCACCCGCGAGCGCCACGAGCAGCCAGCCCGCATGTGCCCGCGCCTTCGTCCCCACCTTGCCAGATACTGAATCGCCGAACATCGGAAAATCACTCCATGTGAATTGATAACGACAAACTTCATCGCCGCACCATGCTTGCGATGCGTTGGTCGACCCGGAGTGTAGGGTTGCGGTTTCCACCACTCGTTCGTCCATGAACGAGTGGTCGGAATCATGAACGAACGGGGGTACTTGGCCGGCATTGCGGTGATAATGACCCTGCGGTCGAGCGTTGCGGCCCGGTCATCCAGAGGATCAAGGCGGTCGCATGTTGCTGGTCGTTGGTCTCATCGTGTTCATCACCTTCGTGGGCATCGGGATCATCGTCCCGCTGTTCCCATTTTTCGGCGAGCGCATCGGCGCGTCGCCTGAGACCATCACCCTCGCCGTGGCTGTCGGCGCCTTCGGGCAGCTGGTCTCGACCCCGTTCTGGGGGTGGCTCAGCGATCGGATCGGTCGTCGCCCGGTGCTGCTGCTCAGCCTCGCCGGCAGTACCGTTGCCAATGTCATGCTGGCGTTCGCCGATTCGCTGCCATGGCTGATGGCCTCGCGACTCGTTGCCGGACTGACAAGCGGCATCATCGCGGTGGCGTTCGCGACGGTGTCCGATGTCACTTCGGGCGAGCGCCGGGCGCAGGCCATGGGTCGCACCGGCGCGGCGTTTTCTTTCGGCTTCATGATGGGGCCGGCACTCGGCGGGCTGCTGGCAGGCAGTAACCCGGGAACTACGGATTACTTCGGCATCGCCATGATGGCCGCAGGGCTCGACGTGCTTGCGCTGCTGATCGGCTGGCGGTTCCTGCCCGAGACGCATCCTCCCGAGCACCGCTCTGCAGCGCCCTTGTTCGATTGGGGCGTGGCGGCGCGAACCCTCGGACATCCGGTACTCGTCAGGCTTGCAGTGGCCAACCTGCTGTTTGCCGGAAGCTTTGCCGTGATCGACTCGTTGTTGCCGCTATTCGGCAACCGTGTCCACGCCTTCACGCCGCTGCAGATCGGCTACGTGTTCACTTTCATGGGCCTCGTGTCGACGCTGGTGCAGTTCCTTTGCGTCGGCTGGGTTGCGGGACGTTTCGGGCCGTATGTATCGGTGATCTGCGGCCTCGCAAGTTTTGGAGCGGGGCACGCCTTGATCGCGGTTTCTCCGGTGCCGACAGTGCTCGTCGCGGGGGCTTTCTGCATCGCCGTCGGCTTCGGACTATTCAATGCACCCGCCTCGACGATCGTGACCACCGCTGCCGCCGCTGGCGAGCGTGGCACCGTGCTTGGGGTATTCCAGGGTGCGGGCAATGTCGGCCGGACCCTGACTCCGCTCTACTCGGGCTGGCTGTTCACGGCTTTTGGCAGTACCGTGCCGTTCGCAGCTGCTGCGCTGATGCTGGTGCCAGCGCTGGCTGCGCTGTTTGCAGCGCGTCGCAGGGCATTATCCTGACAGAGCCGCTGCGGTAGTCGTCGCGCGCCATCACTGCTGCGGTTCAACTCGCTGACGACGCTCGAGCAGTTCGAACAGCAGCATGCCGCCGATCATGGCCAGCACGAACAACGCTGCCCGCGGCTCGCCGGATCCCATCGCGACGATGCCCGGGCCGGGGCAGAACCCGGCGAGGCCCCAGCCGACGCCGAACGTGAGTGATCCGGCCACCAGCCGGCGATCAATGTCGCGAGCAGCCGGCAGATGCATGGCCGAGCCGAGGAAACTGCGAGTACGCTTGCTGGCCACGGCGAATCCGAGCAGACCGACGAGCACGGCGCCGCCCATCACGAAGGCGAGCGACGGATCCCATTCACCTGCGAGGTCGAGAAAGCCCAGGACTTTGCCGGGATCGGTCATGCCCGAGATCAGCAGTCCCCAGCCGAAAACGAGACCAACGAGAAATTCGGATAAACGACGCATGGAATGCTCCTCGCTGTTCAGATCAGGTGACGCATGACGTGGACCGTGGCAAAACCTGCCGCCATGAAGG
>CAZIRD010000003.1:4647-8694 GCA_964541625.1 uncultured Acidibacter sp.
AGCGAGGCCGAGCAGTATTCCGCCGGCCAGTGCCGTCCACGGGCTGAAGTGGATCCAGTCGATGGTCATCGTGTTTTCCTCCGCGGCTTGCTGACGCAGAAATGCTGGTAGAGGGTGTTGATCACCGCGAGCGCCGGTCCGCTTGCGAGCGAGTAGAAGATATTCTTGCCTTCGCGCCGGGTGACGACGAGCTCGGCGTTGCGCAGCACCGTGAGCTGTTGCGACAACGTCGGCTGGACGATGCCCAGGCCTGACTGCAGATCGCCCACGCACATCTCCTGCTGCGAGAGATGGCAAAGGATGAGCAGGCGGTCGTGATTCGCAAGCACTTTCATCAAGTCGCAGGCACGCTCAGCGGCCGCTTGCATTTCTTCGAGATCGAGTCTTTTTGGCATGGTGGTCGTTGATTTGATGGCGGCAAGGAAAACCCTGCCAACGTCATTATACTTGAAAATAATATATTAAAAAGTATAATGTTGTGAGCAGTGCAAATGGAGACTCCCATGACGGCCTCACCGCTCAAGCCTGAAGTCCACGGCATTTTCGATCCGGCCACCGGGACCGTGACCTATGTGGTGCATGCCGGACCCGGCACAACCTGCGCGATCATCGATCCGGTACTCGATTACGACCCGAAGTCCGGCCGCACGCGCACGGTGTCGGCTGACAAGGTCGTCGCGTACGTCGAAGGGCAGCGCTTGCGGGTCGACTGGATCCTCGAAACCCACGCGCACGCCGACCACCTCACCGCCGCGCCCTACCTCAAGCGCCGACTGGGTGGGCGTACCGCCATCGGCGCCCGCATCGGTGACGTACAGCGGGTGTTCAAGGGCATCTTCAACCTCGAGGCCGGGTTCCGACCTGATGGTTCGCAGTTCGACGCCCTGTTCGATGACGCGGCAGAGTTTCGTGTCGGCGATCTGAATGCCAAAGTGTTGGCCGTGCCGGGCCACACGCCGGCGTGCGTCGCCTACCAGATCGGTGACGCCGTATTTGTCGGCGATACGCTCTTCATGCCTGATGTCGGTACCGCCCGCTGCGACTTCCCCGGCGGCGATGCGCGAACGCTGTACGCCTCGATACACAGGCTATTGAGCTTGCCCGCCGAGACACGGTTGTTCATGTGCCATGACTATCCGCCGAAGGGCCGAGCCGTGGCGTTCGCGACCACCGTTGCCGCCCAGCGGGTGGGCAATATCCACGTCCGTGACGGTGTCAGTGAGGCGGACTTTGTCGCCATGCGAACCCAGCGCGACGCGACGCTGGAGATGCCGTTGCTGATCCTGCCGGCCGTGCAGGTCAACATTCGTGCCGGCGAGCTGCCGCCCGCGGAAACCAATGGCACGGCCTATTTGAAGATTCCGCTGAACATTCTGTGAAAAGCCCGCCCTGTGGGTCTTGTCGGGTAGCGGAAGGCGCTCACAACTGAACCAGGGTTGTGAGTTAACTAGTACTAGTTGACAACCAGTACTGTACTTTCTACAGTATTGGCATGATCGAAACAGATCGAAAATTCCAGCGAGACCTGAACTCCGGGCTCGTTTCCCTCGTGCTTCTCGGCGTACTGGCTGAAAGTGGCGACGACCTTTACGGCTACGACATCGCCAAGCGCCTGCAACGCGCCCGCAGCGGCGAACCGCTGTTCAAGGAAGGCACGATCTACCCCGTGCTGCGTTCACTCGCCGCATCCGGGTGGCTCTCCAGTCGCATCGTGCCGTCCTACTCCGGCCCGCCCCGTCGGTACTACCGCATCACGGACGAAGGTCGTGCGGTGCTCGAACAGTGGCGTGCGGCCTGGCGCGAGACGCGCGATTTCGTCGACCAGTTCACTGGTCCCGCCTCAACCCCAGACCCCTCCACCACGGAATCCACGCCATGACCGCCGCCACCGAAACCCCCATCACCCGCATCGACGACTACCTCGCACAATTGCGTGCCGAGCTCGTGGGTGCCGATCCGGCGATGATCCAGGACGCATTGAGCGACGCCGAAGAGCATCTACGCGCGGAGTGCGCTGCCCGGCCCGGCGACTCCGAAGACGTCGTGCTGCGCGACATTACGCAGTCCTACGGCTCACCTGCCGACGTGGCTGCGGCCTACCGCGACACCGATCGAACGGTCCAGGCTGCTATCTCGCCCCAACGAAGGACGGCCTCCATCGGCGCCTCGCGAGCCGGCGCACTGCGGAAATTCTTTGCCGTCTATGGCGACTCGCGCAGCTGGACCACGCTGCTCTACATGCTGCTGTCGCTGATCACCGGCGTGCTGTACTTCTGCGTCGTCGTGGTTGGCGTGTCGCTGTCGCTAGGCCTGTCGATCCTCATCATCGGCATACCCGTGCTGCTCGCTTTCCTTGCGCTGACGCGTGTTCTCGCACTGGCCGAGGGCCGGCTGGTCGAGGCGATGACCGGTGAGCGCATGCCCCGGCGGCCGCGACCCGCCACCGACGGCTCATGGCTCGCGCGAATCTGGGCCATGCTCGGCAATCTTCGAACATGGACTACGCTTGGCTACCAGCTGCTGATGCTTCCGCTGGGTGTCCTCTACTTCACCCTCGCTATCGCCTTTTCCATGCTCGGAATCGGTCTGATCGGCGGCGGCGCCTGGGACCTGCTGCGCGTTCTTGGCGTCGATCTGCCCGACGTGGTGCACTGGAGCGAAATCGCCGTGGCCGACGGTAGTCTCGGTTCGCTGCTCTTCACCTTGGCCGGCATGCTTCTCGGTGTGTTCGTGCTGACCGGCCTCATGCACTTCGCCCGCTTGGTCGGTCGCTGCCACGGCAAATTCGCCAAAGTGATGCTGGTCGGCGGCTAGAGAGGAAAAAAACCGGTCGATTTAAACCTTCGGCAGACTGCTGTCCTCCTAACACTGCCCGGTCACGTTTCGAACCTGGCGAAGACCGGGGAGGCGTTTTGGACTCGACGGGAACGACCACGGATAACGATCACAACGAGGTCGCTGCGGCGGCAGCGGGTGACGTTCTCGCCTTCGAGCGGCTCTATCGGCGTCATTCCCCGCGGATCTACGGACTTTGCCTGCGGATGTCACGGCATCGCGCCACGGCCGAGGATTGCGTCCAGGAAACCTTCGTCGCCGCTTGGCGTTCGTTGCCGACCTTCGAACACCGCAGCCGCTTCGCCAGCTGGCTGCATCGCATTGCCGTCAACGCGGTGCTCGCGCGAAGACGGGGACTCGCCGCCCGCAGCGAAGCGACGCTGGACGACCCGGCGACGCTCGAGGCGCTGGCCGGCGGCGTCGAACAGTTGCCGGCCCTCGACGTCGAACGCGCCATTGCCGCACTGCCCGAGGGTGCCCGCGACGTCCTTGTGCTCGTAGCGCTCTACGGTCACTCGCACGAGGACGCCGCGGCTCAACTCGGTATCGCCGTCGGAACCTGCAAGGCTCAATTGCATCGCGCACGGCAGTTGCTGACCGCGCGCATTGGCTCCGGAGACCCACATCCATGACCTCAGTCCCTGATCGGCTCGATGCGCAGCTCGCAACGCTGCAGCGCGAGGTGCCACTGCATCGTGATCTTTGGCCGCAGATCATGGCCGAACTACCGCCACGTACGGCCGAGCGATCCGCGCCTCCACCTGCGCCCGAGAGGAAGTCCGTTCGGCGTTGGTTCGTGCCCGCCGCGCTTGCCGCCGGAGTGGCCGTCCTCTCCGCAACACTCTGGCTGCACCGACCTTCGCAACCGACGACTCCGCCATCCGCAACGCTGCGCCCGACATCACCGCTCGTCGACCCCACTGCGTTTTCCGAGGTCAGAGCTGCACTACAGCCCGATTTTTCTGCGGCCGTCGCCAGACTCGCGCCGGAAACCCGGGAACGCGTGCTCCGCAACCTCGACATCATTCGAAAAGCCGAGGCGGATATCGCTGCCGCCCTCGCCGAAGACCCATCCAACCCGCTGCTGCTCGAGTTACGGCAGCGGACCCACGAGCATGAAGTCGACCTCATGACCAGTCTGCCACCGGCTAATCCACGGCCCACGCTGAGGAGCAAGATATGACCCGCTTTAATGAGCACACCATGAAACCC
>CAZIRD010000003.1:8794-14785 GCA_964541625.1 uncultured Acidibacter sp.
GCGGCAAAGGACGGTCGCCACGCTGTGCATCGTCGCTGCCTTGAGCTGCGTAGTCGCCGAGGCCGCCAATCGTACGGTCGACGAACGACGGGCGGCCGATCCGCGCGGCAGCGTTGAGATCATCAACACTTCCGGTCGGGTCACCGTGACCGGCTGGGATCGTCCGGAGGTCGTCGTCACCGGCAGCCTCGAAGAAAAAGTCGAGCGACTGGACTTCACCACGAGCGGTGGCAAGACAGTCATTCGAGTGGTGCAGCGCAGCCGTGGATCGATGCAGTGGGACGCCGGCGATGCCGTCCTCGAGATCCGTGTTCCGCGGCAGAGCGCACTCAACGTCTCGCTGGTGAGCGCCGATCTCGTGGTGCGCAGTCTGCAGGGCGAGCAGCGGCTGTCGACCGTCAGCGGCGATATCGATGCGGAACTCAGCGCCGAGGCGAGCGCGCGCAGTGTCAGCGGTGACTTGACGCTTGCCGCCAAACCCGAGACCAAGCGGCTCGAAATCAACTCAGTCAGCGGCGATGTCACGGTCACCGGCCGTGCTGGCGGTCGCGTGGATGTGCGGACCGTCTCGGGTGATGCGAAGTTCTCTCTCGGCAGCGTCGAGGATGCAAAGTTCAAGTCGGTGTCGGGCGACCTGAGCATGAGTCTTGCGCTTGAACCGGCTGGCCGATTCGCCGCGGAGTCCGTCAGCGGTCTCGTCAAGATCGACTTCGCGACCCTGCCCGCAGCACGTTTCGAGTTGCGCTCGTTTACCGGCGACATCGACCTTTGCCCGGCCGTGCAGTCGGCCGCGGGAGCTGCCGATCGCGATGCCGGCAACGGCGGGCGCAGCCGCGAGTTCCGTAACGGCAATGGCGAAGGCCGCGTCGACGTACAGACCATGAGCGGCGAGATCCGTCTGTGCGCGCCGCGTTGAGGTCGTGCAGCGACTCTTGCCGCCCGCTACCGATCAGGACTGCAGGTATCGCGGTCCTTCGGTGGGAGAGTCGAGCCGCGCCAGCATCCTTTCGATGATCGTGGCGGTCATTCCGCCCATGATCGGTGCGGTATGTCCCGAAGTGATGATCTCCACCGGATATTTTTGCAGTAGCCGGCGGAAGGCAGCGACCCGGGTCGATTGTTCACGCTGCCGTAGACCGAAAAACGGTAGTGCGGCTCGTTCGCTGGCGCGTTCGGCGAGATCCTTCGGCATTTCGTGCAGCATCGTGGCGCAGATGTTTTCGTCATCCTGATGGATGTAGCCGAAAGTGTCGGCGCTGAAGAGCAGCTTGAGCCGCGTGTCGTAGGCCCACATCGTACCGCTCAGGTCCTTCCAGAGCGCATCGAGGAACACGAGTCGCCGATCGCCAAGATCGAGTTCATCGCCATGCCGCATCGGCACGAGACGCGAGAGTTCGACTTCGGGATGGAACAGGTGGTAGTCGCGGACGTCACCGACGGCCTTGGCGGCCGGATACTTGCGTAGCAGTCGTCCGAGATTGCCGGTGTGCGGGATCTCCTGGTGGCTGACGAAGACGTAGTCGAGGCTCCGGCCCTGCAGCATGTCCTCGAGTTGCCCCTGCAGCGCATACCAATGGGCGAAATGTCCGGTATCGAGCAGTACTGTCTTCGCGGCGCCGAGAATGAGATAGGCAACGCAGGGCTCGTGCGTGATGGGCCGGCGCAGTGCCGCCGGACCGGGCCAGCCTGCCGAATTCGAGCATCCGCCCAGCCAGGCGAGATCGGGCAGTACCCGGCGCGGCAGACCTCTGACGATGTAGGCGCGGGTCGCGCCGGACATCGGTGCGTCAGACATAGCGTGTCTCCTCCTGGCTCGGCAGGCTGCTTGCTTCGCGCAGCGCCTCGAGCATCCGCTGCGAGTAGGCGCGCACGGCGCGGCGACCGCGGATGACGCAGCCATGTACGGGCGCGATCATCCGTACGTCGCGCTCGCTGAACAGCGTTTCGAAGCGCGTGAGGATGTCAGGGTAGGTGGCGCCGCGTAGCCAGTGCATGCGGGCAACGAGTTCACGCGCGACGCGCCGCGGCGAGGGCAGGCCGCGGGCCGACTCAACGATGGGAGCCTCGTCGCGGCTGGACAGATGACGGAAGCCGAAGGAGTCGGAAGTAAACAGGCAGCCCGTGGTCGGTTCGAAAGCCCACTGGGTGAGCAGCATCTGCTTTGCGCCCGCGTCCAGCCACTGCAGTTCGAGGCTGCCGATCCGGCTGGTCATGCCGTTGCGCGATTCGACAATGGGGATTCGACCAAGGAAATCGCGAACCTCCATGATGGAGACCGCCGGATCGTTGATCCACTCGAGGATGCCGCCGGCACCACCGAAGAGCAGCGTAGGCTGCGCGCAGGTACCGAGGATCCAGCCCAGATTGCCGATGCAGTCGGCTTCGTTACGGGTGTAGCTGACCCAGACCCGGCGCGAACCGATCAGCGTCTCCACGGCCTTCTTGATCGCCGGCAGCATGATGGGCGCGCCCATGTCGATGAAGACCGCGTGGTCGTCATCGAGGAGCAGATAAGCGTTGAGCGCCTCGAAGCCACCGGGAATATCCTCGGGCAACCAACTCAGCCGCTCGGCGCGTACTACACAACCGATCCGGTAAAGACGACCGGGGATCAACGGCAGCACCGACTGGCGCGTGGCAAGGGCTACCGATTCCGGTACGTCGGCCGCTGCGGCATGGTTGCTGCGCAACAAAGCCATGACGGCAGCCACACTCAGGCTGCCAAGTACTTCGCGACGTTGGAAATCTGCCGACATGGGATGACCTCGTTCCGACGTTATCATCCTACTAGCCGCCATGTCTGACACCACGCGAAAAGCAGCCGGAGCACGAACCAGCAAACGCCGCGGCCAACCGGTGGTCAACGCTCTGCAACGAGGCGTCGATATCCTGCGACTGCTCAATGTCGAGCCGGGGCTCAATGCT
Organism: uncultured Acidibacter sp.; assembly: GCA_964541625.1. Taxonomy (GTDB): domain Bacteria; phylum Pseudomonadota; class Gammaproteobacteria; order Steroidobacterales; family Steroidobacteraceae; genus UBA964. The sequence continues at coordinate 11,720 of CAZIRD010000003.1, forward strand.
TCCGACATTGGACGTCGGACCGGACTCCCCCGGATCACCGCCTACCGACTGCTGCAGACGCTGGAAAGAGGCGGGTACGTCGTGCGTGAAACGACGCGGGTGTATCGCCTCGGCCCTGGCGTGCTCGAGTTGAGCAGCCTCTACGGCAAGCAGAACTGGGTGGTGGAAATCGCGGCGCCCATCATGCGCGAGACGGGCGCGAGGGTCGGCTGGCCGCTTGTGCTGGGCGGCAGCAACGGGCCGCGCATGACCATCTTGCACTCGACTCGTGACGAAACCGGCTTCTGGCTGCGGCTGAAGGGACCCGGAAGCCAACTGCCCGTGTTGCGGAGCGCCATGGGCCTGGCCTTTCTGGCCTACAGCCGCCGCGACATTCAGGCCGGCTTGCTGCGCGCAGCGCTGGCACTGGACGGCAACTACACCCCGCAATGGCGGGAGCACCCGCAGCGGCTCGAACGTCTGTTTGCCGACGTGCGTCGAGCGGGAGTGGCCACGCTGCGCGACAGTTGGCAGTCCGACTCGGTTGCGATGTCGGCGATCGCCGTGCCCATCTTCCAGCGACGCACCGTGTTCGCCGCGCTTGGACTGACCTATTTCAAATCGGCGATGAGTATCGCGGAGGCCCTCGACAGGCATGTCGAGAGCCTCCGCGCGGCGGCCCGGGAAATCGGGCGAGGGCTGTGATCAGAACTCGTAGCTGACGCGTACACCGATCTGGCGCTTGTCCGGCAGATACGCGCCGACCAGCTGGTTGCCGGCACGCGCGAAGTCGCCGCCGGCCTGTCCGCTGCGAATCGTGTCGTCGTTGGTGAGATTTTCCACGTAGGCATACGCCGACCAGCGTTCGCTGGTCAGGCCCACGCGCAGATCGATGTTGGTGTAGGCACCGAAGACGATACCGGCGAGGCTCGCCTGTTCCGGGCGTTCACCCATGTATTGCAGACTGCCGTCGACCAGGAACTTCAGGTCGCCACTGCCGACCGGGCGTTCCCAGGTGGCGGTGACGGCACCCGAGTGCTTCGCCGAGCGTTCGAGCGGGATGCCAGCATTCGACGTGCTGCAGTAGCGCAGTACGCGGGCTGCGCCCGTGGTCGGGTTCGGCGCTGCAGCGACTTCGCCGATGGTGCAGTTACCCGCGACCGCGATGCCGAGCGTACCGGTGGTGATCGGCGCGAATCGCGTGTACTTGGCGTCGGTGTAGGTGTACAGCGCGGAGAACCGCCAGAAGTCGCCGACCGCAAGCTGCGCTTCCAGCTCCACACCCTTGCTCTCGGCGTCGCTGTTGTTCGAGGCGCGCAGGCTGGTGCCGGTGATGCTGCGGACATCGGGCTCGAGTGTCGTGAACAGCTTGTCGGTGTTCTTCATGAAGAACAGGTTGCCATTGAAGATCAGGTTGCCATCGAGCAGCTTGCTCTTCACACCGAGTTCGTAGCTGAGCAGCTTCTCGGGTTCGAACTTGGCGAAATCGATCGGTGTTCCGGCCAGCGTGATGAAGCCGCCCGCCTTGAAGCCCTTGCCTACCGAGCCGTAGATCATCAGGTCATCGGTCGCCTTGAAAGTCAGCGAAGCACGGGGTGTGCTCGCCGTGAACGAGGAGCTGTTCGTGACCGACACCGCCGGCGTCCACTGCGGATTGGTGGCGGAGGCGGTCGGGTTCGCGGTGCTCGGCGCATAAGCGATACCGCGGGCCGGCGACAACCACGTGTAGGAGAAGTCCTCGTCGTTGTAGCGTGCCTCGACACGGCCGCTCAGGCGATCCGTAAAGTCGAATTCCAGCGAACCGTAGTAGCCCTTATGCGTGGTCTCCTTGGCATCGATACCAGCCGACGGCGGCGCGCCGATCATCTGCACGGCACGGGCGACGGAGCGTCCGGCGATCGTGCTCGACGTGTATCCGTAGTTGAGCTGGTCGATGTCTTCCTTCCAGTACTGGGCGCCGACGCTCCAGCGCAGACGTGCCGCTGCATCGGAGGCAAGACGCAGTTCCTGGCTGAGTTGCTTGGTCGTGGTGTCGAGGTCGAGCACCTGCGAATAGTTGAGCGCTTCAGCGGTTCCCGTCGACGGCTGCGTCACCGCTGTCGCCACGGCGCCGTAGGAGTCCACGTCCTGACGCGAGCGGGACTTCGCACGCGCATAGCCTGTCCATGACGTGAGCGTGCCGACCGGCAGATCCCAGTCGAAGTTGACTGCACCGACCGTCGACTTGAGAGTCGTGCCCTCATAGTCGCGCCCGGTCAGCGGGTCGAGGCTGAGTGTCACGGTGGTGAACCCGCCGATTTCCCCGGTGCGCGTCGCGAAGCCGCTGGCTGCCACCTGCGCGGCGCCGGCCGGGCAGGTCGCCTGCGGAGCGGTGGAGAATCCGGCCGGCAGCAGGCCGAGGCAAATGCCAACCAGCGGAGCGGGTACCGGATAGGCCTGGCTCAGACCCGTGCCGAACCCGTACGCGACCTGCGCGCGAGGCTCGAACTGGTCGTCGGAGACGGCGATGCGGGCATTCAAACGAAAATCGTCATTCGGTTTCCACAGCGCCGCCAGCGTGCCGCCCTTGCTGTCGAAGCCGCCGACCTTCGCACCGCTGATCGAGTTGCGGTAAAAGCCATCGTGCTTGGCATACGAGACGGAGCCACGCACGGCGACCGTGTCCGAGACCACGCCGTTCGCGATCAATCTGCTCTCGGCTCGGCCGTACTGACCGACATCGGCGCTGACTTTGACGAAGCCGCCATCGAGACTCGGCTTGGCGGTGACGTAGTTGATGGCGCCGCCGAACGCCGCACGACCGTAAAGCACCGACTGCGGACCTTTGACAACCTCGATACGCTCGAGGTCCATCAGGCGCACGTTGCCGATCATGCCGCCGCCCGCGGTCTGGATCGACTCCGACGAGACGTCGATGTTGTCAATCAGGATGCCGACCGGCGGCTTGCCACGCGTCGCCGGCAGACCGCGGATTTGCGGCCGACTGTCCTGCGGCACGAAGCCGAGATCGAAGATGAGGCCGGGAGTCAGACGGGCGACATCCTTGATGTCGGAGACTGCTTCACGTTCCAGCTGTGTACTGCCAAT
>CAZIRD010000003.1:14885-16167 GCA_964541625.1 uncultured Acidibacter sp.
GACGCCGCCTGTCTGTACGAACAGGCGCAATGGTTCGGCGGCACGGGCGGCGGACCGGCGACCATGGCCTGCCATATGCAGGAGACTGCCCGGCAGACCTTGGTGCTCGAGGGCTGGTGGTCGCAGTAAACAACGGCTCTCAGACAGGCCTTGCCATCACGAGATCGCGCTGGACGTCAGCGCCGACGACGAAGGTTTGTTCGCCCACCTCGCTGAAGCCCAGCTTGCGATAGAAGGCGATTCCTCGCGGATTCTTCTCCCAGACGCCCAGCCAGGCGGTGGCCGAGCCATGGCGCGAGAGGGTGGCCAACGCCTCGTGCATCAGTCGACTGGCGAGACCGCTGCCGTGAAACTCCCGGTCTACATAAAAACGCTGGATCTCTGCCGCTGCAGGGCCGACCACGCAGGTGGGCGGCGCACTCCAGCGCAATTGCGTGAACGCGGTCAACCGCTGGCTGAAGCTCGAGACGAGCGTTACACGGCCGGCGGCGGCAATCTCCACCGCCTGGATCGACGGGCTGTAATGACGGCGGCAATGTTCATCCGTGTCCGCCGGTGAGTTCATCTCGCCGAAGGCTTCGCGGAAGGTCTTTTCGGCAAGTGCGGCGAGTGCCGCCGCGTCGGCGGCCACAGCCGTGCGGATGAGATGGGTTGCAGCATTCACGGCGATATCCTCCTCATGAGTGCGCGATGACTGGACTCGGCGACTCCGGCCGGTCCATGATTCCGCCCACTTGTGATGCATCTTAGGGAGTTGCGGCGATGATTACGGCATTCTACGCAGGGCTGTGCGGAGTGTTGCTGCTGGGTCTCTACGTCCGCGTCAGTCAGCGCCGGCTCGAAACGAAGATCGGCATCGGCACGGGTGGCGATGCCGTGCTCGAACAAAGAATTCGTGCGCACGCAAACTTCATCGAGTGTGCGCCGCTTGCATTGATCTTCCTCTATCTCTTCGAGCAGTCGGCGACCAGTCCGCTCTACGTCCACACCTTCGGCGCGACCTTCATCCTCGCGCGGTTGGCGCATGCCCAGGGGATCTCCTCGAATCCCGGCCGGTCCGCCGGACGCTTCTACGGTTCGCTGGTGACGCTGCTGGTGATGGCCGGTCTCACCGTCGCGCTGCTCATCGACGGGCTGCGTTCGTTGTAGTGGACGCTCCCGGACAGCAGACGCCCGGCGCCGGGGATCAACCCCGGTTGTCGAAGCGCCTCGCCGAACTCGGCTTTTGCTCGCGGCGCGAAGCGGAAGAATGGATCGTCAACGGTTGGGTGCGTGTCGATGG
>CAZIRD010000003.1:16267-79896 GCA_964541625.1 uncultured Acidibacter sp.
GCTCGCGGCGCGAAGCGGAAGAATGGATCGTCAACGGTTGGGTGCGTGTCGATGGGCAGGTCGTGGACGTGCTCGGCACGCGCATCAGTCGCAATGCGCGCATCGAGGTCGATCGCCGCGCCCGCGAGCAGCAGGACGAGCTCGTCACCATCATCCTCAACAAGCCGATCGGTTACGTGTCCGGCCAGGCGGAAGATGGTTACGAGCCGGCGACGGTATTGATCCGCGCTGAAAACCGCTGGGCGGGTGACGAGTCGCAGCGGGCTTTCGACCCGCGCCATCTGCGCGGACTCGCGCCGGCGGGGCGGCTCGACATCGATTCCACCGGCTTGATGGTCTATACGCAGGATGGCCGCATTGCGCGGCAGCTGATCGGCGGCAATGACGTCGAGAAGGAATATCTCGTGCGCGTCGAGGGCGCGCTGTCCGACGAAGGACTCGGGCGTCTGCGGCATGGAATGACCCTGGACGGCGTCAGACTTAAGCCGGCACGGGTGGCCTGGCAAAACAACGACCAGCTGCGTTTCGGCCTGCGCGAGGGGCGCAAGCGGCAGATCCGCCGCATGTGCGAAGGGGTGGGGCTGCGGGTGACCGGGCTGAAACGTATCCGCACCGGTCAGGTCGCGCTGGGCGCGCTGCCGCTAGGGCAGTGGCGTTACCTGAAGTCCGGCGAAGGATTCTGAGCCGGGCAGGCGACTCGCTGCGTCAGTCGCGGAATTCCTTGAGATCGATGTGATGGCGGCTGACCTTGTCGTAAAAAGTCTTGCGCGGAATTCCCAGTGCTTCCAGCGCCTGCTTGACGTTGCCGCCACTTGCCCGCAGCGCCTCGCGAATGAGGCTTGCCTCGAAGCGTTCGACGAGTATCGGCAAAGGATCCGGTGATCGCTCCGCCGGTTCGCGTGCCGATCGTTCGACGCCGAGCACGACCCGGTCGGCATAGTGGCTGAGTTCCCTGATGTTGCCCGGCCAGGGATCCTCGAAGAGCCGGGATCTCACCGCCTTGGTGAGCGTCGGCGGGTCGCGCTTCAGGCGCCGGGCAGCGCGCGCCAGCAACTCAATGAAAATCGTCGCGATGTCCTCGCGTCGCTCGCGCAGCGGCGGCAAATGCAGCGTCACGGTATTCAGGCGAAAGTAGAGATCCGACCTGAACTTCCCCTCGGTGCACATCCGGCCAAGGTCCTGCGTCGCAGCGGACACCACCCGGCAATCGATCGCGCGTCTGGCCGTCGAGCCGACAGCGGTGATCTGCTTTTCTTCGACGACTCGCAGCAGCCGTCCTTGTGCCGCGATCGGCAGGCAGTCGATGCTGTCGATGAACAACGTTCCCTTGTCTGCCGTCGCGATCCGGCCTGGTTTGCTGCGCCGCATCCCGGCAACCAGTTCTTCGGTACCGAAGAGTTCCGCCTCGAGCAGGGTTTCGGGCAGCGAAGCGCAGTCGAGCACCGAGAAGGGTCGCAGGCGTCGGTCGCCCAACGTGTGCAGGGCTTTCGCCACCGACTCCTTGCCGGTCCCCGTCTCGCCGATGAGCAGCACGCTGACATCGGTTGCCGCCAGATCGCGGACCAGCGCGCGCAATTGCGAGATGCGTGTGCTTTCACCGAGTAGTGGCAGCGGAATGTCATCACCGCGCGATCCCTCGCGGATACGCCGGTTATCCAGCACCAAACCGCGATGCTCGAGGGCATTGCGTACACTGGTGAGCAAGCGCGGCGGCGAGAACGGCTTGGAGATGAAGTCGTAGGCACCCTCGCGCATGAGATCGACGGCTTCCTGGAGTTCGCCATGCCCCGTGATGAGAATGACCGGAATCTCGGGGTCTACTGCTCGCAACCTGCGGAATAGTTGTCGCCCGTCGGCGCCGGGCAGGCGGATATCGGTGACGATCACGCCGTCGAACTCGGCGTCGACCTGCGCGTGATGATCCTCGACCGAGCTGAACGCCGTGACCACGAAGCCTTCCAGTTCAAGCGATTGGCTGATGGCGTGACGCAGTACCTCGTCATCCTCGAACAGGAGTACCGCGGAGCCGTGAGGGTCGTCGCTCAGTCGCGCCATGCGGGGACCCTCGCCAGAAAGGTCGCGCCACCGAGAGCCGACGGCGCCAACTCGAGTGAGCCGCCGAAGTCCGAGACGAGATCGCGGCTGATGACGAGACCGAGACCGAGGCCAAGCGGCTTGCTCGAGGAGAAGGGCGCGAAGAGATCTCCACGCCGCTCCGCAGGTACGCCCGGACCGTTGTCGGAAACGCGGATCCAAACGAACCCCGCATCCTCGCCCGTCTCGATGACGATGCGCGGCTGCGCCGTCGCCGCGAGCGCATCCATCGCATTCTGGATGAGATTCACCAGCACCTGCTCGAGCCGGGTGCGATTGGCATACGCGCATTGCGGCTCAGGGGCGTCCGGTCTCTCAAGCGGGATCTGCTTCATGTCGAGGGATTGGGCCAGGAGCAGCTGCGAGCCGTCGATGACGTCCCGTATCCGCACCCGCTCGCGTGTCGCTGGTGAGCGGCGGGAAAACTCGCGCAGTTCTTCCGTGATCAGCCCGATCCGCGCCGTGAGTGACTCGATGACCGCGAGCGTCTCGAATGCCTTTGCCGGGTCACCGCGCTCGAAGAGTCTCCGGGCGTTGTCGACGTACATCCGGATCGCGGCGGTCGGCTGGTTGATCTCGTGGGCAACGCCCGCCGAGATCTGCCCGAGTATCGCGAGACGGTTGGCCTGGGTCAGGTTCTCGCGGAGCGACTGCACGGTGGCTTCGGATCGCGTGCGCTCCTCGATCTCGCGCAGCAGCCGAAGATTGGCGCTTTCGAGGTCCGCCGTGCGGCTTGCGACCAGACGCTCGAGCTCGGCACGCTGCCGTTCCCGGCGCCGACGGTTGGCAAGAGTCAAAAATGCTGCCGCGGCAATCAGGGCTCCGAGCAATCCGCCGAGCGCGGCGCCAACGAGTCTCGAGGTGAGCGTTGCGGCGCGGACATCGCGACGCAGCACGATTCGCCAGTCCTGGTAGGTCGCCGGCAGTTCGGCAGCGATCCAATCTTTGCCGGTCGTCGCCGTTGCCGGGAACTGCGAGAACCGCCGGCCGGGATCCGAGGTCAGCAACACGGTTCCGCGCCGATCCGTGACCAAAGTTTCTTCCTTGTCGATCCGCCAGGTCTTCTCCAGCGCGGTGAACTCGACCTTGGTCACCACCACGCCCGCACCGTCGCGCAGGCGCTGCGCGAGGTAGAGCCCGGCGACGCCGCTGACCGTACCCTGCGCGAACAACTCGCCGACCCCGAGTCGCATGGCGTCGCGGAAGTAGGGACGAAAGGAATAGTCCTGACCAATGAAACTGGTCGGCAAGCGGCTGTTGCTGGCGGCGAGCGTGATGCCCCGCGAATCGACGAGGTAAAGCGTCGCGGCGCCGTCGGCGCGGGCCAGTTCCTCGAAGTCCGCGTTGAGCATGGCGACAACTCGCTGCTTCGCCGCCGGAGTCGTGTCCTCAGCGACGGCTTCGGCGAGCTGCGGGTTACGCGCGAGCGTGGTCGGCAACAGCCGATGCCGCTCGATTTCGCTGCGTAGCAGTTCTCGTCGGAGTGCGGCGTCGATCAGCAGTTGCTGCGTCTGCTGTTGCAGTTCGAAGCTCGTGCCGAGGTAACCGCCGGCCGAGGCGAGGGCGACGACCGTGAGACTGGCGAGGACCGCGGCAACGCGGTGGAAGCGGGACTCGGGATTCGGCACGACGGGATAAAGCATAGGCGTTATGGCGGAGAACTGCACAAAAGCCTGTAATGATGTGCGGAAATCCGCACACAAAAGGCTAATAAGTGTATTTAAATCATGGAGATAGCAGATCATTGGTTCCGCTGGAGCCGGTCTGGCGCAGGGGGTGTAATAGGCGGTCATGAGCGCCAGTCCACAGGCCTTTGCCGGCACCGCCACGCCATGGTGGCGTTCGCTTTACGCCCAGGTCCTTGCGGCAATACTGATCGGCGGTGCGCTCGGGCACTTCGCGCCGGAATTTGCGGTGCAGTTGAAGCCGCTCGGCGACGCCTTCATCAAGCTCGTGAAGATGGTGATCGGCCCGGTGATCTTTCTGACCGTTGCCGGCGGCATTGCCGGCATGAGTTCCCTCGCCCGTCTCGGCAGCACTACGGGCAAGGCGATGCTGTACTTCATCGTCGTCTCGACGTTCGCGTTGGTGATCGGCCTGATCGTCGCCAACATGGTCCGTCCCGGCGACGGCATGGGAGTGGATCCTGCAACGCTCGATGCTGCCGCGGTCGGTGGCTATGTCGGCAAGGCCGAAGAGCAGAGCATCACCGGTTTCTTGCTGTCGATCATTCCCGACACGTTCGCCGGTGCGCTGACAGGCGGGCAGATCCTGCCGGTGTTGTTCATCGCAGTGATCTTTGGAGTCAGCGTCGCCTCGCTCGGTGAGACGCGCAACCGCATCGTTGCTGCGGTGCATGATCTGAGCGAGGCGTTTTTCAGGATGGTCTCGATCCTGATGAAGTTCGCGCCGGTCGGCGCTTTCGGTGCCTTCGCGTTCACCATTGGCAAGTACGGGATCGACAGTGTCGCCAATCTCGCTGCGCTGATTGCGACGTTCTACCTGACGTCCGCGCTGTTCATCGCCATCGTCCTCGGCGCCATCGGCTACGCCAGCGGCTTCTCGCTCTGGAGGCTGCTCGGTTACCTCAGGGAGGAAATCTGGCTCGTCATCGGCACGAGTTCTTCCGAGGCTGCGCTGCCGTCGCTGATGAAGAAACTTGAAGCTGCGGGTTGCGCCAAATCGGTGGTGGGTCTCGTCGTGCCGACCGGCTATTCCTTCAATCTCGACGGCACCAACATCTACATGACCCTCGCGGCGCTGTTCATCGCCCAGGCGACAGGCATCGAATTGTCGCTACACGAGGAGCTGCTGCTGCTGTTGGTCGCGATCATCAGCTCAAAAGGTGCGGCGGGCGTGACCGGCGCCGGATTCATCACCTTGGCCGCGACACTCGCGGTCGTGCCCACGGTCCCCGTCGCCGGGATGGCGCTCATTCTTGGCATCGACCGCTTCATGTCGGAATGCCGCGCAGTCACTAATTTCATCGGTAATGCCGTGGCCACCATCGTGGTCGCGCGCTGGGAGGGCGCGCTCGATCAAGGCGCTCTCGAGGACGCTTTGCGGATCCGGCAATCCCGGACGTGAACCAGAGAGGGACAAGTCATGAAAGCAATCTTCACCCACTCCATCCCCGGCAAGCTCCATGGTCCGACCGTCTCGGCGGCGGTCGGCGTGCTGCTGTCTTTGTCTTCGGCCGTCGGTGCAGCACAGGGCTCGTCGGCGCCTGCAGGCGGTATCGAGGATCTGCAGGAAGTCACGATCGTCGGTAGCCGCATCAAGGGTGCGGTGGCGACCGAAGCGCTGCCGGTGGTGGTGCTCGGGCAGGAGCTCATCGAGGCGACCGGTGCCGTGAGTGGCGATGAACTCTTCCGCAATATCCCGCAGCTTGGCGACGTGCTGTTCGAGGCGCAGAACAATCCGCAGACCAGCAACGCGGCGCGCGGTGATGTCAACTCGTTCAACCTGCGTTCGCTCGGCGTCGGCAACACCCTCGTGCTGGTCAACGGACGTCGTATGGTCACCCACCCTACGAGCCAAGGTACCAGCGACACCGGCACCGTGCCGGTGCTCAGCTACAACTCGAATGCGATCTCGGTGGCGGGTATCGAGCGGATCGAAGTGCTGCTCGACGGTGCCGCAGCGATCTACGGCGCTGATGCGGTAGCCGGCGTGGTCAACGTGGTGACCAAGAATCGTCTCGATGGTGTGGAGATCGAGGCTCAGTACGGCGGTGTCGAGAACACGGATCTGCGCGAGCTCGAGGTGAACTTCGCCGCGGGCCGCAACTTCGGTGGCGGCAACGTTGCCCTGTTCGTTGACTACACGGATCGCAAGGCGCTTGCCGCTGCCGACCAGGACTTCACCGCCACCGACGACCGGCGTTCGCTGTTTGTGGGTACGCCGTTCGAGACGAGCAGCACACCGGACTCGCGTGCAACCCGCGGCGCGTGGCCGAATCTCGCCACACCGGCGGCCAACGGCATCATCCGCCGCGGTACCACGGCGCTGACGACCTCTTCGGGAACCTTCAACATCCGGCCTGCTGCATCGGGAAGCTGTGCTTACAACTTCTCCGCTGATCTTTGCCTTGCGACCGGCACCATCAGCTACACCACGCTGCGCAACCTTCGCTACGACACGGCTTATGGTGTCACCATCCAGCCCGAGACGCAGCGCACCAACGTGATGCTGACCGGCGAGTACACCTTCGCCAATGATGTGACCGCCTTCGCCGAGGCGAGCTACTACGCCGCCGATACGTTCCGGCTCCAGCCGCCGGTGATTCTGCTCAATGCCTTGTGGGTGCCCGCCAGCAACTACTGGAATCCGTTCGGTGCCGTGACCCTGCCGAATGGCCAGCCGAATCCGAATCGCATCCCGGGCCTCACCAACGTTCCCGCGGCCGGCCTGCCGGTGAACCTGACGAATTACCGCTTCAACGATGTCGGCTTCCAGAACGTGAACGTCGACAACTACCAGACGCGGCTGGTTGCTGGTCTGCGCGGCCAGAGATGGGGTTACGACTGGGAACTCGGCCTGTTGTACGGCGAAGCGGAGGCCAAGGACGTCTCCGACAACGTCAATGCAAACAACCTGCAGACCAGCCTTGCGCTTGCGACCCCCGATGCCTACAACCCCTTCAATGGTGGTTGTGTGGCGACGCCTTCCTTCGGCGATTGCACGCCGAGCTCGCCGGCCGCGATCAATGCCATCCGCATGGATCTCGTGCGCAAGACCCGCTCGAGCCTTGCACAGGCTGATTTCCGTCTCGGTCGGTCGGATCTTTTCAGTCTGCCGGCGGGCGATGTGGGTATCGCGGTCGGACTCGAGGCCCGCCGCGAGACGCAGCGCGACCAGCGCGATGAAAACCTCGATGGCACGATCCCGTTCGTGGACCGGGTAACGGGCGCGGTGACTGAGTCGAACGTGATTGCCGTCAGCCCGAACCCGGATACCTACGGATCGCGCAATGTGAGTGCGGCGTACCTCGAGTTCGCCGTGCCGGTGGTTGCGCCGGCCATGCAGATTCCGCTCGCCCACCGCATCAACTTCCAGTTGGCGGGTCGTTACGAGAACTACAGCGACTTTGGCAGCGTGAGCAAGCCCAAGATCGCCGGCGCCTGGGATCTCGTCGAGGGCGTGCGTGTCCGTGCCTCCTATTCGCAAGGGTTCCGTGCACCGAACCTCGAACAGGTGAATGCCAAAGAATATGCGCGACTGTCGACGCAGACCGACTTCATCCGCTGCGAAGCGGACCTGCGGGCGAAACGCATCACGTCGTTCACGGCCTGCTCGCGCAGCATCGCCACGTCGCTGCGGGTGTCGGGCAACCCCGACCTCAAGCCCGAAGAAAGCACCAACCGTTCCATCGGACTCGTACTTGAGCCCGCGTTCATTCCCGAATCGCTGGGCCGCTGGACCTTCACCGTCGACAGCTGGAAGATCGAGCAGCGTGACATCGTCGGACTGCTCGGTGCGCAGACCAGCGTGGTGCAGGATTACCTTGATCGATCGAATGGCTCGAGTTACTCGAAAGTCGTGCGTGCGCCGGTGACGGCAGACGACATCGCAGTCTTTGCCGGCACGGGGATCGCACCATCGGGTGTCATCCAGCAGATCAAGGACCAGTTCGTCAACTTGTTGCCGCAAACCGTGGAAGGCACCGACTTCGGTCTCGACTGGCGTCTGCGCGGTACGCGATTCGGTGATTTCAGTGTCTCGCTCAACGCCGCCAAGCTGCGGACGTTCTCCCGCGAGCCGGGCCCGGTGGTCGATGCGCTCTATGCGGCCCGCGCCGCCGGCAAGATAAACTCGGCCACGCCGCTGCCCGATCCGAGCAACCTCATTCGGGTCAATGGTCGCCCCGAACTGCGCTGGTCGGGCTCGGTACGCTGGAAGAAGGGTCCGGTACGCCTCGGACTTTCGACCCGCTACGTCGGTGACGTGGAGGAGACCGGATTCCTCGACACCAACGGCAACCGCTGGCTGATCGATTCGCAGCTCACCTACAACCTTTACGGGGAGTACGAGTTCAAGGAAGGTCCGCTTGGCCGGACGAGCGTGCGGGTCGGCGGTCGTAACATCACCGACAAGCTGCCGCCGCTGACGTCCAGCGGTTACCTCGGTTCGCTCTATTCGCCGTATGGTCGCTACCTCTATGCCTCGGTAAAGACGGCGTTCTGATCACATTCTTTGGGAACCGGCTCATGAGCATGACATTGCGTAGACCGCCTGGCCGATGGATGTCGTGGATGTCGGCGGCTGGCTGCCTGCTGGCGTTGCTCTCTACGCCGGCCCTCGCCGCGGACGGGGTGCGCAAGCTGCTTTACGTCGGCAACAGCTTCTACTACTACAACAATTCCCTGCATGGGCATGTCAACCGCATGCTGCTGCCGGGAATGCCGAAGTCGGAACGATCGGCGTTCCAGAGTTATTCCGTCACCATCAGCGGCGGGCAACTCAAGTGGCACGACATCGCCGCCTACCTCGATGCAGGTATCGGCGACCGCGCCATCGACGAGAACAACGAGGTCGTCACATCTCCCGCGCCGCTGCACTTCGATGCGGTGTTGATGATGGACTGCAGCCGTTGTCCCTACGACGAGGCGACTCGTCCGGTTTTCCACGAGCAGGTGAAACGGCAGGCCGCGATCATCCGCGCGCGACAGGCCCGGCCGATGCTGTTCATGACCTGGGCATACTCCGACAAGCCGGAGATGATCGACGTTCTTGCCGACGAGTATGTCCGCGCCGGGAAGGAAAACGACATTCCCGTGGTGCCGGCAGGACTCGCGTTCAAGCGCTCGCTGGAAGGTCGTCCCGGACTCGCGCTGCATATTGCCGACCGCCGCCATCCGAGTCTGGCAGGAACCTATCTCGCCGCCTGCACCGTGCTGGCGTCGGTGTACGGCATCGATCCGCGCGGCAATCGCTATACCGCCGGACTGGATGCGGCCGACGCTACCTACCTGCAGCAGGTGGCCTGGGACACGGTGCGTGAATTCGGTCGAGTCCCGCCGCTATGAGCTGCGTGCGGTAACGACGACGAACAGCAGCAGGCAGGGTTCGGCGTAGGGATTCGCGAAGCTGTGGTCGTTGCCGCCCTGCACCAGGGTGTCGCCCTGTCGCAGTTCGATGTCGCGGTCCGGCAGCTTGAGAATCAGGCGTCCTGAGAGGATGGCCATGTAATCGAGAGTGTCGTTGCGATGCATCGGGATCGTTGGCGCGTGCACGCCACCCGGGATTTCCGTGACGTAGAACGCCGTCCCGGAAAAATCCGCCCGATAGGCGTTGCCAGCCGTCGCGCCCGCATCGCCGCGCAAGGGCAACTCCGCCGGCAGTCCGGCAGTCTCCCAGAGTCGTGTGATGCGTGTGCCGTTGAGATACAGCACGTTGCCTGGTTCGCCGTCGGCGAGCACCACACTGCGTCCGTCCTTGCCTCGCGTGGTGACGACCCGTCGCAATCGCGTCCATGTCGACTCGGTCGTACCGGCACGACTACCGACCAACAAGCCAGCAAGGAATAGCAAGGTCCTGCGGGTGAGTGAGGTCATGAGCAGGTGCCCTCCGTAGTGTCGTTGCCCGCCCGGCTGTTGCGGCGCGCGAGTTCGTAGACAGAAATGTTCACGGTCGCGGCGAGATTGAGCGACTCCATGGCTGCGCCGCCGGGAATCGAGAACACGGCATCGCCGTTCTGCGCGCGCATCTGCGCCGACGGGCCCCGCGCTTCATTGCCGAACAGGTAGCAGTCGAACGCCGCAAACTCGGCGCTGCCGATGGCCTGACCGTGCAGGTCGAGCAGGGCACGACGGGGATAGCGTCGGGTGAGCGTCGCCCAGTCGATGCCGGTTTCGAAGGGCACGCTGAATAGCGCGCCCATGCTTGCTCTGACCGCTTTCGAGTTATACGGATCGACGCTGTCGGGTGACAGCAGACAGCGGAATCCGCCGAACCAGGCGAGCGTACGGAGGATGGTGCCGAGATTGCCCGGATCCTGGATCTCATGCAGATAGATCGCGCGCTCCGTGGCTGCCGGCGGTGGAGGCGCAAGGATGGGCACCAGCGCCACCACACCCTGCGGGGTACGTGTTTCGGTGAGCTGGGCCATTTGCCGCGGCGCCAGCGTTTCGAGGTCGAGCTGCCGCGGAAATGCCGCCGGCAGTTCGCCGGCAAGGTACTCGTGGGTGGCGAAGATCCGTGCCGTGGCGAGTTGCGGACGACGCGCGACGGCCTTGCCAAGTTCCAGCACCAGATGTTCGCCCTCAGCAAGGAAAAAGCCGTACTGCTCGCGATACTTGCGGTGGTGGAGTTTCTTCAGCTCGTCGAGATTCATGCGCAAGCCTGCGTTGCCGCCGGGTTCTGGTAGCTGGTCGCCACCGCCTCGGCGAGCTTGATGCCATCGACCCCCGCCGAGAGGATACCGCCCGCATAACCGGCGCCTTCGCCGCCCGGATACAGGCCGCGCACGTTGAGGCTCTGCAGGCTGTCGGGGTCGCGCGTGATGCGCAGGGGTGACGAGGTACGACTCTCGATGCCGGTCAGTACAGCGTCCTCGCGATCGAAGCCGCGGATCTGTCGACCGAACACCGGCAGCGCTTCGCGGATCGCGGCGATCGCATCGGCCGGCAGCAGCGGCGCCAGATCGGTGAGCCGGATGCCCGGCGTATAGGAGGGCTGTACCGCGCCGAGTGCGACGGACGGCCGCGCGGCGATGAAGTCGCCGACCAGCTGCGCCGGTGCCGAGTAATCGCCGCCGCCCAGCTCGAAGGCCAGCGATTCGAGTCGCTCCTGCAGGGCGATTCCCGCCAGCGGGCCGCCGGGGAAATCACGCGCGGGATCGATGCCGACGACGATGCCGGCGTTGGCGTTGCGCTCATTGCGCGAGTACTGGCTCATGCCGTTGGTGACCACGCGGCCCGGCTCCGAGGTCGCGGCGACCACGGTGCCGCCGGGACACATGCAGAAGCTGTACACCGAGCGGCCGTTGCCGGCGTGATGCACGAGCTTGTAGTCGGCAGCGCCGATCGCCGGGTGTCCAGCGAAGCGTCCGAGCCGCGCGCGGTCGATGAGAGACTGCGGATGTTCGATCCGGAAGCCGATGGCGAATGGCTTCGGTTCCATGAACACGGCCCGCTGCGCCAGCATGCGGAAGGTGTCGCGCGAACTGTGGCCGAGTGCCAGCACGACGCGTTGCGAGGCGATCTCCTCGCCGCTGGCAAGTACCACGCCGCGTACCTCGTCATCCTCGATGAGCAGGTCGGTGACCTTGCTCTCGAAGCGGATCTCGCCGCCATGCTCAATGATTTCATTGCGCAGCCGTGCGACCACGCCGGTGAGCCTGAAGGTGCCGATGTGCGGCTTGCTGACGTACATGATCTCGGGCGGTGCGCCGGCGCGTACGAACTCGCGCATCACCTGACGGCCGAGATGCCGCGGGTCCTTGATCTGGCTGTACAGCTTGCCGTCCGAAAACAGCCCTGCGCCGCCCTCGCCGAACTGCACGTTCGATTCCGGATCGAGTACATGGCGGCGCCAGAGACCCCAGGTGTCCTGGGTGCGCTCGCGCACATTGCGGCCACGCTCCAGCACGATCGGTCGGTAGCCCTGCTGCGCCAGCACCAGCGCGGCAAACAACCCGCAGGGTCCGAAGCCGACGACGACCGGACGTTGCGCGCTCGCAGTTGTCATGCGCGGCGGCGGGTGGAAGCGGGTGTCGGGAGCGACCGTGACATGGCGGTCACCGGCGAGGGCTTCGAGTACGCGGGCTTCAGCGCGCACTTCCACATCGATGATGTAGACGAAAGCGATCTCGCGATCCTTGCGACGGGCGTCGTGGCTGCGCTTGTAGACGGAGAAGCCGAGCAGTTCGGTCTCGCTGATATCCAGCCGCTTGAGGATGGCGCGCCGCAGGGCGGCTTGGGTCTGCGTGTTCGCTGGGTCGCCCCAGGGGAGCGAGAGCTCGGAGATGCGGATCATGGTCCTTTCCTGGTCGGTGTACCCGACAAAGGTGTGGAATCGCGCTAGTCTATCGACATCATGGCGAGATCCAAGAGCAGCGGCAGCTGGCTGCGCCGGCACGTCACCGATCCGTACGTCAAACTCGCCCAGAAGGACGGCTATCGCTCGCGATCAGCCTACAAGCTGATCGAACTCGACGAGAAGGATCGTCTGCTGCGTCCCGGAATGCGGGTCATGGACCTCGGCTCCGCACCCGGTGGCTGGTCGCAGGTCGTCGCCCGTGTCGTGGGCGGCAGTGGCAGGGTGCTGGCGACGGACATCCTGCCGATGGACCCGATCGCGAACGTGGATTTCATCCAGGGCGATTTCACCAGCGATGCGGTGGTCGAGCAGATCCACGCCTGGCTCGCCGGCGAGAAGTTCGACCTCATCATCTCCGACATCGCACCCAACCTGAGCGGCATCGACTCCGCGGATCAGGCGCGATCCATCCACTTCCTCGAGTTGGCACTCGACACCGTGCGCCTCACGCTCAAGCCTGGCGCGAGCTTCGTCGCCAAGATGTTCCAGGGTCAGGGATCGGACGAATACGTCAAGGAATTGCGCAAGAGCTTCCGTAAGGTGTCGATCCGCAAACCAAAGGCCTCGCGCCCCGAGTCGCGCGAGGTCTATATCGTTGCGAGGGAATTCAGGGGCTGAAACGCGCTGCGGGTCAGCGCAGGCAGTCCGCCGGCGGTTCGATCTTGCGCTCGCGCAGCGCAAGCAACTCCGCGCGCGCCGCATCGAGATCGCGACGGAACTCCGCCTCGGCCTGCAGGCGGGCGAAAACCGCTGCCGCGAGGATGCGGCCCTGCTCGACGTCGCTGCGCCAGTGCACGTTGCAGACTTCACGGCTGAGACCGAAGTCGATGCCGCGCCGGATCAGTGCCTCGCTTTGTTCAGGTGCGAGACCAGCGAGCAGCAGGCCCCAGCCAAACCCGTAGGCGCTGTGGCCGGACGGATAGGATCCATCCTTGCGCAGACGGGCTTCATCCGCCGGCACACAGGACGCTGCGCCGTTGATCATGAACGGCCGCGGCCGCAGGAACTGCTGTTTTACCGGCAGGGTCGCCAGCGCGAAATCGGCGAACGTCTTGCGCATCATCCGATAGAGCGCGGGCGTCGCCGACTCGCCGATGTCGACCCCGAGCACACAGGCAAACGAACGGGTGACCTGCGGAAACCGCGAGTCCGCATCGCGTTTCGCGAGTTCGAGCCGGGCGGCATCCGCGGCTGCACGGGTGAGGGTATTCACTTCACGATCGCGCCGTTCGGCATCGGAGTCCGCGGGCGGTGGCGGTGGCAGCAGGGCGAGACCCGAGGGCAGGGCCGAGGCCGGCAGGTATCCCGGCAACATGCCCGCCGCGATCATCTGCAGGCGCGTGGTGACGTCATTGCCTTCGGCACGGGCGGTCGGGATGGCCACCCACAGCAGGGCGAGCATGCAAAGTATTGCATTCATGCTATATAGTATTTATGCTAGTTTAACACCTGGTTTCTAGAGGAATCCTGCATGAAAAAGTCCATTGTTGCCATCTTCGTCGCGGCCGCGCTGCTGGCCGCCCAGGCTCCCGCAAAGGCCGAGGCCGCCGCTACGGCGGCAACGGATCGCCAAGTGATCACGTCGGCGGAGCAGTTGCCGCGACGGGTGATCAAACTCGAGAAGCTGCCGAGCGAATATCTCGAGGCGCCTCGTGCGGAAGTGCAGGCGCTCGCCGATGCCTTCGAGAAGAATCTGCGCGACGATCTCGTCCGCTACGACATCCGTGACGCGGCGACGCTGCGCGGCTATTACGGATCCTTGCTCGCGCTCGCGCAATTCCGCGGCGACTGGGCAGCCGTGCCGGCGCTGGTCGAGAAGTTGAAAAGCCTGCAGGACAAGCCCGGTCCGCGCGCGACCTCGGGCACGCTGGCTACCATCATTGCGGCACAGCAGACCGGCAAGCACGATGCGGCCTGGGTACAGGAGCAGGTCAGCCAGCGTTACGGCGCGATGAAGTGGGAGGATGTCGCCGACACGGTCAAGTCAATGAAGGGCCAGATGGAGCTGCTGAATCCGGCACTCGTCAAGGGCAGCTTCAAGCAGCAGGTCGACGTCATGGCGACGAACATGAAGATGACCGTTCCCGAGGGCATCGTCGAAGCCATTGTCGGCGCGCGCTTGCAGAACGAGGTGATTGCACCGATCCAGCCGGCCATCGTCGCCGGTCTGCAGACCGTCATTGCCAGGAATGCCAGTCAGGTGGCACAGGTCGACATCTGGACGCCGCGGCTCTTCAACATCGCGCCGAGCGCAAAGGCCACCGAGGTGGGCGTGGGTATCTGGGATTCCGGCGTGGATCTCGCCCTGTTCAAGCCCACGGCGGGGCGGGGCATCGCTTTCGACAAGGACGCCCGTCCGTCCACCGACCTGCTGCGGCCGCTCGGCGAGTCGCAGGCGAACTGGCCCCAGCTCAAGCAGCTCATCAAAGGTGCCATGGATCTGCAGGCAGCGCTCGACACCGACGATGCGCAGATGCTCAAGCGGGTGGTGACTTCGCTCAAGCCTGACCAAGTCAAACAGTTTCAGGAAGAGCTGAGCCTCGTCGGCGTCTACACCCATGGCACGCACGTGGCCGGTATTGCCGTGGACGGCAACCCGTTCGCACGCGTCTTCACCGCGACCATGCTCTGGGAGCATCGCAGCGAGCCGGTGAAGCCCACCGAGGAGCTTTCGCGGCGTACCGCCGCGGCGTACCGGCAAATCGTCCAGTCGTTCAAGGATCAGAAGCTGCGCGTGGTCAACATGAGCTGGCGCTACGGCGCTTCAGCCTACGAGGGCGCGCTGGCATGGCATAACGTCGGTGCGACCCCTGAGGCGCGCAAGCAACTCGCGCGGCAATTGTTTGCGATCGAGCGCGATGCGC
This sequence comes from uncultured Acidibacter sp., assembly GCA_964541625.1. GTDB lineage: Bacteria > Pseudomonadota > Gammaproteobacteria > Steroidobacterales > Steroidobacteraceae > UBA964. The sequence goes on from CAZIRD010000003.1 coordinate 31,267, forward strand.
TCAAGGCGGCAATCGCGTCCGCGCCGGAGATCCTCTTCGTCGCCGGATCCGGCAACGAGGACAACAGCGCGGATTTCGAGGAGTACATCCCGGCGGGGCTCAACCTGCCGAACCTGCTGACGGCGGGCGCGGTCGACAAGGCTGGCAAAGAAACAAGCTTCTCCACCTTCGGCAAGACGGTGCTGGTACACGCCAACGGCTTCGAGGTCGAAAGCTTCCTGCCAGGCGGTGATCGCGTGAAGTTCAGCGGCACGAGCATGGCGAGCCCGCAGGTCGCCAATCTCGCAGCCAAGCTGTTCGCCCTCAAGCCGGAACTTACCGTTGCGCAGGTGCGCGAAGCGATCCTTGCCGGCGCCGAGCGCGACGGCCGCGTCAACCTGATCAACCCGCGCAAGAGCGCGGAGCTTCTCGGTCTGCGTTACTGAGACAGCCGACGGCAGCGATCAGGCGTCCGGGGGAGTCGTTCCCCCGGATGCCTCGTCGGCAGCGTCCGGGCGAGGCTCCGGCCGTGTCCACAACCACAGCGCGATGCCGGCGAGCAGGATGCCGACGCCGATCGCGGCCGGCGTGACGCCACGCCAGATCACGAGGATGACCCAGCCGAGTGACATGCCGAGCGCCGCCAGGCGCTTGCCGCGGCGGCTCACGCGCCGCCCGTCCTCCCAGTCGCGCAGCGCACGACCGAAGCGCGGGTGGGCAATCAGTTTCGCGCGCCATTCGGGCGAACCCTTGCCGAGCGCCCATGCGCCCATCAGCAGGAAGACCGTGGTTGGCATCAACGGGATGAAGGCGTTGATGAGGCCAATGCCGACGCTCGTGAGTCCCAGAATTCGCCAGACGAGGGCCGTCATCGTGGCCGCAGCATACCTCAAGACTGTTGCAGGCCGGCGGGTGTTTCCGGCCGGAGAGGCTTGACATGGTACGGCATCGAACTAAAATGGTTTGACGTCGAATCACACAGGATCTTGCCATGCAGACCCGTCGCAACGTGCTCAGGCTAATCGGTGGTGGAACAGTCCTTGCGGCAACAGTGTCGATGACCGGTTGCAACGCTGAAGGCATGACGTCCACGGCAGCCCGCGAACCCTGGCGGCGCGCGGGCCAGTACGACGAGTTCCGCCGGCGAGCGCTGTCTTACGCGCTGCTCGCGCCCAATCCGCACAATCGGCAGCCCTGGCTGGTACGCCTTGACGGCGACGAGGCTCTCGCGCTGCATGTGGATCTCGAACGACGATTGCCGGCTACCGATCCATTCGACCGGCAGATCACCATCGGCTGCGGCGCCTTCCTCGAGCTGCTGTCGATCGCCGCGCTCGAAGACGGATATCGCACCGAGATTACTCCCTTCCCGGAGGGCGAGGATCCGCGGACCCTGGATCGTCGTCCGGTTGCGAGCGTGCGTTTCCTGCGTGAGACGCCGCCTCGTGATCCGCTGTTCGCGCAAGTGCTCAAGCGCCGCTCAAACAAAGAGGTTTACCAATCGCGCGATGTTGCAGCCGACGCTTTGACGGCCATCGCAGCGGCGGCTCGCAGTTACGGTGTGACGTCCGCGACGATCGGCAATACGTCGCTCGCAGCCAAGCTGCGCGATCTCACCTGGCGGGCGCACGTCAAGGAAGTCACCACGCCCGCCGCCAATCAGGAGTCCGTCGACCTGATGCGCATTGGTGCAAAGGAAGTGGCCGCCAATCCCGATGGCATCGAGCTTGAAGGCCCGATGATCGAGTTCGCGCGTCGCGTCGGCATCGTCAGTCGCGAGGCGCTCGCCGATCCGACCTCGACGGCATTCCGGCAGGGACTCGATCTCTACGAAAAGATGGCGATGTCGGCCCGCGCCTTCGGCTGGATTGCCAACGGCAATCGCAGTCGTGCCGACCAGCTTGCGGCGGGCCGGGCTTATCTGCGCATGAACCTCAAGGCGACCGAGCTCGGCCTGGGCGTGCACCCCTGGAGCCAGGCGCTGCAGGAATATCCGCAAATGGGCGACCTCTACCGCGAGGCACACCAGCTGATCGGGGGCGGCGAAACGCTGCAGATGCTGTACCGTATCGGCCATGCCGAAGAGATCGGACCCACGCCGCGCCGCGGCCTCGCCGCCCACCTTGTTTAACGAGTCGTCGTCTAAGGCGTCGTCGTCTAAGGAGTGGTCGCAGGCAGTTCAGCCGTCACCGGGTGATTCGCCGCCGCAACCCACCGACGAAGAGTTGCTGTTCCGGTACTTCAACGAGATCGGCATCATTCATCAGTTGGCGAGCAACGCTTTCCAGCGTGTCTTGCCGCATGGGCTGACGGGGGCGCAGTTCACCGTACTCAACCACTGCATGCGCATGGGCGACAACAAGACTCCCGCACAGCTCGCCGACATCCTGCAAGTGACCCGCGCCACGCTCACGAGCACCTTGGCGCGGCTCGAGGCCAAGGGCTTCATCCGCCTGGTGCCCGATGAAGTCGACGGCCGCTCGAAGCGTGTGCTGCTGACCGCGAGCGGCCGCCGCGCGCGCGACGAGTCGATCAAGGCCTCATGGCCCCTGCTCGGCAAGGTCAAGACAGCGCTCACGCGCGCCGAGACCGAACAGCAACTGCCTCGTCTGGTGGCGTTGCGCGACTGGCTCGATCAGAACCGAAAGCTTTGAGCTTGCAGACTAAGGCTGCTGGCGTCGGTTGTACCGCTCGGTCAGCAGATCGAGTTTTTCCTTGAGCACGGCGATACGCAGGGCGTCGGGCTCGCCGAACGCCATCCACTGATCTGTCTTGCCGCAGCAGGCAGGCCAGCGGGTCAGATCGGGGGCATCCGGCCGCCCCGCGCTCGCGAACGCTACCCAGTACCGGCGCATGCGCTCACCGAGTTGGCGCGTCGACACACTGGCGTTGCTGTCAGTGTCGAGCAGCAGTTGCAGGTCGTAGCCGTGCGGTGAGCCTGGCCAGCCCGGCTGTCGCTGGCCGGGTGCGAGATCGATGTAGTACAGCCACGCATCCTGCCCGACCCTGGACATCGAGGTTGCGAGCAGCCGTGCCGAGAGCAGGTAGCGGTTGTCGCCGAACAGGCGGGCGATGCCGAGACCAGGGCTGACAGCGAAATCGTCGGCATAGAGCTTGCGCAGTGCAGGCAAATCCGTACCAAGCATCCGCTCGAAGAATTCCGGCGTGATACCCGACTGCGGCATGACCGAGCCCTCGAAGCTGTTGCCACCGGTCATGAACGGCACCGACGCCTGCTTGCCGCGCAGGAACAGGAAGCCGGGCTCTTCCGGCAGACTGCTACCATCGACAATGGGCATCTGGAAACCACGCACTGCGTTGACCAGTGCCTGGCCGTCGAGTCGCTGCAGGTCCGCAGCCGAACCCGCCGCGGCATCGATGCGCGCGAGCAGTGTCTTGGTGATGGATTCGGCGCTTTCCGCTGAACCGAGATCAGCGCCGAGCGGTGCAGGCGAGGGCGCTGTGCGAGAGCGCGGCAGCGCCCAGCCGGCATAGCCCGATTGCGCGATGGCGCGCTGGAACTTGCCTCGTGCCAGCGGGCTCACCATCAGCATGTTCACGGCCTGCCCACCGGCCGATACGCCGAAGATCGTGACGTTGCCGGGATCACCGCCGAAGGCGCGGATATTTTGACGCACCCAATCGAGCGCGGCGATCATGTCGAGCAGGCCGAAATTGGCAACGTCGCGGCGCAGCGTGTCTTGTGCCATGAAGCCAAGGGGTCCGAGGCGGTAGTTCAAAGAAACCACGACCACGCCCATCGAGGCGAGGGTCTCGCCCGGAATGTTGCCCGAGCCGGTCAGGAAGCCGCCGCCGTGCAGGTACACCATCACCGGACGTGGCGTCGTCGAGGTCGTCGCCGGCGTCCAGACGTTGAGGAACAGGCAATCCTCGCTGGTAGCCGCAGCGGTTGACGAGACCGGCGCAGGCTGCAGGCAGGAAGGGCCGAAGTGGGTCGCCTCGATCGGCGCCGCAGCAGGCGCGACGGCTCGCGGCGCTCGCCAGCGGAACTCGCCGGCCGGCGATTCGGCGTAGCGAATGCCCTTGAACGCGAGCACTCCGCCGCTCATCTGCAGCCCGCGGAAAACGCCTGCCGGGGCGTTGACGACAGGTGCTGCCTGCAGTGGCGCGACGAGGCCGACGAGCAGGAGGATCAGTGCTGCGGTGCGTTTCATCTCCGGACTCCTTCAGCGGATGAGCAGGGTGCGATCGATCTCTGCGATCCGCGTGACGCCAGCCAGCGCCATGACCGTGCGGATTTCGGCGCGCAGGGTGTCGAGCAGATGGGCGACACCTTGGCCGCCCGCCGCGCCCAGCGCGTAAGCCCAGGCGCGCCCGAGCAGCACGCCGCGCGCACCGAGCGCGAGCATGCGCACGACGTCGGCGCCATTGCGCACGCCGCCATCGACGAGAACTTCCAGCCGGTCACCGACGGCCTCGGCGATGCATGGCAGGACCGCGGCGCTCGAGGACACGCCGTCAAGCTGACGGCCGCCGTGGTTCGATACCACGATGCCGTCGACGCCGTGTTGCAGCGCCGTGCGCGCGTCATCGGCATCGAGCAGGCCCTTGAGCACGAGTCGACCCTGCCACGCCTGCCGCAGTGCCGCGACGTCCTCCCAGGTTACCGACGGATCGAAGTTGTCGGCAATCCAGCCCATGTAGTCGCGGACATGGCTCTCGCGGCCGAGCAGCCGCTCGAGATTGCCAAGGCGATGCGGACGGCCGCGGAGGCCGACCTCGAGCGCCCAGCGCGGTCGACCGATAGCCTGCAGCCAGCGGCGCAGACCCGAGTGCGGACCACTCATGCCGGAGCGGGCATCGCGGTAGCGCAGCCCGGCGACTGCCATGTCCACCGTGAGCACCAGTGTGCCGCAGCCTGCATCGCGGGCGTGGGCGAGCAGTTCGCGCAGGAAGCGGCGATCGCGCATGACGTAGAGCTGGAACCATGGCGTCAGCGGTGCGGCCGCCATCACTTCGGCGAGCGAGCAAAGCGACATGGTCGACAGGCACAGCGGGATTCCCGCGCGGGCTGCAGCCCGTGCGGCCTGTGCTTCGCCGCGGCGGGCATACATGCCGGCGAGACCCACCGGTCCCAGCGCGACGGGCATCGACCAGTCCTCGCCGAGCACATGCGTGCGCGTGGTCACGTCGGCGACATCGCGCAGCACCCGCTGCCGCAGCGGGATCGCGGCGAGCTCGCGGATGTTGCGGTCAGCCGTCAGCTCGTCCTGCGCGGCGCCGTCGATGTAATCGAACAGGAAGCGCGGCAGGCGCCGGCGGGCTGCACTGCGGAACTCGGCTGCCTTGGTCGGCAGCGACGCGCTCACCGCGTCGCCCCGCAGTCGGTATTTTGGGCATCGGTGGACCAGCCGAGCGCATTGGCGAGCAGGCGAATCACCTGGGGTTCGCTGAACGCCTCGGCGCGGTGACCGATGGCCGTGTAGAACACTCGCCCGCGACCTTCGCAGTGCATCCAGGCGATCGGATGATCGGCGCCCATGCGGATGTCCTCGCGCAGCAGACCTCGCGGGTCATAGGTGTTTTCATCGACGGTGAGCAGGACCCGGGAGCCCCGCTGGCGTGGCGACTGGTCGAACGAGTACCACTCCTCCGCGTGCGTCCAGGAGCGCGGCAGACCCTGCGCCAGTGGGTGCGAGGGATCATCAAGGCGGACCGTCGCCGGCTGCACCGAGGGGAACACCGTTTTCTCGATGAAACGGGCGCGGATCAACCGGGTCGTGTACCACGACCAGCGATGATGCGAGCGATCACCAGCGCCATGGAGACCGATGAAGCTGCCGCCGTTGCGGATCCAGCGCTCGAAAGCCTGCTTCTGGTCTGCAGTGAGGACGTCGCCGGTGACGTTGTTGAAGACGACGACATCGAATCGCTCGAGGACTCGCGATGTGAATGCAGCGCCGCTCTCGGTCTGGAAATGTCCGAGGCGCTGCTCACGTGCCAGCCGTTCGAACAGGGCGTTGGCGGCGACGATGGCGCCCTCGTGGCGGAACGAGTTGGTTTTGGAAAACACCAGCACGGCCGGTCGCTGGATCGATGCGGGCAATTCGGGCGTCGTCGTTTCGTAGACCCGAAGACCGCCGAGAAACAGGCGCTGCACCAGCGTCCAGTTGGTGACGACGACCACGGCCAGCAACACCAGCGCCGCGATGAGCGTCCACTTCAACCCGGTCTTTACGCGATGCCACACGGCGGCTGTTCCCCCGGCCAGATGTTGGCTGGCGACCGAGTGCCGACTCTACCGCAGCGCCGTTGCCGCGAGCGGCAGTTTGCCGTAGCGCGGTCCACCGTTAGGATGCATCGATTCGTCAAAGACAGCGGAGAGACGGATATGGACCGGTTTCCATTACCCAGCGTGGGTACCGCGGTGCTCGGTGCCGCGGCCGTTGTGATGCTGATCCCGGGCGCCGCCGCCGGCACGACACTGGATCTGGCCGCGCTGCCGCGGGTTGCAGAGGTGGATGAGCGATACCAGTCGTATAACGTCGAGATGGTGGAGGTGACGGGCGGACGGTTCTGGGCGCCCTACGGGGGTGCGCCCGGGGAGATGTTCCGCATGCGCCCACCTCTCGACCTCGCCGATCCGCGCCTGCGGCAGCTCGCACGCCATCTGGCGCCTGCGTACATGCGCGTCAGTGGCAGTTGGGCGAACAACACCTATCTGGCTTTGGACGGCGAGTCGCTGCAGGAGCCGCCGGCGGGTTTCAGGCAAGTCCTCACGGCCAGCCAGTGGCGGGGCGTCGTCGACTTTTCCAAGGCCGTCGATGCACGGATCGTGACCAGTTTCGCCGTCAGCGGCGGCGTACGCGGACCCGATGGCGCATGGACGCCCGCGCAGGCCCAGAGGGTCGTCGATCTCACCCAAGTTGCCGGCGGGACGATCGCCGCCGCCGAACTCTTCAACGAGCCGAACGTACCGAGTTCGGCAGTCGGCCTGTCCAAAGAATATGACGCTGCGGCTTACTCAAGGGATTTCCGTATCTTCCGCGATTGGGCGCGGCGTGCCGCGCCGGAGATGAAGATCCTCGGTCCGAGCGGGATCGGCGAGGGCACGTTGCTGCGCTCGGCGGGACTCGGATCCATCATCCGCAGCGAGGAGATGATGCAGCGCGACCCCGGCACGCTGGATGCGGTGAGCTATCACTTCTACGGCAGCCTGTCGCAGCGCTGCACGTTCATGAATGTCGGTACCGCGGTGAAGTCTGAGGCGCTGACCCGTGACTGGCTGGATCGAACGCTGCTCAACTTCGAGCTGTATCGCGGACTCAGAGACAAGTACGAACCCGGCCGCCCACTGTGGAACACGGAGACGGCGCAGGCCGGATGCGGCGGTTCGCCGTGGGCCTCGACCTTCCTCGACACCTTTCGCTATCTCACCCAGAACGGATTGCTGGCGCAAAAGGGCGTACAGGTGGTAATCCACAATACGCTGTCCGCATCGGACTACGCACTGATCGACGAGGCGACGCTGCAGCCGCGTCCCAATTTTTGGGCGGCCGTGCTCTGGAAGCGGACGATGGGCCGGATCGTACTGGGTACCCCGGTACCGGCGAGCGCAGATCTGCGGCTGTTTGCCCACTGTCTCCCCGACCGACCTGGAGTCGGTCTGCTCGCGATCAATTCGGGCGTATCGGCGCAAACGCTGGCGATTGCCGCCGGATCGACTGTCTGGGTAATGACCGCGCAGCCCATCGATGGAGGCAGTGTGCTCGTCAACGGCAAGATCCCCGTCACCAAGGACGATGGCAGCATTGAGGGTCTTGATGGCAGACGCTCGGCAGCAAGCCTCGTCCTGCCGGCGTTTTCGATCGCGTTCGTGGCCGATCGGCGGGTCCGCAACCCGGCGTGTGTGGCGACCGGATGACCATTGCCGCAACGCCGGCGCGGTCATGACCGTCATGTCCGTTGACAATGGCTTGCGGCTAGGCCGACATTAGCTGGTCGGAAAAACCATCAATACGATTTCGCGAGGGCATTCAATGTCGGGTCACGGTCAGTCGGGTCGCATCTCTCTCCTCATTCTTGGCGCCGGTCTTGTGACGCTTTCGGCTCCAGCCCACGCCCAAAAGGGCGAAACCGAGTCGGCCCTTGACGAGATCGTCGTCACTGCGCAGCGGCGCGAGCAGAACCTGCAGGAAGTGCCGATCGCCATCAGCGCCATCAGCGCCGCCAAGATCGAGCAACTCGGCATCAAGGATGCCCGCGACCTCTCCGGACTGTCGCCCAATGTCACGATCGTGCAAGGCACGACCGCAAATTCCGCCGGCGTCATCTCGATGCGCGGTATCAGTTCCCCCGCGTCCGAGGCCTTCGGTCTCGATCAGGCCAACGCGCTCTACGTCGATGGCGTGTACATCGCCGCGTCGGGAGCCATCGGTCTTGATGTCATGGACATCGAGCGGGTCGAGGTGCTGCGCGGACCGCAGGGCACCTTGTATGGTCGCAACTCGACCGGCGGTGCCATTTCCTTCATCGGCCGCGCACCCTCCAAGGAAATGCGACTCAAGGCGGAAGCCGGCGTCGGCAATTTCAATGCCTACAACGCCAAGATCAGTTTCGATCCTGGCGAGATCCTCGGCGTCGCGACCGCGTTCTCGTACGGCCATCGTGAACGCGCGGGCACCGTCGACAACATCCTCGAGCCGCAGGATTCGCGGGATCCGGGTTCGCGCGACATCGACTCCTTCCGCGGCGCGGCGCGAGTGGAATTCGGCGACTCCGGCAGCATTCAGTACATCTACGACTGGACTCGCAACCGTGGTTCGCCGATCGCCTTCCAGCTGACCAACACCGCCAACGGGACGCCGCGCTCGCTGTCGGTCAACGGCCAGTCGCTGGTCGTGACGCAGCCGGCGCCCGTGGCCCAGTATCTTGCCGCTGCCTCCTTCAGCCAGGCCGCGTGCAAGGCATTAGCCGAGCCGACGCGTGCGTACCGCGATGAGGTTTGCAACGACATCTCGAGCTATGCCACCGATGAGGCGCGTGGTCACAACCTGCGCTTGGAGAACGACTTCGGAGCCGTCAAGGTCAAGCTCACTTCGGGAAGGCGTACCTGGGACAGCCGCAGCAATACCGACCTCGACGGCATCGGCGCGTTTACGGGGCCGGCGTTCAGCAATGCGACGTTGTTCAACGGCATGCCGGTCAGCCTGCTGCAGTTCATCCCGACCATCCCGGCCGCTGCGCGCCCGTTCATCGCGTCCTCGCCGGTACCGACGGTGACGCAGAACCTGTTCGACACCAACAACCATCGCTCGCACGAGCAGACCAGCCACGAGCTTGAATTCTCCGGCGACACCGAAAGCCTCGACTGGGTGGTTGGCGGTTTCCATTTCGACGAGGAAGGCACCGGCGACAATCCGCAGAACAGCGGGTTCATCCTCGACACGAACACCATCTTCACGGGCAATTTCGGGGCTCTGGGCCCCTCGTTCGTAGCCGTCAATCCGGCGCGCTACCGCATGGTGCAGACCCGCGCGACGCTCAAGTATGTCGCCGAGGCGAAGAGCAAGGCGTTCTTCGCGCAAAGCACCTACTACCCGTCGGGGCGCGACGGCCAGTGGCGTTTCACCGTCGGCGGTCGCTACACCAAGGATGACAAGACCATCACGCGCACCCAGAACGGTGCCGCGCCGTTCGCAACGCCGCAAACCGGCAAGGCCGGTTTCAGCAAGTTCACCTGGAACCTCATGCTCGGCTACGACGTTTCAGATGCCGTCACCGCCTATGCGCGGGCTGCCACCGGCTATCGGTCAGGCGGCTTCAATGCTGGCGATGCCGTCGATGCGGGAACCAACAACATCCCGAACTTCAACGAGGAGAGCGTCATCTCCTACGAAGTCGGTCTCAAGACCGAGTTGCTGGATCGTCGTCTGCGGCTGAACCTCGCCGGCTACCACAACATCTATGAAGACCTGGCGGTCAACATTCCGCTGACCAACGCGCCGGCCGGGACCTTCGCCAGCCGGATCGGCAACGCCGGCAAGGTGAACTACACCGGCATCGAGGCCGATTTCCAGGCGCTGCTCAGCGACACCTTCAGCATCGACGGCAGCCTTGGCTATGTCGACGTGAAGTACAAGGAGTTCCTGTCCGGGCAGTCGACGATCGCGGGTGCGCCGCCGATCAACATCGCCTCGATCGTCACGCCGGGTTACACCTCGCCGTTTACGGCGAACATTGCCGCGAACCTGCGCTTTCCCTTCGGTTCGGGTCCCAACTCGCAGATCGTTGCCCGGCTTGCGTATACCCACGAGGACGGCAAGTACAGCTTCAACAATGCGATCGGTGTTCCCTTCAACGACGCACTCAAGGGAGATAATCGCGATCTCCTCGATCTGCAGATCGCGTTCACGGGAATCTCTCTCGGTGCCGGCGAGGGTGAGGTTCGCTTCTGGGGCAAGAACCTGACCAACTCCAAAGATTTCGCCCGCGGAATCGATTTCGGCCAGCTGGGCTTTGCGGGCGGCTATTTCGCCGATCCGCGAACCTATGGCGTCAACGTCGTCGTGAAGCTTTGATTGTCCCCGGGTGATATCGCCGCGCTGCGCGCCGACGTAGCACGCGGTCGCATCGATCGGCGCACGGCTCTGCGGATGGCGCTCGCGGCCGGATTCTCGCTCGCGGCGCAGGATCCGTTGTTCGCCGGGGCAGCTCGCCCGCGGAGTCTCCTCGATGTGCGTTCGAGCCGGCCGCCCGAGCGGCGTATCGACTATCTGATCGTCGGCGGGGGCACTGCCGGCTGCGTACTTGCGCATCGACTCAGTGCCGACCCGACGGTGAACGTGGTGCTGCTCGAGGCCGGTGCCTGGCCCGAAGATCCGCGGATCGACACGCCCGCGGCCTGGCCCTTTCTGCAGGGCGGCAGCAACGACTGGGGTTATTCGACCGCGCCGCAAACTGCGCTCGACGGGCGAACCTTGCCCTGTCCGCGTGGCAAGGGTTTCGGCGGATCGTCTTTGCTGAATGCCATGGGACACCAGCGTGGTCATGCGCTGGGCTATGACCGATGGGAAGAACTCGGTGCGACCGGTTGGAACCACCGTACGCTGCTGCCGTATCACCGTCGCAGCGAAACGTTTTCCGGTGGTGCCGATGCCTGGCGCGGCGGCGACGGCCCGCTGGATGTGCTCGCGGTCAGCGCCGAGCGCGCGCATCCGGTGGCCAGCGCTTTCCTCGAGTCGGCCGGACAGCGTGGCTTCCGCTGGAGCGCGGACCTGAACGGCGCAGCGGCGGGCGAGGCGTGCTGGAACCAGTTCACCATCGGTCCGGGCAACGTGCGTGAGCATGCAGCCCGCGCTTATCTCGAACCGGTCGGCGATCGGCCCAACCTGACGCTGATCGCCGGCGCTGCCGTTCGCAGCCTGCTGATTGATCGTGGGCACTGTCTCGGCGTGCGCTATCAGCATGGCGATTTCCTCGTCGACCTGCGGGCGCAACGTGGTGTGGTGCTCGCCGCCGGCGCGATCGATACGCCGCGGCTGGTGATGCGTTCGGGCGTCGGCCCGGCAGCCGAGCTCGGCCGGCAGGGTATTGGCGTCGTGGCCGACCTGCCGCAGGTCGGCACCAATCTGCACGATCATCCGCTGGTGGGCGGCGTGGCCTTCCGTCCGCGCGAACCGGTGGCGCTGTCGGCCTACAACCATGGCGAGGGCATGCTGTTCACCACGATTGGTGCGTCGGCGGTGCCGAATGTTCTGCTGATGTGCGTGACGGTGCCGTTCGTGGTGCCGAGCGTGGGTAGTGCGCCGGAGGGTGGCTTCACGATCGTGCCCTGCGTCATGCAGCCGGCAAGTCGCGGCCAGGTCACGCTCGATCGCATCGATCCGGCGACCTATACGGAGGCTCGCGATCTCGAATTGATGATCGACGCGGTCGAACTTGCCCGTGAACTTGCCGCGAGCGGACCCTTGCAGCGCTGGATTGACGCCGAGGTCTATCCTGGCAAGGCGCTGCGCGGGCGTGCGGCGCTAGGCGAGTTCGTCAAGCGTGCGACCAGCCCGTTTTATCACCCGGTGGGCACGATGCGTATGGGCAGCGATGCATCGGCGCCCGTTTCACCCGAACTGCGTTTGCGTGGGGTGAGTGGGGTGTGGGTGGCGGATGCTTCGGTCATGCCCGGCATCGTACCGGCTATGACCAATGCGGCGACGGTAGCGATTGCCGAACGCGCCGCCGACCTGATCGCCGCTGCGGGCTGACGGGACCCGACGGTCCCGCCAGCCTGCAGCGGAGCAGGTCAGAACTTGTAGCGCAGGGTCATGCCGTACGTCCGACGCTCACCGAGGGACGTGCTGTAGCCCGTGCCCGAGATGATGAAGAACGAGTTGGCAATGTACTCCTCGTTGAGGATGTTCTTGCCCCAGATATCCGCCGACCAGTTGTTGCGCGAGAAGCCGAGGCGCCCGTTGACCAGGGTGCGCGGCTCGATCTGGCCGATGTTCATCTCCTCGACCTGCAGCTTGGACTGGTAGGTCACGTCGGCGCGGGCAAAGAAGTCGATGCCGTTGCCGATCTTGGAGTTCCACTCGACGCCACCGATCAGCTGCTGCTTCGGCGTGCGCGGCAGGGTCCGACCGCCGATGGCGGTGTTCAACGGACAGACGACCCCATCACAACGACCGGCGAAGCGGAACGAGATTGTTCCGTCCTTGTACTTCGGGTCGGAGACCGACATGCCGAAGTTGAAGGACAGGTTGTCGGTGGCTGCGAACAGCGTCTCGACCTCGATGCCGCGCGAGCGGGCATCACCGAGGTTGCGGTAGATCACCGGGATATTGGTGATATTCGCCGGCGCGTTGGAGGGCAGTGCCTGGATCTGCATGTCGGTCCAGTCGACGTTGTACACGGCGACGTTCAGCAGCATGCGGCCATCGAGCAGCGTGTTCTTGCTGCCGATCTCGACCGTCCAGTTGGTCTCCGGGCCGAAAGCCTGCTCGTCGAGCGGGATCGTCAGCACGCCGGCAGTGACGCCGTTGAAGCCACCCGTCTTGAGTCCCTGACCCACCGAGGCGTAGAGCAAGCTGCCTTCGGCCAGCTTGTAGTCGACGGTGAAGCGCGGGATCAGATCGCTGAAGGTGTCGCCGAGGGTGACCTTGGCACGCGTGTCGATGACCGACTTCTCTTCCTTGCTGTAGCGCAGTTCAGCACCGGCCGTGAGGCGATCGGTGATGTCGTAGGACAAGGCACCGAAGAACGCCGTGGTCTTGCCGATGTTGGTCTTGTCGGTCAGACCGAAGGGGAAGCCGGTCATGTCGAGGAAGCTCGAGGTCGGATCCTTGGGCAGGAACTGACCGGCCGGCAGCGAGGCGAGGTAGAAGCGGTAGACGTCGTTGAACTTCGAGCGGTACGCACCAAGCGTCGCCTTGAGCGGGCTGCCCTGCGGCGCGTAGTCGAGACGCAGTTCGTGGCTGTCAAAGTTGTTGGTGCTGCCTTCCTTCTGCACGCTGTTGAAGAAGCCGAGCTGGGTCTGGCCCACCGCGAGCGCGGACAGGCTGACGCCGAAGGAGGGGTTCACCGCATTGGACGCCGGGTTGCTGATTTCCTGACCGGCGGACTTCACCTTGCCGTACTGGTAGACCAGCGAGAAGGCATCCGACAGCTTGAAGTCGAAGTCGGCGCGGTAGAAGTCGGTTTCGTTGACGAAACCCGGTGTCGGCACGTTGACCGTGATCGCGCCCTTCGGACGCGTCGACGCCGCCGTCTGGAACACGGTCGGCGAGAACGGCAGGGTGCCGCACACATAGCGCAGCCGGGTCGACGGTGCGACCGTCGGTCCGCAGTTGCCGCTGTTCTGCGCATCGCCCGTGCTGATGTTCCAGCCCGCGCGGTTGCCGACCTTGCGATCGACGCGCATGTAGGACAGCTCGATGTTCACCGACTCGGAGGGCTTGATCGTCGCCAGCAGACTGTAGGCGTCATTGTCACGGTTGCCCATCAGGCGCTGGTCGCCGGTCAGACCCGGGTACTCGTTGCGCCAGGTGCCGTCGAATTCGCTGTGGCCGTAGTACGCACGCAGGCCGAGCACACCGTCGACCACGGGACCGCCGAGCACGAATTCGTAGTCGAGACGGCCTTCGTTGCCGACCGTGACCTTGGCGTCACCGGCGAGTTCCTCGCCGGGGCGGTTCATGACGTAGTTGATTGCGCCGCCGAAGGCGTTCTGGCCGTAGAGCGCGCTTTGCGGACCCTTGACCACTTCGATGCGCGAGACGTCGGCGAGACCGATGTCGATCGCATAGTTGCGCTGGATGTACACGCCGTCGATGAACGTCGCCACGTTCTGCACTTCCGACGAGACGTTGACCTGCGTGAGGCCGCGCATGACCGGCGCGGCGTTGAGGCTCGAGGAGTAGTCCTCGAACGCAAGGCCCGGCGTGCTCAGCGCGATGTCCTCGAGTTCCGATACGCCGCGGCGGGAGAGTTGCTCCGACGAGAACGCGGTGATGGCGACCGGGACCTCCTGCAAAGACTCTTCCCGCTTGCGCGCGGTGACGACAATCTCGGTCAGTTCGCTGACCGCCGAGGACTGCGCGAACGCCGTACTCGGGATGCTGATCGCTCCCGTCGTCAGTGCGGCGACCGCCAGTGACACGGCACTCGCGGTCCGTGAATTTCCGTTTCTCATCAATGCTCCCTCCAACACGTTGGTTTGATCCGGATCCCGGTACCCTGAAGGGTCCCCCCGATAGGGATTATGCTTTCTGCCGAGGGGGTACCCATGCGTTGGGTACAGCGCGGTATACCTGTCGCGCATGGTAATCGAGAGACTGGGGAAGGGCATCATGGGTCGGTTGCAGGGTCGGGTGATTGCGGTGGTCGGTGCGTCGAGCGGCATGGGCCGAGTGACTGCGTTGGCGCTCGGCCGGGAGGGTGCGCGGGTCATCGTCGGTGCCCGCCGCCGCGAACCCTGCGAGCAACTCGCGCGCGAGATCGAATCCGCGGGCGGCGAGGCTCAAGACTGTGTCATCGACGCAACAGATGCCGACAGCGTAGCGGCGTTCTTCGCTTTCGTGCAGCAGCGGCATGGTCGACTCGACGGTGCGTTCAATAACGTGGGTCGTACCCTCGGCAGTTCACCGACCACCGAGACGCCACTGGAGCGCTTCGAGCAGACCATCGACATCAATCTGCGTGCGACATTTCTTTGTATGCAACAGGAGCTGCGCCTGATGCAGCCGCAGCGCAGCGGTGCCATCGTCAACAACAGTTCGATCGGCGGGACGCGCGGGTTTGCCGGGCTGCAGGACTATTGCGCGGCGAAATGGGGCGTGATCGGTCTCAGCAAGTCCGCGGCGCTCGAGGCGGCAGCGCATGAGGTGCGGGTCAACGTGATTGCGCCCGGTCTCGTTGCCACGGAGCGCTTCGAGCTGATCCGCGCGCAGCAGTCTGCGGTGATCGAATCGCGCCTGAAGGAGATTCCGCTGGGTCGCCCTGGCCGCATGCAGGATGTGGCGGAAGCGGTGATCTGGCTGCTCGGTCCTGAATCGGCATTCCTGACCGGTGCGGTGGTACCCCTGGATGGTGGAGAGTGTGCGCGATGAGTTCCGTGACGCAGATCGATCGCGCCTTCGTGCGCATCCGCGAGGGGCTGGTGCATTACCGCCATGCCGACGGTCGGGCCGATCTCGATGTGGGCGTGAAGGGTGCGGGTACTGCCGGTGGCGCAAGTGGCGAGCACCGGCCGGTGCTGCTGATGCACGCGTCACCCGCCTCGTCGCGCAGCGTCGAGCCGCTCGCGCTGGCGCTTGCGCGGGCTGGCGGCTGCCGAGCCATCGCGCCGGATACTCCGGGCAACGGCGATTCCGTGGCCCTCGATCATGCCGATCCTGAGGTCGGCGACTACGCGAGTGCCATGTTGCGCGTACTCGATGCCCTCGGTCTCGAGCGCGTCGATCTCTACGGTTTCCACACTGGCGCACACATCGCCGTCGAGATGGCTATTGCGCATCCCGAGCGCATCGGTCGCATCGCCCTGGATGGTTTGCTGTGGCTCGAGGAGACCGAGCGCGACTCGTACCTCGCGCACTATGCACCGCCGCTGCGCGCCGATCATGCCGGTACGCAGGTTTTTCAGGCGCTGCAGTTCATCCGCGACCAGGCCTGGTTCTTTCCGCACTTCAAGCGCGACGCCGCACACAACCTTGGCGCGGGTGCCATGCCGCCCGAACTGCTGCACGCGCTGACCGTGGATCTGCTCAAGGCGGCGGCGACCTACCACCTCGCCTATCGCGCGGTGTTCCGTCACCCCCTCGCAGAGCGTTTGCCGCAGGTTGCCGTACCGACGCTGCTGCTTGCCGATGCCGCCGACCCGACCCGCGAGTCGATGCGGCGGGCGGCAGGGGTGATGCCCGGCGCGCGCCTCGCGATCGGCGGTGAGGGCTGGTCTGCGGAAGGCACTGCACGCAAGGCTGCACAGCTCGTCGAATTCTTTGCTGGTGGTGGCCGCGGCGCCTGACCCGCCGCGCGTACGGTTCTAGCCGCGGCTGAACAGCTGTGCGGCTGGCGCGACCGACTTGTCGTTCCAGTATTCGATCGAATACAGCGGCCGGTCGGTGCGCATCATCACGTAGTGTCCGCCGAGCTGGCCGAGCTGCACGCGTACGTCATCGTCCATGTAGACCACCTCTGACCAAAGTTTTGTGGTCGGGTCGAGTTCGTGCGCCAGCAGCGCCGGATCGTCCACGCCGATCTCGCGTGCGAAGGACTCCAGTGACATCTCGGGGTCGGCGGGGACGACCTTGAAGCCGGTGAACTCCACGTGGAAGCGGCGCAGGTTCTCGGGTCGGCGCTGGTAGCGGGCGAACGAGAAATGGTGCGTCGGTACCTGCCGCTCGCCAAGCAGGAACTGCGAGACGAAATTGTAGGCGCCCGTCTCCGGGACGATCTCGAGACCGTTGCCGAGGAACTTGGCCGGTATGTCGGGGAGCCGTCCCATGGAGAAAACCTTCAGCGACACGGTGACGCCCACGCCCTCGTCCTTGGCCTGCGGGCCACCGACGAGGCGGCCGATGTTGTGGTAGTCGGCGCTCCAGTGGCCACGGAAAACCTCCGGATGATCGATCGCATTCGGGTACTTGCTGAGCGGCGTCAGCTCATCGATCAGCGCGTCGATGCGTTGCGCCTGCGGAGTTCCCGACTTGAAGCCTTCCTTGTGCGTTGCGATGAGCTGCAGCAATTCGCGCAGCAGTGGATCACGTTCGGACATCGTCATGGCTCCTCCGGGTCAGTTCGGGGCGAAAGCGAGAACGGTATCGAGATCGTCGATGAGTCCCTTGCCATGGGTCGCGTTCAGGCGCCGGAAGGCGTCCGGCAACTGCGCGACATCGGCGACGACGCGACCGTGGGCGCGTGTGACGGTGGTGCCTGGCCGTGAGCCCATCAGCATCCATGGACGCCAGCCGAGGACGTTCACTTTCTGCACCACGGTGTCGACGTGGGTCCTCGAGGTCTCGCGCAACGCTGCGGCATTCGTGTGATAGACGAAGTTCTCGTGGAAGCCGAAACCGGGCACACCGGGCGCGGGGGACGGCATTACGCTGTCGAGCAGTTCGCTGATCCACAGGTCATCGCCGTCGGCATCGATCACGAAGCGATGCGCGAAAGGCACGCCGCCCGAGTAGCGTGCTTCGCGGCGAGCCTCACGCTGCGGCGTGATGACGTAGGGTGTAGGGCCGAGCACGGTCTTCGGCACGTTGACCGTGGCGCCGGTGAAGGGGTTGCGCCAGGTCTCGAGCACTTCACGGCTGTCAAGATCGGCGAAGCAGGCCAGTTCGAAGACCACCGTATCGTAGCCGCCATCCTCGCGGCGCCGGTGGCGCGAGAAGATCTGCGACATCACGCGGAAGAGCGGCGTACTGGTCGCGTCGACATGTGCGGTGAGCACGCCTTCGGTCCAGCGGATGGCGATGCCGCCGTCGTTGCGACCGATGACCCGGATGAGCTCGTCGAGCGAGAGATTTTCAACCGCGCCATGGGCAATGTTCGTCGTCAGGCCCGCGGTGACGCCGGCGGCAAGTCCGCAGAGCCAGCGTCGACGATCGATGGTTACGGGCATGCGTCTTCCTCGTTGTGGCGTTGCGCGCCGTGGCATCGCTGCCCGGATCGGGTTGACGTCGCGAGCGACGCGACGCTAGCCTGCAAATGCCATGAATCGTCCTCCCGTGCAAGGCACGCTCGCCGATCCGGCCGTGCAGCAGTGTCCCTACCACTTCTATGCGGCGATGCATCGCGACGCGCCCGTGCACTTCGATGCGACGATGAACCTGTATCTGATCACGCGCTACGCGGACGTCGTGGCAGCCGCGCTCGACTGGCAGACGTTCTCCAGCCATATCGATATGCGGCGGGACGTTGCAGTCGCTGACATGTCGCCGGCTGACGAGCTCTACCAGCGCGAGGGCTGGGTGGTGGAGGACGTACTCAGCCAGGTCGACCCGCCGCGGCACACGACCTTCCGCAAGATCGTCGAGCGGTTGTTCACGGGTCCGGCGGTCAAGCGGCTGCATCAGTATCTCGATCAGCACGTCAACGAACTGATCGATCAATTCGCAGCCCGCGGCGAGGCCGACTTCCTTGCCGAGTTCGCGCTGCTGCTGCCGATTGACGTCATCGCCGACCAGTTGGGCCTGCCGCGCAGCATCGGGCCGTCGATCAAGCGCTGGACGGACGCGTACATCGAGTCCTTCGATCCGACCATCTCGGCGACACGGAAACTCGAGTGCGCGCGTCGCATCGTCGAGTTCCAGAGGTACTTCATCGAGCGCCGTGCCGAGAAGACCGCCGCGCCTGCGGCCGACCTGTTGTCGCTGCTCGCGGTCGCCGAGCGTGCGGATGGGCTGCGTCTGAGCGACGAGGAGTACCTTGCGCTCTGCGCACAGTTGATGGTCGCGGGCAACGAAACCACGCGCAATCACCTGCTCGCAGCCATGCTGATGCTGATCGACGACCCGGTCTTGCAGACGACACTGCGCGCATCGCCGGCCCGGATCCCGCAGTTCGTCGACGAGTCGCTGCGGCTCGAGTCACCTGCCCAGGGCCTCTACCGGCGGTGCACGCGCGATGTCGTGGTGGCGGGCGTGAACATCCCGGCGGGCGCGATCGTGCTGCTGATGTTCGCTGCCGGTAACCGCGACAGTGAACAGTTCGCCGATCCGGGACACTTCGAGCTGGAGCGCCCCAACGCCAACCGGCATCTCGCTTTCGGCCATGGCCCGCACAGTTGCATCGGGCGGACGCTGGCCACCGCGGAACTCACCATCGCCTTCACGCGCTTGCTTGAGCGTCTCGATAACATCCGCCTGCGCGAGGATCTGCCGCGGCCGCGTTACAAGCCACATTTCAACATGCGTGCGCTGGAGTCGCTGCACATCGCCTTCGTCCAGCGGCCGGCAGCCGCGGCGCAGTCAGCATGACTGTTTCGACGAAGGCCGCGGACGAGACGCCGCTGCTCGCTTGCGTGGCGCCGGCGCTGCGCTTCGGCCGCAGCGCTCCGCTCGCCATCGCCAACGCGCAAGCTATCGTCGCTGCGGTGCGGGCGCTGCAAGCGACCGATCTGCGACTCGTGCTGTTGCCCGCGGGCTGTCTCTCCGGCGGTGCGGGTCTCGAATCGCGGCAGGAGGCCGCTGCGGCTCTCGATGTGCTGCGTGCGCTGGCGGTTGATCGCGGGATTTGTGTCGCGGGAGCCGACCGCTTTGGCGAGCATGGGGTCGGTTTCCTGCTGGGGCCGGTAGCCGGTCAGGAGGCGTGGCAGCCCTCGATTACCGATGGTCAGGGCGCTGCCGATGTGGTGGTACTCGAGACGCCGTTCGCGTCGATCGCCTGCTTGCCCGAAGCCGATGTTCTGCACGCGGAATACGTTCGGCTCGCGTTGTTCCGCGGCGCGGAGATCATCCTCAATCCCGCCGCCGAGTGCAGCGACGAGCGCTCCGGGGCGCGACACCTGGCACGCGGCGCGCGCGCCTGGGAGAACTTTGCGTTCGTTGCCTCGTGCAGCGGCGGTCGCGTGGACTCGCAGGCTGCCGGCGTGGCGCTGCAGGAAATCTGGCATCACTCGGGTCATCTGCTGCTGCGCGACAGCGCTACCACGGCGACGGCGCGACTCGACCTGCCGTCGCTGCGCGCACGGCGCAGCGAGCCTTGGGTGAATTTCCCGGCGCAGTTGCGCACCGCGCTGTATGCGCGCGAGTACGAGGCGGCGGTCGCGAAGCGAAACAACGGCAATGGGTCGATTGTCGGCACGCACACTGTGGCCGCCCCCGCTGCGACCGAACCCATCGAAGCCTACGACGTGCTGTTGATGCAGTCGCACCAGGCGTTCGTGGCCGGTCCCGAAACACGCGACGCCACGATCGCTGCAAACCTGCAGCAGGCGCTCGGCCTTGCGCGGCTGTTCGCGATGCGTCCGGCAACGCGGCTGGTCGTTTTTCCGGAGTTTTTCCTGCAGGGGGCGGGGGCCAGCCATCCGCAGGAGTACTGGGAGCGCTGTGGCATCCGCATCCCGGGTCCCGAGACCGAGGCGCTGGCGGCGTTTGCGCGCGCCTGCAACGTATACGTGAGCGGCGCGGTACTGGAGTACGACCCTTCCTGGCCGCGACGCTACTTCAACACGGCTCTCATCATCGCGCCTTCGGGCGAGATCGTGCTGCGCTACCGCAAGCTGCAGTGCGCCGATCTCAACGGCCTGCTCAACGTCACCACGCCCGGCAACGTGTACAGCGAATACGTTGCCCGTTACGGCCCGCAGTCGCTGGTACCGGTCGTCGATACTCCGATCGGACGGCTGGGTACCCTGATTTGCTTTGATTCGAACTGGCCCGAACTCTGGCGTTCACTCGCCCTCAAGGGCGCTGAAGTGATCTGCAATCCGACCAGCGAGATCCACAGCAACCGCCGTCCCTACTGGTACCAGGCGAAACGGGCGCACGCTGCGGAGAATCTGGTGTACGTGGCCTCCGCGAATGCCGGCAGTGAGCAGTTCTACCCGGGCGCGCCGGTCACCGGCATGAATCGCGGACACTCGGCACTGATCGACTACCATGGCGAACTGGTTGCCTGTGCGGATGGCCCCGGTGTCGTGCCGCTGATCGGACGCGTTGAAATCGGCGCGCTGCGTCGGATACGCGCGGCGCTGGCGGATGATCCGCGAGTGCGTTTCCGGCCGGAGGCGGTCGCCGATGCCTACGCCAAATTCCCCGGCTTTCCGCTCGACTGCTTTCTCGATGTGCCGATGGAGAGTGCCGCCGAAGGGCCCGCGCTCGTTATTGCGCAGGTCGAGCGTCTGCGGACACTCGGCGTCTTGCGTCGGGCCTGACCGTCATCACCCGCGCTCGGTTATGCTGCCACCACAAGTTCGCATTTCACGCCGTGCAGGGAGTCTGACCCCATGAATCGTGGCTACAGCGGCGTGTTGCCGCGCACCCCGACGCTCGAAGACGAGAGCTACCTCGACTTCATGGAGAGCCTCCGCAACCACAACATCCGCAGCATGTTTCCGCAGATCATGCCGCTCGCCGGCCGCGAAGATGCCGATGCGCAGCCGATGGTGCGCACCTGGAAACGCCTCATGCGCAGCCAGCAGCAGCAGACCTGGCAGAAGATTCAGGACAGCTATGCGCGCGAGCGCGCCGTCCACGAAGCCGCGCTGGCGGAAGCGGAACTTCGGCGCCCCAATCGCCTGTACTACGACCCGGCGTTCGTCGTGCCGAAGTACGCGACACTCGACATCCACCTGCAGCCCGGCGGCTATTGCGGCGATTCGCTTGCCGGTTACGTTTTCCACCACGGCACGAAGGTCTTCTATCAGGGCGACAACGACCAGGACGAGTTGCATCGCCAGGTCGTCGATCTCGTCGCCGCGCCAGCGGATGGTCGCGTCGCGCAGGTGCTTGATGTCGGCTGTTCGATCGGTCAGTGCACGACGGCGCTCAAGCAGCGATTCCCCAACGCCGAGGTGACCGGCCTCGACGTCGGCCTGCCGATGGTGCGCTATGCCCATAAGCGCGCCACCGACCTCGGCATCGATGTGCACTTCCGTCAGGGTCTCGCCGAGGAAACGGGTCTGCCGACCGGGCAGTACGACGTGATCCTTGCCTACATTCTCTTCCACGAAGTGCCCGAGCGTCTGTTCGCACCGATTCTTGCCGAGATGCATCGACTGCTGCGTCCGGGCGGCTGTCTCACCGTGGTGGACGCGCCGAACGATCGCAATCTCCCCGCCGCCAATCAGCTATGGCTCAAGTTCGATGCGCACTACAACTGCGAGCCGTACTCGCCGGCCTTCGTCGCCAGCGATTTCCGCCAACTGATCGGCGACGCCGGGTTTCGCATCCTGCATCAGGGGCCGACGCCGACCTTCCTGCACTGCACGACCGCAGTCCGGGACTAGCGCCGGCCGATGCGGGCAGAAGCCGATCCGCTCGACGGCTTTCGCGAGGCGCTGGGCGCCGATCGCGTCAGCCTCGATGAGCGCGAGCGCGCGCTGTTCTCGCAGGACGTCTATCGCGCGGCCGCCTTGCCGCTTGCCATCCTCAAGCCGCGTTCCACGGCGGAGGTCGTAGCGATGGTCCGCGCCGCGCGCCGCAGCCGCATTGCACTGCAGCTGCGCGGTGGGGGCATGTCCTACACCGATGCTTGCACGCCCCGCACCGACCGCTTGGTGAGTGTCGATCTGACCGGACTCGCGCGCGTGCGTTCGGTATCGCCGGTGGATCTCGTGGCGACTGTCGAAGCCGGCTGTACCTGGGCGGCGCTGGACGCCGCGCTCGAGCCGCATGGCTTGCGCGCGCGGTTTTGGGGGCCGATGTCGGGCGCCAAGGCGACACTGGGTGGCGGGATGTCGCAGGGTGCAGCGACTTTCGGTTCCGGTAGGCACGGGACTTCCGCTGCGGCGGCTCTCGGTTTCGAGGTGGTACTCGGCACCGGCGAAGTGCTCGATACCGCGCAGATCGGGGCGTCGGCGCGCGAGGCCTTTTTCCGGCCCTACGGGCCCGACATCAGCGGTCTTTTCACCGGTGATGCCGGCGCGCTCGGCATCAAGACCGCGGTGACGCTGCAACTCGAGCCGCGTCCGGCGGCACGCGACAGCGTGTCGTTCGCTTTTGCGGATTTCGCCAGTCTCGCGCGAGCGGTCGCCGAGGTATCGCGCCGCGGTCTGGCCACTGAAATCTTTGGTGTCGAAACGGCGCTCGCCAGGCTGGCGGCCGGCGAGGCGGCCCTGCGGCAGGATGCGGGCCGGCTCTGGCAGGTGGTGCGTGCCCAGGCGAATCTGCCTGATGCATTGCATCAGGCTTGGCGGATGATCCGCGGTGGTCGAGCCTTCCTCGCCGGCGATGGATTCCTCGCGCATTTCCTCTGCGAAGGGGCCGACGCCCGTCGCCTCGCGCTGGATCTCGCGCAGTTGCGCGGACTCGCTCGCGGACATGGCGGGCGTGAAGTTGCCAACAGCATGGCAGCGGTGGTGCAGGCGACGCCGTTCCCGCCGCCCATGGTGGTGGGTCCCGGAGGGCGACGGCTGCTGCCCTTGCACGTGATCCTGCCGCACTCGGCCATCGATGACTTCCACGCGGATTTCCTCGCCTTGCGGACACGAGCCGCGGCACGCTGTGCGGCACATCAGGTCGAGATGTTCGTGGTGTTTGCCGCGGTCGGGCCTTCCGCTTTGCTTTATGAGCCGGTGATCTACTGGCAGGACGAATGGTTGCCGCTGCTGGACTCGATGGTGCCGGCGGAGTTTCGCGCAGGGCTCGCGCCAGCGGCGGCGAATCCCGCCGGACGGGCCTATGTGGAAGCGCTGCGCCTCGAGATCATCGCGCTGATGCAGCGTCACGCCGGCGCGCATCTGCAAATCGGCCGCGCCTACCCGTACCTCGAGAACCGCTCGGAGGCGTTCACTGCGGTGCTGCGGGAATTGAAGGCGATGCTGGACCCCGATCACATCATCAATCCCGGCGCGCTGGGCCTGTCGTGACCCGCGTCAGCATCGTCGGTGCGGGGATCGGCGGACTGGCGACGGCGCTGGCCCTGCGACGCGCGGGGATCGCCGCGCGCGTTCATGAACAGGCCGCCGAAATTGGCGAGGTGGGCGCCGGGCTCTCGGTGACCCCCAATGCCGTCAAGGCCCTCGACTGGCTGGGTGTCGGCGCGCAGGTACGCGCAATCGCCGATGAGCCGCCGCAGCAGCTCACCTGCCATTACGCGAGCGGTGAACTGCTGGTTGGCTTCGATCGCAGCAACACCGTGCAGCAGTACGGGGCACCCTACCTGCAACTGCATCGCGCAGATCTGCACCGGATTTTGCTCGAGCAGGTGCTGCGCGAGGATCCGCTTGCGGTCGTCGCCGATCGCCGGTTGGTGTCGGTGGACTTCGCCGCTGCGGGTACTGCCGCTGCAGGTACAAGCGCTGCGGCTGGGCCGATACGGCTGGGATTCCTGGACGCGACGGGACAGCGCCACGAGGAATCCGCCAGTGCCGTGGTCGGCGCTGACGGTCTGAAGTCCGTGGTGCGCGCCGCGGTGTGTCCATCGACGCCGCCGACCTTTGGTGGCTTCGTCGCCTGGCGTGGACTGGTGCCGCGTCCGGCACTCGGCTCGCTGGACTTGAGCGCGGGCTCCAAAGTATTCGCCGGTCCCGGCAGACTGTTTGTGCGCTATCCCGTCCGGCAGGGTTCCGTCATCAACTACGTGGTCTTCGCGAGGGCGGATGCATGGCAGCGGGAAGGCTGGTCGCAGACCGGTGAGGTCGGCGAGGCCATGGCGATGCTCGAGGGCTTCCACCCGGAGGTACACGCCATCCTCGCGGCGACGCCGGGTGGGCGCTGCCACAAATGGGGCTTGTTCGCGCGCGAGCCCTTGCCGTGCTGGGCGCGCGGACCCTTGGTGCTGGTCGGCGATGCGGCGCATCCCATGATGCCGTGGTTCGGCCAAGGTGCTGCTTCGGCACTCGAGGATGCCGTGGTACTCGGACGCTGTCTCGAGGCGACGTCCGATCTCGCCGCCGCTTTCCGCCGCTATGAGGCCACCCGCCACGCGCGGGTGACGTTGATCCATCGCGAATCCGCCCTGGGCGGCGAGCGCTTGTCGGGCCTGCATCCGCAGCGTTTGCGCGAGATGCCGGTCCGCAACGAGGATTCGCTCGGGCTGTTTTCCTACGATCCGGCCACTGAGCCGCTGGCCATCGATGACTCCGCGGGGAGCGCAGGGGTGAAAGAACATGAGTGACAGAGCATGAGCAATAGGGAAGAGGCCGCGACACCGGCGACCAATGATCCGGTCACGGCCTGGCCGAGCGAGGCTTACGGCTGGTACGTGGTGTTCGTACTCTGCGTCTGCGGCATGGTTGCGTTCATCGACCGGCAGATCATCAATTTGCTGGTCGAGGACATCAAGGCGGATCTTGCGCTTAGCGATACGCAGATCAGTCTGCTGCAGGGGCTCGCCTTCGCGCTGTTCTACGCGATCGCCGCGGTACCGCTCGGTCGCCTGGCCGATACCGGTAGCCGCCGCCGCATCATCGCCGTCGGCATTGTCATCTGGACAGCCGCTGCCGCCGCCTGCGGCCTGGCACGCAATTTCCTGCAGCTTTTTCTGGCTCGCATGATGGTGGGCATTGGCGAGGCAACTTTGACGCCCTCGGGTTTCTCGATGCTCGCCGATCTCTTTCGCCCGCATCGTTTGTCGCTGCCGCTCAGCGTCTTCACCGGCTCCAGTTTCGTCGGCTCGGGTATTGCCCTGCTGCTCGGCGGGTTCCTCATCGCCCAATTGTCGGCCATGCACCAGGTGGTCCTGCCGGTGTTCGGCGAACTGCGGGCCTGGGAGGCCGCGTTCATCATCGGTTCGCTGCCAGGGCTGATCGTGGTGGTGTTGTTCCTGCTCACCGTGCGTGAACCGCTGCGCAGGCGCGATCCCGCCGCGAAGCCCGAGGACGACCGGCCCTCGCTCGCCGAGGTGGCAAAGTTCGTGCGTGGCAAGGCTGGTGTCTTCGCCGCTGTCTTCTGCGGCATCTCGGTGCTTGCCGCGGTGCAGTTCTGCCTGGGTGCCTGGGTCCCGGCGCACTTCATCCGCAATCTCGGCTGGACCGCGTCGCAGGTGGGTTACGCCTACGGGATCATCTTCCTCATCTGCGGTACGGGCGGAGTGGTGAGCGGCGGCTGGATCGCCGACCGGCTGCGCGAACGTGGGCGTGGCGACAGCCATCTGCGCACGGCCTTCGTCGCGGCGCTGCTCACCATTCCCTTCGTGGTCGCACTGCCGATGATGTCGACACCCGAGGCGGCCGTGGCGATGCTGGCACCGGCGGTATTCTTTGGCACCATGCCCTTCGGCGCCGGTCCGGCGCTTATCCCGGTGATCTGCCCTGCACGGATGCGTGGCCTGCTGGTCGCGATCTACCTGCTGGTGGCCAACATCATCGGCCAGGCGGGTGGACCGCTGGTCGTGGCGCTGTTCACCGACTACGTGTTCGGCTCGCCGGAGCTGGTGAGTCGCTCGCTGATGGTGGCGCCTGCGATGCTGCTGCTGGCCGGCGCCTGGCTGGTCAGTCTTGGCTTCCGCGAGCTGCGTGCGATGTCGACGGCCTGACCGCCTGCCCGCGCTGCCTTTACTCGGCCAGCAGACGTCGCAGATCGCTGGCGAGCTGATCGACGGGCAGATCCGGTTGCGCGATCAGACGCATTCGCGCGCTGCGGTCGTAGACGTACAGCGTCGCCGAATGGTCGATGGTGTAATCGCTGCCGCCTGAGGTCGGAACCTTTACCGCAATGGCATGGAAGGCTTTGACGACCTTTTCGAGGCTGGCCGGCTCGGGACGCAGACCGACGAACGACGGATCGAAATTCCTGACATACGCCTCGAGCCGCTCCGGCGTATCGCGCTCGGGGTCGACGCTGACCAGCAGCACCTGCACGGCCGCGCCCTGCGGTCCGAGGGCGTTACGGACCTCGCGCAGCCGCATCAGCGTCGTCGGACACACATCCGGGCAACTGGTGAAGCCAAAGAAGACGATCGAAACCTTGCCCGCGAAATCGTCGACGGTACGCAGCTGGCCGCGGGTGTCGGCGATCGCGAGACCGTTGCCGTAGGAGAGGCCGGTCACTTCCGTCGCATGGAAGGGTGGCGGCGGTGGTGCGCAAGCGGCGAGCCAACACAGCAAGGCGACCGACAGCGAGGCGGTCATCGAGCGGCTCAGGCTGCGAAGTGGCATCGTGGGCATCCTGTGGTTTCCCTTCATGGACGATCCACGCTGCGCTGCCCGCTTGCGCTCGGTCCCGTGATCGGCTCGACCCGTAAGCGCAGTGTGACTTCGCCGGCGGCGCGGAACTTCAGCGTGACGGGAAAGCTGCTGCCGGCGACGAACGGGGACTGCAGCGACATGAACATCAGATGTGTGCCGCCCGGTTTGAGTTCCACGCGCGATCGGGCTGGCAGCGCAAGGCCTTCCGTCAGTTCGCGCATGCGCATCACGCCACCGTCCATCGAGGTTCGATGGATTTGCGCCTGCGCGGCGATCGGCGTCGAGACGGCGATCAGTTGATCCGGCTGGTCGCCTGCATTGATGAGGGTGAAGTAACCACTGCCGGCGATCTGTCCCGGTGCCGTCGCCCGCGCCCAGGCATTCTCCACCGTGATTGCCCCGACCCCTGCCCCGGCCCCGACTTCAGCCCTGACGGTGACGGGCGTGGCCAGTGCGAGGACGAGTGTGAGCGCGAGTGCGCGGGTGGTCGGCATGCAGGGTTTGCTCGGTGGGGACGGGCGGCAGGGGTGCCGCACCGTCCCCAAGTTTCGCGTCCTCTCCGGCGAGCGTCAACGAGGGCTACGACCAGAGTCGTTCGATGATCCAGAGGTACAAAGGCAGCCCGAAGAGGATGTTGAAGGGGAAGGTGATCGCCAGCGACATGGTGAAGTAGAGGCTGGGATTGGCCTCCGGGATCGCGTAGCGAACCACCGCCGGCACGACGATGTACGAGGCCGAGGCGGCGAGTACCGTGAGCAGGAAGGCGTCGCCCATGCCGAGCTCGAAAGCCTGGGCGAGTGCCATGGCGACGGCCGCATTGAAGAGCGGCATGAGGATGCCGAAGGCGCCGAGGAACGCGCCGCTCTGGCGCAATTCTTTGGCGCGCGCCGCCACCAGCAGGCCCATGTCGAGCAGGAAGAAGGCGAGGATCCCCTTCTGCAGGTCGGTGAAGGGCAGCAGCGCCTTCTTGCCGGCGTCGCCGGTGAGGAAGCCGATCAGCACGCCACCGAGCAGCAGCAGGTGGGCGCCGTCGGTGAACGCCTCGTGCATCACGTTGCGCAGCGTGAGAGGCTGAGCGCCCGAAACGGCGCCCGCCGTTTGCACGACCTTGCTCCTCGAGCGCACCAGATTGGCGAGCAGCACCGCCATGATGATGGCGGGCGATTCCATGAGCACGAGCGCAACGGCCATGTAGCCGCCGGCCTCGATACCCTGTTGCTCGACAAAGGTGCTGGCGGTGATGAAAGTCACCGCGCTCACTGAGCCGTAGGTCGCGGCTATCGCGGCTGCGTCGAAGGGGTTGAGCCTCCGACGCAGCACGAGGAACGACCAGGCGGGCACCGCCAACGCCAGCAACGCCGCTGCGAGCAGCGCCCAACCCATCTCCGGCGTGAAGCCGGTCGCGGCCAGGTTGGTGCCGCCCTTGAATCCCACCACGAGCAGCAGATAAAGCGAGCAGAACTTGGCGATCGCGGCAGGGATTTCGAGGTTGGAGCGGATCGCGCCGACGAGAATGCCGAAAAAGAACAGCAGGATCGCCGGATCGACGAGGCTGGCGAAGAGCGATGCATTCATGGCGGCTTACTTGCCGGTGGCTTCGGGCATGGCCGAGGAGTGGTGGCTGGTGATCAGCCAGTCCTTGCCGTCCCAGCCGTAGGTGAAGGTGTAGCGGGCCTGGACCTTGCGACCGTCGCCGAAGGTGAAAGTGTAGATGCCGGCGTCGATCGCGGAGTTGCAGCCGATCTGGATCAGCCGGCTGTCGATGCGACCTTGTGGCTTCGACTTGAGGAACATCTCGAAGTAGTCGCGGCGAGTCTCCGGCGTGAGACGCGGGACGTTGGAGACCGTGGGCAGCAGGATCGACGTCGGCGCGTAGCGCGCGACCACGTTGTCGGGCTTCAGGGTGGCAAGCGCGGCATTCCAGCGGTCGAACTGGGCGGCGACTTCCTTCTCGGTGGTGGTGTGGCATTCCTCGCTACGGGCGTTGGCCTGTGCGGCAAGGCCGGCGATGACGAGGGCGACGAGGGTCCGTGTGGTCTTCATGGGTGCACTCCTTGTGGTGGCTGCAGGCCTTCATGCCCTGCGGGGGCGAAATGTAGGGAGTGCTGCAAACGCTGTCTAATTCAATTATTGAACGCGAACGTTTTAATTAATTAAACTGAAGCCATGAGTCAGCTGAACTACCACCACCTGCGCTACTTCCGCGCCATCGCCCACGAGCGCAGCCTCACGCGTGCCGCTGCGCGCCTGCATGTTTCGCCCTCGGCGCTCTCGATCCAGTTGCGGCAGCTGGAAGATCGCCTCGGCCAACAGCTCTTCGAGCGGCGCAACCGCAGCATCGAACTCACCGAGGCCGGGCGCATCGCGCTCGAGTACGCCGACACGATCTTCCGTACCGGCGACGAGCTCGTCAGTACCCTCAAGGGAGCGGCACGGGTCGGTCGCGCGGCGGTGAGAGTGGGGGCGGTGGCGACCCTGTCGCGCAACTTCCAGCTCGGCTGGCTGCGGCCGCTGCTCGCCCGCGACGATGTCGAACTCGTGCTGCGTTCCGGCACCCTGCGCGAGTTGCTGCCGCAACTCGCCGCGCACACCCTTGATGTCGTGCTCAGCAACTCGGTGGTCACGCGCGACAAGGCCGACCCCTGGCGCGTGCACAAAATCGGCGATCAGGCCGTGAGCCTCGTCGGCCGACCGATCCGCAGTCAGGGCGGGCGGCGGACGAAGACGGCCGCGTTCCGCTTTCCCGAGGATCTGCGGGACATACCGCTGATCCTGCCGGGACCCGAGAGCAGCCTGCGCGAGTCCTTCGACGCGCTGATGGAGCAAGCCGGCATTCGACCGGTGGTGATGGCCGAAGTCGACGACATGGCGATGCTGCGTCTGCTCGCCCGTGAGGGTGGCGGACTCGCGCTGGTGCCGCCGGTGGTCGTCAAAGACGAACTTGAGCGTGGCGTCCTCGTCGAGCGGGCCCGTGTGCCGGGCTTACGCGAGCATTTCTACGCGGTCACCGCCGAGCGGCGTTTCGCGAGTCCGTTCGTGCGCGAGCTCCTTAGCGGCCCCCGTACACTCCGCGTCGCAGGATGAACGCGACGTCGTCGCCTTCCGCGCCGTAGTACTGGCTCATCACCACTGCGGTGGTCCCGGACGCCGGATCAATCAGAAAGCCGGTGCCGGCCAGTCCGCCCCAGAACGCCTCGCCGCGGCGCGACAGTAGCGGCGGATCATCCACATCCGCGGTGCGTACGCCGATACCGAGTCCCCAGCCGCCACCGCGCATCAGCGGCGAAGGCGTTTTCTGGTGCCAGAACAGCGGTCCTTGTCCCGGTTGCAGCTCGTTGCTGAGCATGGCGCGTACCGTGCGTACCGCGAGCAGTCGCCCCTGCGGGCCGCGGCCGTCGCGCCGAAGCATCTCGCAGAACTTCAGATAGTCGTCGGCGGTGGACACGAGACCGCCACCGCCCGAGTGCATGCTGCCCGCGCGCAGATAGTCGGCGGACTTCGGCAGTTTGTCGGTGAGCTCGACGAGGCGCCCGTCGCGTAGTCCGTAGGCCTTGGCGAGACGTTGCTCCTCGGTGCGAAAGCCGGTGTCGCGCATGCCGAGCGGATCGAATACGAGCTCGCGCAGCGCCTGGTCGAGCGGCTTGCCGGTCACGACTTCGATCACGCGTCCGAGTACATCGCTGGAAAATCCGTAGTGCCAGCGCGCGCCTGGCTGGAAGAGCAACGGAAACTTCGCGAGGTGCTCGACGCCCGCGGCGATGTTCGTCCCGATGCCGATGACGTCGTCCCGTCGCAGCCCGAGATCGGCGGGATAGTCCGGTGCGTAGCCAAAACCTGCGGTGTAGGTGAAAAGATCGCGGATGAGAATGGGCCGCGAAGCCGCTACCGTGCCGGCCGCTGCCGATTGCGGATCAACGAGAACTCGCGGGTTGGCGAACGCCGGCAGGTACTTCGTGAGCGGGTCGTCGAGCGAGAGCTTGCCGCGTTCGACCAAGCGCAAACCGGCCACGGAAGTGATCGCGCGACTCATCGAGTACAGGCGGAAGGTCGTCGCCGCGCCCATTGGCACACGTCGCTCGCGATCCTGCCAGCCGACCTCGCCCGAGGAGACGGTCTTGCCGTTGCGCAGGATGCGCCAGACGACGCCGGCGCGTTGCTCACCGGCGACGAGTTCGGAGAAGCTGCGCTCCATTGCGGCGACGGCGGCGTTCCCGTCCGTCGCCTGATGCGGCGTTGCCTGCGCCGGTCGTCCGACGATTGACTGCGGCTGCCCGGCCGTGACGGATGATGCGCAGGCGAGGAACGCGCCGATCGCCACGGCAGCGTGGATCGCCCGCCATGCGGTGCGCGCTGACCGTGCCGGATGTTGGGCGGGAAAAATCTTTGATAACGACATCGCCGGCTCCCGGAAGATTCAGGCGGTCAACCGTTGCGCACTTCCTCGGCGGTGTCCAGATTGCCGACGTTGAATACCCACAGACCGGCCTCCACCATCGCAATGCCGGCCTTGTGCATCATCAGCACGCCCCGCTCCCAGGGTGCGGTCAGTGTCTCGACGGTTTCGAGCGTGTGCGGGTTCGCGACCTGTCCCAGCGCCGTGCCGCCCGCTATGGGTTGGTTGAGCCGGTCGATCGGCAGAGCCGGCAGGAACAGCCCGCCGTGGTCCACGCGCAGCACCCGCGTATGCCTGACAAGCCACTGCCGCGCCGGTCGCTCCGGCGTGTCCGGCAACATGCGCTGCATCCGCATGGCATTGAGAAGGCCGCGCAGAGCCGTGGCGATACACAACTCGTCGGCCTGATAGCCGGCGCCAACCTCGAAGCCCAGCGCGCGCTTACCGAGGGACATGGCTTGGCCCATCGCCGTGCCACTGAGGTTCGATGCGCCACCAAAGACGTCCTCGAGCGTACGCACCACCGGAAACCCGGACTCGAGGGCCACCTGCCGTGTATTGCCCATCGCATAGTTGACGGTGCAGGAATGGTCGCCGCCGTGGATGTCGACGAAGAAATCCGCCGGCTCGATGAGCTCCCGGCTGATCTGCTGCGCGATGCGTGCGCTCACCCACCCGTGTTCGGAGCCCGGGAAGACGTTGTTGAGGTCCTGCGAATCGATGGGTGAGTGTCGCGACTGGCTGCGGAATGCCGGCGGGTTGGCGACCGGGATCGCGAGGATGCGTCCCGCGAAGTCTGTGCCGACCTGCCGCAGCAGCCGTCGCAGTACCTCGATGCCGAGGATCTCCCAACCGTGTACCGCGGCCGTGATGCCGAGAGTCGGACCGGGCCGATCACCACGGACCTCGTGCAGCGGCAGTTGCAGTACCGTGCCGTCAGACAAGGTTGCGACGGGGATCCAGCGGAACGAGCGGCTGCCGGCCCGTGGGGTGCCGCCCGGTGCGCTACCGCCAGCTGCGCTGCGGGCCGTTTTGGCCAGGGGGATTTCGGGAAACAAGCCGGCCGCCGCCACTACCGAGCCGGCGAGGAAGTGGCGGCGGCCGTGCATCAGAACTTGAACGAGGCGCGCAAGCCGATCTGTCGCTTCATCTGCGGGGCGACGATGACCGTCATGTAGGTGTTCGGGTTGCCGGCCGTATCCTGCGGAATGTCGAACTCGAGGAAGCGCGCGCAGGCCGCCCAGCTGTCGTCATCGAACAGGTTGCGGACAAAGAGCTCGACGCGGGTGTTGCCGTTGCTGGCGCCGAGGCCGGCATTGGCGATCGTGTAGGCCTTGCACTGCGCAAGGTTGTCGAGATCCACGTAGGTCTTGCCGAAATAGGCGGCATCGCCACGCGCGAACCACTGCCACTTGTCGGTGAGCTGGCCGGTGTATTCGCCGTTGATCGAGCCTGACCATTTGGGGAAGCGCGGGTTCGACTTGCCCTTGATGTTGTTGGTGCCGGCGATCTGGGTGATGGTGTTGAAGATGCCTTCCTTCATTTCGCTGCGTGCCCAGGTCAGCGCGCCGCCGAGACGGAGATTTTCGGTGGGCGTCGCGGCCCACTCGAACTCCGCACCCCAGATCTTGGCGTCGTAGGCCGACACCACGCTCTGGTTGCTGAACACCGGCGTGCCGTTCGGGTTACGGGCCGGGTCGCCGGTGTTGCCTTCGCCGAGGTTGGGGCGACAGCCGGGTGTACCGATCGCCGCCGGGAAATCACCGCAGGTGAAGTTGACGGAGATGACCTGGCGAACCTTCTTGTTGCTCCAGTCGCCGTAGTAGAAGGCCGAGTTGAGCACAAAGTTGCCATCGAGGAAGGCCTGCTTCCAACCGACCTCGTAGCTCTTGAGCTCTTCCGGCGGTACCGCGCCGGGTGAGCCCAGGGCCTCGAACTGCGCGCGCTCGCGGGCATCGGCGTCGATTACCAGCTGGTTGAGCTCGCCCTGCAGCAGGCCGAGTGCATAGGAGGCATACAGGTTGGTCGATTCATTGGGCTTCCACTGCAGGATCACGCGCGGCAGAAACTTGTTGCCGGCGATGTTCTGGAAGGTGGTGAGGCCGCGTTTGAAGCTGTCCTTCTGGTAACGGCCTTCTGCGCTGATGGCCCACTGGTCGGTGACGTCATAGGTCGCACCGGCAAAGTAGCCCTGGGTCTCGACCTGATCGGTGTTGCCGAGCGAGTTCGGGAAGAACGCGAAACCCGGTTGCGTAGCCGTATTCGGCCGGCAAGGACCGATCGTCACACCGGGAATCGAGTCAACGCAGAGGAACAGCGAATCACCACCCGTTCCAGCGGAGATGAAGCGCTGCTCGTAGCGGTTGTAGCCCACCTGCCAGCGCAGCCGGTTCTGCTGCGGCGAGCTCAGGCGCACTTCCCAGGACTTGTCGGTGGAGTACTGCGGGTCGCGCGAGTAGGCGTTGTCGAAGGCGGTGAAGTTGAAGTCACGAACCCAGTTGGCGCGCAGCGTATTGTCGCCGCCCAGCGCTTCGACCGACCAGCCGTCGTTGAACTCGTAGGCGATGCGCGCCGAGATGCGCTCGACTTCGCGCTTCAGCTCGATGCCATTGACCGCCGGGACCTTGCCGGCCAGCGCGCCGGGCAGAGCCCTGCGGATGTATTGATCGAGCAGGTAGTTGGCATCGCCGGTCGCCGGCAGCGAGCGCGGCGAGAACGCCTGCGTGTTGCTGTCGATGATCTTGTTGTTACCGAGCACCGAGATCGCCTTGCCTTGTTCGGGGACATCGCCACAGAACCAGCCAACCTTGATGGTCTGGCCGCCGATGGTCACCGGCGCACGGTTGCAGGTGTCGTTGAACCGCCCGGGGATTGCACCGCCCGCCGCCGGACCGTCTTCGTCGCGACCGTTGAAATAGCGCACGGTGACGTCGAGGCCCTCGATCGGCGCCGCCTTGAGCGCGACCTGATAGGAGTTGGTTTGCTGCGCGCCCAGTTTGCCGCCGTCGGTGGCCGTCCACATGCCGCCGGTCTCGTAGGTGCGGCCGCCGACGCGGATCGCGAGCTTGTCCGCGATGATCGGCAGGCTGATCGCGCCGGACACATCGCGCTCGCCGTAGGACGCGCCGAGGATGCGCAGTTCGCCCTGCATTTCGGTGAGCGACGGCTGCTTCGAGATGTAGTTGATGGCGCCGCCGAAGGTATTGCGGCCGAAGTAGGCCGACTGCGGGCCCTTGACCACTTCGACGCGCTCGACGTCGTCGAGCGGAATGGAGTGCGTGCCGCCGAGTACGTACACGCCATCGACGAACAGCGTGCCCAACTGGAAGGTGGGCACTTGGCTGTTGACGTCCATGCCGCGGAAGCGGATCGACGAGTTGACGCGGCCCGGGATCGCGAGGCCCAGCGAGTGGTACTGCACGCCGGCGACCTGCAGCGTCAGATCCTCGAGCCGCGTGATGCCGCGCTGCTCGAGTTGCTCGGCGCCGAGCGCGGAGATGGCGATCGGGATGTCCTGCAAACTCTCTTCGCGCTTGCGCGCGGTCACCACCACTTCGTCGAGTGCTGCGGCGGCCGATTCCGCCGCCGTGGCGGTGGTGCTGGCGCCGAGGGCGGTGATGATGCCGGCCAGACCGGCGACGGCCGTGGCGTGACGGAACTTCTGCAAGCTGCTCATTGAGCCCCCCTTGGAGGATTTGCGAATCGTTGGGTCGAAAGGCGTTAGTTTCGGGAAACGATTAGCCCCGTCAAGCCGCGCGGGGAGAACGAAACAGCATGAAGGGATACCGTAAGGGTATATTCTTCCCAAAAACGCCGATTATCAGGTTGAAAAATGCAGCAATCTTTTGACCGGACAGATATCGAAATCCTGTCCATCCTGCAGCGCGACGCCTCGACCGCCGTGGCCGAGATCGCCAAGGCGGTTGGCTTGTCGCAATCGCCATGCTGGCGCCGCATCCAGCGGCTGCGCGAATGCGGGGCGATCAAGTCGCAGGTGGTGCTGCTTGATCGCCGCGCGCTCGGCTTCAACCTTGAAGTGTTCGCCCAGATCCGTTTCCTGCGCGAGCAGCCGGAAGCGCTCAAGCAATTCGAGGAAGCGATCCGCGCCGCGCCCGAGGTGGTCGACTGCCACATGCTTATGGGCGAGGTGGATTTCCTGCTGCGTGTGCTGGCGCGCGACGTTGACGACTACGAACGCTTCCTGCGCGAACGGCTCGCGCGTTTGCCCGGCGTGCGCGACATCACCTCCAGCATCGCGCTCTCGACCGTGAAGTCGACCACGGCGCTGCCGCTCGAGCGCTTGCCGCTACCGCCCGCGGGCGCGTTCGCACGGTGAACTGCGCAGCCGAGCGCCTTGACACATGCCGGCCGCACGCGGCAGTTAGGCTAAGCGGTCCGTACCAAGGACAAAGGAGGGAATATGAACCGCAACTCAACCGTCGCCACGGCGGTCACGTTGGCTGTGGTCGCGTCGATCGGCCATACCGCGCTGGCACAGCCGCAGGAGTCTCGTGCAACGGCCGACACGGCCCTCGAGGAAGTCCTCGTGTCCGCCCGCAAACGTTCCGAGACACTGCTCGAGGTGCCGCTCGCCATCACGGCGTTCACCGCCGAGCAGATCGAGAAGCAGCAGATCTACGACATCCGCGATCTGTCGGCGGTATCGCCAGGCATGAACTTCCAAGCGGTCGGCGGCAACGGTCCCGGTGGTCGTTTCACCGGCAACCTCTATTTCCGCGGCCTGACCTTCAGCGCCCCGCTGCCGCGTCAGCAGACCGGCGCAGTGTTCGTCGACGGCATCTACGTGCTGGGTGGCGTACAGGCGGTCAATACGGTCGACATCGAGCGTATCGAAGTCATCAAGGGACCGCAGAACGCCTATTTCGGCCGCAACACCTTTGGTGGCGCGATCAACTACATCACCCGCCAGCCCGGGCGCGAGTTCAAGGCGCAGATCGCCGGCTTTGCAGAGACCCGCGACTCCATGAACGGCAGCCTCACCGTGGAAGGGCCGCTGTGGGGCGACAGCCTGCGCGGCCGCGTGGCGCTGCTGCACAACAAGAAAGGTGCGCATTACACCGCGCGGGACGGCGGCGATCTCGGCGAGGAGGTCACCGACTCCTTCACCGGGACCTTGGTGTGGGAGCCGAACGAGAGTTTCTCGGCGCGCCTCCGGCTGCACGTGCAGCAGGATGAGGACAGCGCACCGGCCACCTCGCATCTCTCGGGCGGGCTGCACGGCACCTCATGTGCCGGCAAGACCTACACCAACCGTTTCAACGACGGTTCGCCGCGTACCTTCACGGTCGGCATCCCGTACTTCTGCTCGGGCATCCCGACACTGACCAGCCTCGGCGAGAAGAACATCGTGTCGACCAACACGTCGCTCGTCAGCCAGCGGATAGTCGGCGCGGGCGGCAGCCCGACCTTGCTCAGCGACGCGTTCCTGCGCAATCAGGCGCTGATCCGCAATCCGAACTCGGCGGCTACGCCCTGCACGCCGGTCGGCACCACGGGCAACTGCATCTACTCCGATCCGCTGATCGCCCGCGCGCCCAGCCTCGATCACTTCGGCCTGAAGCGCGAGGTCATGCGCTTCACCACGCAGTTGCAGTACACCTTTGCCAACGGCATTTCGGCGGTGCTCAACTTCGGTCGCAACACCAACGACACCATGACGATCAACGATCCGGACCGCTCGGACGTGGAGAACGTCTACACGGCGGCGCCGGCTTTGTTCTCGGACAAATCTTTGGAGTTCCGCCTCGCCTCGAACCCGGAAGATCGCTTCCGCTGGCTGATAGGCGTCAACTCCTACGACGGCCAGTTCGACGCGCACACCAACGGCGCGGTCAACTACACCGTCGGCAACGCGCCGGGTTCGCCGATCCCGATCGTGATGGTGCAGAACACGCCGCCGAACCGCGACGGTGAAATTGCCGAGGTGCGCGCGGCCTTCGGCGCGTTCGACTTCGACATCACCGACAAGCTCACCTTCACCGCCGAGGCCCGCTACCAGAAGGACTCTGCGACCCTGCAGGCGCCGGTGGTTTCGGGTCTGGCGCAGCCGGCGGCGGCCGTGTTCAAGGACACGATGCCGCGCTTCATCCTCAAGTGGCAGCCGAACGAGTCGACCAACCTGTACGTCAACTGGGCCAAGGGCGTGCTGCCCGGCCAGTTCAACAACCAGTACCTCAATCCGCCCAACCCGCCGGGCGGCGTGTCCGACGTCGCCTTCGTACGCCAGCAGATCGAGGCGGTGTTCCCCGGCGTCGCGGAACTTGCGCCCTCGCCGGAGCTCACCAGCCTCGAGTTCGGCGTCAAGCAGCGGCTGTTCAACGACCGGGTCGAGTACTCGGTCGCCGTCTACGACATGAAGTGGGAAAAGATGCTGTCCGGGTCGGCGCTGACGGTGGCGGCGCGGCCGGGTGCCGGCGCGCCGACGCTGATCCTCACCGGTGTGCTGATCCCCGGCGACTCCAAGATCCGCGGCCTCGAGTTCGACGGTACGGCGCGGATCTCGGAGAACTGGGACGTAAACCTGCGCTTCGACACCAAGAAAACCGAGTACACGAAATTCTTCGACCCGTTCGTGCAGCAGCTGACGGGCAACAGCGCGAATGGTGTGCGCTTCGACGGCAACGAACTGCCGCGCATCCCGAAGACCAGTGGTTCGATCTCCACCACCTGGCGTGACCAGTTGAATGCCGACTGGGACTGGTACCTGCGTGGTGAAGCCAACTACACGGGTCGTGCCTGGGACAGTGCCGCGAACCTCGTGCAGACCGACGCCTACACGCGCGTCAATCTGCGCCTGGGCTTCGAAAAGAAGGGACTGCTCACCGAGCTCTACTGCAAGAACTGCCTCAACGACCGCAACTGGGACTACGCGTTCCGCAGCGTGTCGTTCCGCGAGCCGGGCGGTGCGTTGCTGGTGCCGCTGCCGTTGACGCCGCCGGTGGTCAACTTCCAGCAGGGCATCATCGTGCAGCCGCCCGACAAGCGGGTGTTTGGTCTGCGCTTCCGCTACGAGTTCGACTAACGGGCGGCGGACGAAGGTTCCGCCCGCCAGATGCTGCGACCCCGGGAAATCGTCTCGAGCACCTTCAGCTCGCGGAGATTCTCGGGGTCCGCAGCGAGCGGATCCGCCGACAAGACGACGAAATCGGCCTGCTTGCCGACTTCGATCGATCCCTTGAGTGCCGCATCGCCCTGCTGTCGCGCGGCGTTGATCGTCATCCCGGCCAGCGCTTCGTGCGCGGTCAGTCGCTGCGTCGGCCCGAGAATGTCACCGCTGCGCGAGCGCCGGGTGGTCGCCGACCACAACGTGCGCAGCATGTCGGGCGGTACCACCGGCGTGTCGGTGTGCAGCGTGAAAGCGAGGCTGCGATCGAGCGCCGAGCGTGTCGGGCTGATGCGATCGGCCCGTACCGGGCCGAGTGTTTCCTCGCGGTGCCAGTCGCCCCAATAAAAAGTGTGGCCGACGAAGAACGACGGCGTGATGCCGAGCGCAGCCATGCGATCGAGCTGATCCTCGCGCACGGTCTGTGCGTGGATCATGACGACCTCCGGTCGTGACGCAGGGTCGGCCGCGCGCGTCGCGGCGACAGCGTCGATCAGCATCTGCGCGGCCGCATCGCCATTGGCATGGGCCAGCACCGGAATGCCGCGCGCCGCGCTTTCACTGATTGCCTTTTGCACGGCCTCGGCAGGCAGCGTCGGATAGCCAACATAGGTGAGCGGCTGGCCCGGCGGCGGCACTCGGTAGGGTTGCGAGAGGAAAGCGGTCTTGCCCTGGGGGCTGCCGTCGAGGATCAGCTTGATGCCATAGTGCTTGAGACCGTGGTCGTAGCTGCGCGCGCTCGTGAACTTCTTCAGATCCAGCCCCACCGGCGACCAGAGCTGGTACGTGACGACGTCGATGTCCAGCATATTGCGACGCGCAGCCTCATCGAGCAGCGCGCGCATCGGCGGTACCAGCGCGCCGTCCTGCACGCTGGTGATGCCCATGCTCGCGTAATAGCGCAGCGCGAGAGCGAGATCGGTCAGCGCACTCTCCGGGCTGGGCATCGGCAACTTGGTGCGTGCCAGCGAAAATGCCGACTCCTCGAGTACGCCATCGGGCTCGCGCGAGCCGGGACGACGGCGGATCACGCCACCCTCGGGATTCGCCGATTCCGCGCCAATGCCGGCGAGACGGAGCATGGCTGTGTTTGCCGCGGCGAGATGTCCCGATACATGCGCGATCAGGATCGGATGCTCGGTCGACACGGCGTCGAGATCGTCGCGGTTGGGATGTCGCCGCTCGGCGAGTTGCGCGTCGTCATACCCGCGGCCAACGACCACCGTGCCCGGCGCGAGCCGGCGGTCGGCGATGAATTTGCGCAACACCGCCTGCAGATCGGCGAGGTTGCGCACTTCGCCCACCGGCGGCGAGGAGAGATCGGCAAGACTCACCGTCGAGGCCGTGGCAGTGAGATGACCGTGTGCATCGATGAAGCCCGGCAGCAGCGCCGCCTGGCCAAGCTCCACTACCCGCGTGCCGTCTGACCGATGGCGCATGACCTCCGCGCGGGCACCCACGGCAATGATGCGTCCGTCCGCCACGGCTACGGCCTCCGCATCCTTGGCGGTCATCGTAATGACTCGTCCCGCATAGATGGTCTCGGCGGGCTGCGGGCCCGTGGCCCGAAGATCCTTGGCCTCCGGTGCTGTAGCCGTGAGTCCGATCGCCACGGTGCACAGGGCGAGCAGGCCGCGCCGGGTCAAACCGCCGATCCGCGTCAATGAAATGCGCCGATGTCCGCAGTCGAACGGCCGGTTTGTCGTCGTCATCGTCGGACTCCTCGAGTCATGTCGTCCGCTGCATTATCCTCCATCACGATCCGGCCGCCGGCCGGATCGATCGCGCCGAGGGATGGCGACGAGGAGATGGAGACGAAATGAAGCGCAAAGCGACCGTCGTGGTGGTCGGCAGCTCGAACACCGACATGATCGTGCGGGTCGAGCATCTGCCGCGGCCCGGTGAAACCGTCCTCGGCGGCGACTTCCTCACGGCAGCGGGCGGCAAGGGCGCCAATCAGGCAGTGGCCGCGGCGCGTGCCGGTGCACGCGTCACGCTGGTTGCGCGGGTCGGCAGCGATGCGCTGGGTGCCGAGGCGCTGCGCAATCTGCGCGCTGCGGGCGTCGATGTCGCGCATGTCACCCGGGATCGCACAGCCCCGTCCGGTGTCGCGCTGGTATGGGTTGCCGATCGTGGCGAGAACAGCATCGCGGTCGCTTCCGGTGCGAACGACCGCCTATCTCCCGAGCATGTCGCCCGCGCTTCGCGCGCTTTTGTTCGCGCGGGGGTGCTGCTGGTGCAACTCGAAACGCCGCTGGCCACCGTCGCCGCAGCGATCGATCGCGCGCGGACCGCCGGCATGACCATCATCCTCAACCCGGCACCGGCGAGGCCGCTGCCCGCTGCGCTGTTGCGCAAGCTGTCCATCATCACACCGAATGAGACCGAGGCGGAGCGGCTCACCGGCATCGCGGTGACCAGCGAGGCCTCGGCACGACGTGCGGCGGCGGAACTGCTGCGTCGCGGCGTGCCGACCGTCGTGCTGACGATGGGTGCGCGCGGCGTACTGCTCGCCTCTGCCGCAGGCTGCGAGCGGTTGCCCGCCTTCAAAGTCGAGGCGCTCGATACGACTGCCGCCGGCGATGTCTTCAGCGGCAGCCTGGCTGCTGCGCTCGCGCAGGGCCATGCGCTGCGCGACGCTGCCAGACGTGCGGCCGCGGCCGCCGCGATTTCGGTCACTCGTCGCGGTGCGCAGCCCTC
Organism: uncultured Acidibacter sp.; assembly: GCA_964541625.1. Lineage (GTDB taxonomy): Bacteria > Pseudomonadota > Gammaproteobacteria > Steroidobacterales > Steroidobacteraceae > UBA964. The sequence continues at coordinate 72,709 of CAZIRD010000003.1, forward strand.
GGTGCCCAGCCGTGCCGAAGTGGAGTGGTTCCTTGCGGCCCGGCCGGCTCAGGGCGCGATCGCCGCCGCGCCCGGCCGGCGCGGATCCGCTGCGCCAAAGAAATAATCGCGCTCTATCGCGATCGATTGCGCGCTGCCCATGGTGTCGCTCTGACGGATCTTGTGACCCTTCTTGCGCAGCAGCGCGAGCGTGTCCGGGTTGAAGTTCGGCTCGACCTCGAGTGGCCCGTCGCCCTGTGAAATGCGCGGCTGGTGGGTTGCTTCGTCGATATTCAGCCGGAAGTCGACCACGTTGACGATGATCTGCAGCACGGTGTTGATGATGCGGCCGCCACCCGGCGTGCCGACCACCAGCCAGGGCTTGTCGTCTTTGAAGACGAGGGTCGGCATCATGGTCGACATCATGCGTTTGCCCGGACGCATGGCATTCGGCGGCTCCGGTTCGCCGCGCTGCGCGGCACGGAACGCGCGTTCATGGCTGAAGTTGTTCATCTGATTGTTGAGCAGGAACCCGGCACCATCAACCATCACGCCTGAGCCGAAATCCGAGCCGAGCGTGTAAGTCACCGACACCACATTGCCGCCGCGATCGGCGATCGAGTAGTGCGTGGTACTCGGACTCTCGAAGGCGAACGGATCGCCGGCCTCGATGTCGTCATCGTCGTTGGCTTTGCGCAGACGGATGAGCTTTGCGCGTTGCGCAGCGTAGGCCTTCGACGTGAGCCCGCCGAGCGGTACCCGCGCGAAATCCACGTCGCCGAGATGCTTCACCCGGTCGCGGTGCCCGAGACGCATGGTTTCGGCCAGCAGGTGCAGCGCCTCCGCGGAGCCGGCGGGAGTCTTGCCGAGATCAAAGTTTTCGAGGATGTTGAGCATCAGCAGCAGCGAGGCGCCGCCGCTTGCTGGCGGCGGCGTGTACAGCGTGACGCCGCGGTAGCTGCCCACCAGCGGCTCGCGCTCGACGGCGCGATAGGCGGCGAGGTCCGCGCGCGTGATCAGGCCATCATGGCGGCGCATATCCTCGTCGATACGCGCGGCGACAGCGCCTTGGTAGAAGGCGTCGGCGCCATCGCGTGCGATCTCCGCCAGCGCCCAGGCGAGTTGCGGCTGCTGCAGGCGCTCGCCGGCTTTGTAGAGGCCGCCGTCCGCCTTGAAGAACGTGGCGCGACCGCTTGCGCTGGCCTCGAGGCGCTTGCGCCCCCAGCCGAAGACGAAGGCCTCGTCGGCACTCAGCGTCATGCCTTCCCTGGCCAACGACACCGCCGGTTCGAGCAGCTCCGACCATGCCGCCTTGCCGTATTTTTGGTGCGCCATCCAGAACCCAGCGACGGTACCGGGAACCGCGGCGGCTCGATAGCCCACCGAAGCGCCGGGAACCTCCTTGCCCGCGGCGTCGACGAACATGCCGAGCTGCGCGGCCAAGGGTGCGATGCTGCGGAAGTCGATCACCGTGACCTTCTTTTCCTTGGCGAGATAGAGGGTCATGAAGCCGTCGCCGCCGATATTGCCGGCACGCGGCAAGGTGACCGCCAGCGCAAACCCCACCGCCACGGCGGCATCCACCGCGTTGCCGCCGCGGGCCAGAACCCGCGCGCCGATGGCGCTGGCGAGTTCGTTCTGGCTCACCACCATGCCGTCGAGGCCAACGCGGGGCGAGTGGATGCTCGGATACTCGAGCAGCGATTGCTGTTGGGCGTTCGCGAGCGGCGCGCTGCCGAGACCCGCCATGGCGAGAATGATGGCTGTGAGCGCCGTGGTCAGCGCCCGCCTTGTAAGGTGTGTCATCGATGTCTTCTCCGTTCCCTGCAACGCATGGCGGCTGCGTTTTGTGGCTGCAGCGTTCCCGGTGGACAATATCACCGCTTCTGGTGGATATTCCGCAGCCTCGCTCGGCAAGGGAATTCTCCAGGGACATGAACAAGAACCACCGCTCTTTCCCCTTCGTGGCGTCGGCCCTGCGCCGTCGCGCTGGTATCACGACGCTGCTGGGGTCGCTGTTCTTCGCCACCGTGGCGGGCGCTCAGCAGCCCGCTGCCGCAGCGCAGACGGCGAGGCAGCCGGCCAAAGAGCCGGCGAGAGAGGAAGAACTCGCCGAGGTGGTCATCGTCGGTTCGCAGATCCGCGGTACGCGGATCACCGAAGTCCTGCCGGTTACCGTCGTCGAGAAGGAGGACATCATCGCGACGGCGGCGGTGTCGGGCGACGATCTCTTCCGCTCCATTCCGCAAGCGGGCGACGTACAGTTTCAGGAGGCCCGCACCACCGGCAACCTCAACGATGCCCGCGGCGACACTTCGTCGATCAATTTGCGCAGCCTCGGGACCGGCAACACGCTGATGCTGCTCAACGGTCGGCGTGTGGTACCGGCCCCCGGTACGCAGACCGAAAATTTCGTGCCGGTGCAGACCGCGAACACGAACGCCTTCCCGGTGGCGGGCGTCAAGCGTGTCGAAGTGCTGCGCGACGGCGCGGCGGCCATCTATGGCACCGACGCCGTGGCCGGCGTGGTCAACACCGTGCTCGAAAACGACTACGAAGGGCTGCGCATGGAAGCCCAGTACGGCGGCTCGGAAGGCACGCCGCACCGCGAGACGACCATCAACCTCAAGGCGGGAACCCGCTTCGACAACGGCACGCGGGTGGCGCTCTACGCCGGCTTCTACACGCGCAACCGTCTGCTCGCCACCGATCGCGAGTACGCGGCGAGCGAGGATCATCGCTGGCGTGTCGCGGATACGCCCTGGGCCGGGGATACCGCGTTCGACAACCGCACCACCTCATCGCCCTGGGGGTCGTTCACGGTCATTCCGAGTACGGTCGCCGTCCGCCAAGGCACCACGGCCCTGACCACTTCCGGCGTGTTCCGCGTCGAGCCGATCTCGAACACTGCGGCGGGCTGCAGCAGCACCACCTACAGCGGCAACCTCTGCCTGCGTGCCGGCACCATCACCGGAGCCGTCGATCGCGAGCTGCGCTACAACGAGAACGCCGACCGGACGCTGAAAGGCGGCGTGGACCGCTACAACGCGTTCGCCACCGTCAGTCGCAACTTCGGTGAAGTCGAATTCTTTGGTGAGGCAGGTTTCTACCACGCCATGTTCTCGGGGCTGCGCGAGCAGTCGGCGCCGCTGGCGAGCGCCGTGATCTCCGTCCCGGCCTCCAACTATTACAACCCGCTCGGACCGACGACCTTCAACGGCGTCGCCAACCCGAACCGTCTGCCGAACCTCGTCAACGTGCCGGTGAGCGGGCTGCCGCTGCGCATCACCACCTACCGCCCGGTCGACACCGGTCCGCGTGTCTACGAAGTGACCGACGACAGCTATCGGCTGCTCGCCGGCCTGCGCGGCCAGAAGTTCGGTCTCGACTGGGAGTCGGCGCTGGTTTATTCGTGGGCGAAGACCGACGACAACACCCTCAACGCCGTCAGCAACACGCTGTTCCAGCAGGCGCTCGCCAAGTCGACGCCCGACGCCTACAACCCGTTCAACGGCGGCAACCAGCTGCTCTACTCGGGTGCGGACACGACGCCGAGCGATGCGGCGACGATCCGCAGTTTCCTCGTCGGCGTGAATCGCATCAGCGAAACGTCGCTGTCGATGTGGGACCTGAAGGCTTCGCGCCCCGATGTCTTCAAGCTGCCCGCGGGCGATGTCGGCATCGCCGGGGGTATCGAGGTGCGCCGCGAGAGTTATGTCGATGATCGCGATGCCCGTCTCGACGGCACGATCAAGTACACCGACGTGGTCACCGGCACGGTTTACGGCACGGACGTCATGGGCGCGAGCCCGGCGCCCGATACCCGCGCCCACCGCTCGATCATTTCCGGCTACCTCGAACTCGCCGTGCCGCTGGTAGCGGCCGAGATGGAGATTCCGCTGGTCCGCTCCGTCGACATGCAGCTCGCGGCGCGTACCGAACGCTACTCGGATTTCGGCAATGTCACCAAGCCGAAGATCGCGCTCAACTGGACGGTCGCCGACTGGCTGGCGCTGCGCGGTGCGGCCTCGCAGGCCTTCCGCGCGCCGAACCTCGCGCAGTTCTACAGCGCCGGTACGCAGGTCAGCAATACCCGCACCGACTTCGCCTTCTGCCGGCTCAACAATGTCACCTGTGCCGGCGCGAGCACGATCGAGGTCCGCTCAGGCAACCGCAACCTCGGCCCCGAAGAGGCCGACAACCTCTCCGCGGGGATCGTGCTGCAGCCGACCTTCCTGCCGGAGAGCGCCGGCAAGCTGACGCTGACCCTCGACTACTGGACGATCAAGCAGACCGAGGTCATCGGCATCGAGGGCGGTCAGGTGCAGTTGCTCTACGACTACCTGCTGCGACTCGACGGGCAGAGCAATCCGAACCTCGTGCGCGACGTGCCGGTCGGCACCAACAAGGTGGGCCAGCTGCTGCAGGTCAACGACAACTATTTCAACATCACGCCGCGCGAGCTCGCCGGCTTCGACGCCAGTGTCCGCTACGACCTGCGACGCACCCGCTTCGGCAACTTCTCGTTCTCGGTCAATGCGGCGAAGCTCACCAAGTTCGAGCAGGAAGCCACCGACGTCGCCCGCAAGGTCATCGAGGCCAACAATGCCGGCCGCTTCGGACCCGGGATCGTGGTCACTGCCGCCGGCAACCAGATCGGCGTCAACGGCAATCCCGAGTGGCGCGGGTCGGCGTCGCTCACCTGGCGGCAGAAGCAGTGGCGCGCCGGCGTCTTCGTGAACTACGTCGGTTCGGTGACCGATACCGGTCCGGCGCCAGTCAACGGCCAGTTGTTCGAGGTCGACAGCTGGACGACGGTCAGCCTGTACGGGCAGTACGAATTTGACCGCAAGCAGGCGATCCTCAGCGGCACCTCGCTGCGACTCGGCGTGCGCAACATCGAAGACAAGATCCCGCCGCTGACCTCGAGCAATTTCGGTTACTTCGGCAGCCTCGCGAATGCCACGGGCCGCTACGTGTACGCGACACTCTCGAAGAATTTCTGATCGCCGCGTCACGTCACGGGAGACACTTTTACGCTCGCAGGCCTTCGCAGGATGAAACTGTCCGCCCAACTGGTCGCCGCCTTGCAGGCGGCGGCCCTCTGGGCGCTGCACCAGGCGTATCTGACGGATTCCTGGCCGGCGAGCATGCCGGCCGCGATGATCGCCTGCTACCTCGTCGTGGTAGGGGTGCCGCTGACGCTGCTGTTGCTCTGGTCGCATCGACAGCAGCGGACGCTGTGGATCGCCGCGGCAGGGCTCGCCGCGTTCCTCGCCTGGACCGGCTATCAAACCTTTGCCGGTGTACCTGGCCCGTTGAGGAGCGCCGCCTACGCGGACGGCAGCGTAGCCGGCTTCATGTTGCCGCTAATCCTCGGCTGGCTGCTGTTTCTGCCGCTGCTGCGTGGTCGTCTGGAGAGCGGTGTCTGGCGGGCGCCGTATGCAGTGCTGTTCCGCGGCAGCTGGCGCAGCTATCTCGCGCTCGCCGAGTCGCTGCTGTTCACCGGTGTGTTCTGGGCCTTGCTGTTGCTTTGGGCAGTGCTCTTCGGGACGCTGCAGATCGATTTCTTCATGAATCTCTTCACTGATTCGCGCTTCGTCTATCCCGCTACCACGCTCGCGTTTGCCACGGCCACGCAGATCATCGGCAGCAGCGATCGCCTGATCGACGGTGTGCTCGACCAGTTGCTTGATCTGCTGAAATGGCTGCTGCCCTTGGCCGGGCTGATCGTCATCGCGTTCACGATCGCCCTTCTGCCACGCTTGCCCGCGCTGTTCGCGAGCGGCGAGCGGGTGATCGGCAGCGCGGTCATGCTGGCCCTCGTGGCGATGACGGTGCTGCTGATCAACGCCGCCTACCGGGACGGCGAGTCGCCCTCCGGATACGCGCCGCTGCTGCAACAGGCCTTGCGCGTGGTGCCGCTGCTGCTCGCGGTGGTCGCAGCGATCGCCTGTTACTCGATCGTGCTGCGCACGCAGGCGCTTGGGCTCACGCCGGCGCGTTACTGGGGCGTGGTGACGGCCGCATTCGCCGTTTTCTATGCGGTGGGCTACGCCTACGCGGCATTGCGCAGCCAGCCCTGGCTCGGGGCGATCCGGCATGTGAACTTTGCGCTTGCGGTGCTGCTGCTGACGACATTGGCGACCAGCCTGACGCCGCTCGGGGATCCGCGCGCGTGGAGCGTCCGCAGCCAGACGGCGCGTGCGCTCGCCGCGCAAGACGACAAGAGCCGTGAAGGTGCGCTGCGTTTCCTGCGCGACGAGGGTGGTGTGCAGGGACAACGAGCGCTCGAGTCGCTGGCTGCTGCAGGGATCGTCGCACGCGAGTCGTCGAGGTCCGAGCCCGAGACAGACCCCGCCGCAACGCCGGCGCGCTACGCCAAATGGCGGCAGGGACTGCGCACCGTGCCGCAGGGCAGGGCCGTGCCCGCCGCGCTCGAGAGCGCATTGCGCAGCGAGTTCATGCGCGCAGCGTCGGCGCTGGACCCGGGCGGCAAGGCACCGTTGCCGCTGCTCATCTTCGGCGATCTCAACGCCGATGGTCTCGACGATGCGCTGCTGCTCGCCGGCCCAGCCCGTGGCCAGCTGCGGCATCTCGAGCGATATCGCCTGTTCGTCGCCGACGGTGAGTCCTGGCGCAAGGCAGCTGCCGGCACGTTTTAGACGCCCATAGACGGCGTCGATCGAGCGCATCGGGAATATCAATTTAACGACGGCTCCGCCGGCGGGCATCCTTGCGCCCCTTACGAGGAACCCTAGGAGGTCATCCGATGCGTCACTCAACCGTTTCCGTGGTCGTTGCGGCTGCGCTCGCCTTCGCTTCGGCAGTGCATGCGGCACCCGCCGCGGCTGCTGGCAAGGCATCCATGTCGAACCAGTTCTGGTGGCCCGAGAAGCTCGACCTGCGGCCGCTGCGCCAGCACGGTGCCGAGTCGAATCCGATGGGCGCGGACTTCAACTATGCCGAGGAGTTCAAGAAGCTCGATCTCGCGGCCGTGAAGAAGGATATCGCGGCCTTGATGACCCAGTCGCAGGCCTGGTGGCCGGCCGACTACGGCCACTACGGCCCGTTCTTCATCCGCATGGCGTGGCACAGCGCGGGTACCTATCGTCTGGGTGACGGTCGCGGCGGTGCCGACGGTGGCCAGATTCGTTTCGAGCCGCTCAACAGCTGGCCGGACAACGTCAACCTCGACAAGGCCCGGCG
>CAZIRD010000004.1:0-30828 GCA_964541625.1 uncultured Acidibacter sp.
CCCGCCCGAGCAGGCCTCGGTCGCTGTGCGCGACACGGACAACCGTTTCCCGATCCGTCGGGTCTATTGCGTCGGTCGCAACTACGAAGCGCATGCGCGTGAGATGGGCAAGGACCCCTCGCGCGAACCGCCATTCATGTTCCAGAAGCCGGCGGATGCGGTGGTGGCGGACGGTTCGCTGATCGACTATCCGCCACAGACCAAGAATCTCCACCATGAGATCGAACTCGTGGTGGCCATCGGCCGCGGCGGCCGCGATATCCCGGCGGCGACGGCCAACGAGCATGTCTACGGGTACGGTGTCGGTATCGACCTCACGCGCCGCGATCTGCAGTTTGCCGCGCGCGATGCCGGGCGACCCTGGGAGTGGGGCAAGGCCTTCGACCGTTCGGCGCCTTGCTCGGCGATCGTTCCCGCGTCGGTCATCGGCCATCCCGCCAAGGGCCGGATCTGGCTGTCCGTGAACGGCAGCGTTCGCCAGGACGCCGATATCTCGCAACTCATCTGGTCGGTGCCCGAGGTCATCGCCTTCGTGTCGAGTTCGATGGCCTTGCATGCGGGCGATCTCATCTTTACCGGCACGCCCGCGGGTGTCGCGCCGCTGGTGCCGGGTGATGTGGTGGAGGGCGGTGTCGAAGGCGTGGCCACGATCGGCATCCGCATCGGCCCCGCGCAGTAGCTTTCACCACCGCGCGGGCTCGTAGTCAGCGCACCAGCTTGGCGATCGAATCGAGATACTTCACGAAGGCGTTGCGCCCGTTCTTGGTGAGTGCCACCGAGGTGAGCGGTTTGCGATCTTTGAAGGTCTTGTCGATCTTCACGTACCCGGCTTCCTCCAGTTTGCGCAGGTGTACGGAAAGGTTGCCGTCGGTCGTGGCGAGATGGGTTCGGAGCGCGCCGAAGTCGGCGGTATCCGCCCCCACGAGGTAGGCCATGATGCCGAGGCGCACGCGGCCATGGATCACATCGTCGAGGGTGTTGACGTCGAAGTCCTCCATGGCTTCAGCCCTCGGCGCGGATCGACGCCGCGGCGCGCATCAGACGCACGCCGGGGACGACCGCAGTGAGCACGAGCGCGATGGCATACACGAGGTACTCCTGACCGGTGCCGACGAAGGCGCCGAGCACCGGTACGGTGATGAATGCCAACAGGGCGTTGAAGCGCATCCAGCCCTGGCCGGTCACTGCGCCGGCAACGACCCAGCCGACGGCATAGAGGCTGAGCACCTGCAGGCTGATGGTGTTCATCAGGAAACTGTCACCGCGCTGATAGGCCATCACGGCAACACCGAGCCAGAAAGCGAAGATTGCGTAACCGATCCCCGACCAGACGGAGTTGGTGGCCCGGTTGCTGTGGTTCTCGGCCTTGCCGCGATCGCGGCGGATCAGCGTTACCAGCGTGATCGCGAAGCCGATGGCCGCGACCAGCCAGGCGATGATGGCCTGCTGCACGCCAAGGCCGAGCAGCTCGCGGAGCACCGGCCACTGCGCAAGGCTGGCGGCGGCGAACCAGCCGCCGCCGGCGACGAGGTACGGGCCCGCCATCAGCGGGGCGTCCTTGCCGGCGTCGGCGAGGTTGCGAAGGTAAGCGAGGTCGGCGGTCGCCGAACTGGCGGTGGGGGTGGTGTTGTTGGTCATGGACGATCTCCTGTGTTTGTTGGGCGAGTTCTCTGGCGCTGCCGCCAGATGGAAAGTACTTTAAAACGCAAAGTACTTGATGTCAACAGCGATCGGCGAGCCCGCCGGGCTCGCGCGGAATCGCTCCGGGATCAGGCCGCTCGGACGAGGTCCATGTAGCGCTGCAGGTGGTAGTCCTCATCACCGAGTTGGTGACCGATGAGGACGGCACGCTTGGCGTAGTGGGAGAGCGGCAGTTCACGCGACATGCCGATGCCGCCGTGCAGCTGGATGCACTCCTCGGCGACCAGTGCGCCGACGCGGTTCACCGTGTATTTCGCCGCCGCCGCAGCGCGCTCGCGGTGCTCGCGTGGCGCGTCGAGCGCCGCCGCCGCGTTGATCGCTGCGGAGCGGGCCTGCTCGATCTCGATGGCGAGATTGACCATGCGATGCTGGAGCGCCTGGAACTTGCCGATGGGAATGCCGAACTGCTTGCGGGTCCGCAGGTAGTCGAGGGTGGACTTTTTCAGCACGTCCATCACGCCCACAGCCTCCCAGCTGACGGCGACGATTCCCGCGGCGACGGTTTCCTCGAGCAGGGGCGCAGCGTGCTCGCTGATGAGCGTCGCTGGCGTATCCGTAAGCATGAGTTCACCGCCGCGTCCGCCGTCGATCAGCCGATAGCCGCGCACTGCGATACCGCGGAAGCCGCTCTCGACGAGAAAGAGTCCAACACGGCCAGTGTCGAGACTGGCGCTGACGAGCACGTGGCTCGCCGCCTCAAGTTGCGGTACGACGCTTTTCCGGCCGTTCAAAATCCAGACGTCGCCCTCCGCGCGAGCGCGGGTGTCGGCCCTCGACCAGTCATAACGGCTCTGCGGCTCCTCGCAGGCGAGCGCGAGTACCGCCTCGCCGGCGATCACGCTTTGCAGCACTTCGGCGTGCGCGCCGCTGCGCGCCAACAGGCGACCGGCCATCAGCGTACCGAGGAATGGCTCGACCACGAGTCCCCGACCGATCTGCTCGAATACCGTGGCGATATCGAACGCATGACCGCCGAAGCCGCCCGCGGCCTCGTCGAAGAGGGCGCCGATGACGCCGAGCTCGGCCATCGTGCGCCATTGCTCTCGCGACCAACCCGCCGATGAGCCGCTGATCTGATGACGGGTGCTGATGGGGTAGCGCTGGTCGAGATGCCGCGCGAAAGTCTCGGCCAGCATCTGCCGGTCCTGACTGGGTGTGAAATCCATGCTCAGAGCTCCAGCAGCGACTTGCTGATGATTTCGCGCTGCACTTCGTTCGATCCGCCGAAGATCGACAGCTTGCGATAGTTGAAGTACTGCGCCGTAGCCGCTGCGGTATCCGCCGGGCCGACCGGCGCATCGGCGTAGTCTTCGTCCAGCGCTTCCGGCAGGAAGGGCTGGGCGTAGGGGCCGAGTGCGATGCGCGTCAGGCGGGTGATTTCCTGGCGGATTTCGGTGCCGCGGATTTTGAGCATCGCTCCCATTTCGAGCGAGGCCGCGCCGCCACCCGCGGCCATGAGTACGCGCAGGTTGGTGGTCTTCATGTTGTCGAGATCGATCTCGAGACGGGCGAGTCGCGCCGCAAACATAGGATCCTCGGCGAGCGGCCGGCCGTTGCGCTGCTGGTTTGCGGCGAGGCGCCGCAATTCCTTGAGCGCTGCAATCGAGCGGCTGACGCCCGCGATACCGGTGCGCTCGTAGGTCAGCAGGTACTTGGCGCAGGTCCAGCCGCGGTTCTCCTCGCCAACGAGATTGGCGACGGGAACGCGGACGTTGGTGAAGAAGACTTCGTTCACCTCATGCTCGCCATCGAGCAGGATGATCGGTCTGACTTCGACACCCGGCGTCTTCATGTCGATCAGCAGGAAGGAGATGCCTTCCTGTTTCTTGCCTTCGGTGGAGGTGCGCACCAGGCAGAAGATCATGTTGGCGTAGTGCCCGAGTGTGGTCCAGGTCTTCTGTCCATTGACGATGTAATGGTCGCCGTCCCGAACGGCGGAGGTCTTCAGGCTGGCAAGATCCGAGCCCGCACCGGGTTCGGAATAGCCCTGACACCACCAGTCCGAGCCGTCGAGGATGCGCGGCAACCAGTAACTTTTCTGCGCCGGCGTGCCGTACTTGATGAGTACCGGTCCGAGCATGGAGACGCCGAAGGCGATTACGCCGGGCGCATGCGCGCGGGCCATCTCGTCTTCAAAGATATGCGCTTCGGCGACACTCCAGCCCGTGCCGCCGTATTCAGTCGGCCAGTGCGCCGCGAGCCAGCCACGCGCATGCAGGATGGCGTGCCAGTCCTCAAAGTCGCGCTTGGTCAGGCGTTTACCCGTGCGCACCTTGGTGGCGATTCGCGCCGGCAGCTGTTCGTGCATGAACTGCCGTACTTGCGCCCGGAAAGCCTCTTCGGCTGCGGTGAATGTCAGGTCCATGGTCTGCGTCCTCGAGTCTCGGCGGAGCATACCGCGGATCAACGAGTCGTTGCCGCTGGCGCGGGCGGCGACAGGAGACGTGCGAGATCCCGGCGGCGCATCGGGCGCATAGGGTGATACCCTCCGGCCCATGAAAAGACGCCTCTTTCTTGCCGCAGCGGGCGCGAGCCTCGCCGCGAGTTCCGTTCCCGCTGCAGTGGCTGCCGCGGCGGGTCAGCCTGCAGCGGGCAAACCACTGCGTCTGTTGATCCTCGGCGGTACGCGCTTCATCGGTCTGCACATGACCGAACTTGCGCTGGCGCGCGGCCACTCGGTCACCTTCTTCAACCGGGGTCGTACCAACACCGACCGCTTCCCCGCGGTCGAGCGTTTGCGCGGCGATCGCAACGGCGACATTGCGGCACTCCGCGGCCGGGACTGGGACGCCGTGATCGACAACTCCGGCTACGTGCCGCGGCAGGTGCGAGAGGCCGCGACGCTGCTCGAATCACGGGTAAGGCGCTACCTCTTCATCTCGTCAGTATCCGTTTACGCGGGTTTCGCGCGGCCCAACGACGAGTCGTCGGCGGTCGGCAAGCTTGCGGATCCGCAGACCGAGAAAGTCGATGGTGCGACCTATGGTCCGCTGAAGGCAGCCTGCGAGTCGGCGGCCGAGGCAGTCTATGGGGCGGCGCGAACCTCGATCATTCGGCCAGGCTTGATCGTCGGTCCGGACGACAACACCGACCGTTTCACCTACTGGCCGGCGCGTGCGGCCCGCGGCGGACGGATGATCGCCCCGGGCGATCCGCGTGATCCGATCCAGATCATCGATGTGCGCGATCTCGCCGCATTCACGCTGCGCCTGATCGAAAGCGACCGCGGCGGCGTCTTCAATGTGCTCTCGCCGCCCGGCAAGTTCAGCATCGGCGACCTCGTCAGCGAGTCGATCGCAGCAGCGCAAGACATCGTCCGGCCGGCGAGTCCGCCCGTGGCGGCGTGGGTCCCCGCGGCGACGCTCGCAGACCAGAAGATCGCGCCGTGGTCGGACATGCCGGTCTGGGTGCCCCCAAGCGGTGAGGAAGCGGGCTTCGCGGCAACCTCTGCCGCGAGGGCGATTCAGGCGGGTCTCGCCATCCGCCCGATGCGCGCGACGGTCCGCGATACCTTGCAGTGGCATCTGACGCGTCCAGAGGCCGAGCGCGCGACGCTGAAGGCCGGTCTCGACGCAGCCCGCGAGACGGCGCTGCTTGCGTCGCTCAGCGCCGGGCGGCCGAGCTAACGCCTTCGAGGGCGAGCAGCGCCGCTTTACGATCGAGGCCACCCGCGTAGCCGGTGAGCGAGCCGTCGCGGCCGATGACCCGATGGCAGGGCACGAGGATGCTGAGCGGGTTGCGGCCGATGGCTGCTGCGGCGGCCCGTGCCGCCTGCGGACGGCCGACACGGCGGGCGAGATCGCCGTAAGACGCGGTCTGGCCGGCGGGAATGCGCTGCAGCGCCCGCCACACCGAGCGCTGGAAAACCGTGCCGGATGACAGATCGAGTGGCAGATCGAAGCTGCGGCGGCGCCTGCCAAAGAACTCCTGCAATTGGGCGATGGCGCTTCGCAACCGCGGGTCGTCATCACGACGCGGCCAGGATTTTTTCGCTGGCGCGTACTTTTGGCCTGTGAACCACAGTCCGCAGAGGCCGGCCGCCGAGGCGGCCAGGATCATTTCGCCCAGCGGGCTCTGCCAGGTGGTGTAGGCGATGACGGGGGCTGGACGGGTCGAGGCCATGCGCGAGTGTAGCGCGCGGGCCCGCGAGATAACCCTCCGGTACGCGTGTGGCGACTCCCGATCGACGGAATCCGCTCGCACTGGCGTTATGGTTCGGCGGACTACTGCATGCAATCGAACCTGAGGAGCGACCCGTGCCCCGGATATTGCGAGAGATCCTCTGGCTGTCACTCGGCGGTGCCCTTTTTGTTGGTAGTGCGCTCGCTCAGTCGACGCTATCGGCGCAGCCCGGTTCCCAGTCGGTCATCGATCTGGCGCAGGCGAGGGCGGCTGCGGCCGCGGTGCCGGTGGGCGCAGAGCGCCGGGTGCTTACCGTGGCGGGCGTCGAGCGCAACTATTGGCTGCTGCGGCCCCCCGGCACCCGCGGTGCGGTACCGATCATGTTCGTGCTTCACGGCGGTGCGGTCGCCGACGGACGCCAGACATTTCGCTATGACTTCCAGTCGCTCGGCGCGCGCGACGGCGTTGCCACGGTGCATCCGAGCGGGGTCGGCGCCGGCTGGAACGATGGGCGCGATACACCTTTCCTGCTTGCCCGCGGCGGGTCGGCGGACGACGTCGCGTTCTTTGGCGCGATGATCGACAGCCTGGTCACCGAGGGAATCGCCGATCCGGCGCGCATCTACATCACCGGCGGTTCGAACGGCGGCATGATGACCATGCGTCTCGTCTGCGAACTCGCCGATCGGCTCGCTGGCGCCGCGCCGTTCGTTTCGCTGCTGCCGGAGAAGATGCAGGGCCGCTGCGCGCCCTCGCGCCCGGTGCCCATGATGCTGATGCTTGGTACGGCGGATCGTCTGATGCCATTTGCCGGCGGCGGGGTTGCCGCGATGTCGGGTGATGATCGCGGCAACGTACTCAGCGCCGCGGAGACGCTCGCCTTCTGGCGCAAGACGAACGGCTGTAGCGAGCGGATTTCGCGCAAGGAATTCGCCGACGCCGATCCTGAGGACGGCACGCGCGTGCGGCTCGAGCGCACGGAGGGCTGTGCGGCCCCGGTCGATGCGGTGTTTGTCGAAGGCGGCGGACACCGCTTGCCGGGCGAAAAGCCGAGGATCATTGCCGATAGGCGGCTTGGTGCACTCTCGGGCATCGCCAGCCAGGATGTCGATGGCCGGCTGCTCATCTGGAACTTTCTCCTCGCGCAACGCAAGCCGCAATGATTTCGCCCGATCGGTTTTCCCGCTGTCCTGATTACCGGAGTTGAATGAATGCCGTACATGGTGCGTACCTTTGACATGGCGGGCTACTATGAAACGCGACTCCTGCTGACATTGGTCGCGCTGGCCTTCGCGTGCCACATGTGGCGACGGGGCGATCGGCGTTTCCTGGTCGCCTACGCCGCCGGAGTGCTCTTCCAGAGCCTGCTCGAGTGGCAGCTGAGCGTGTTCGGCATGCGTGGCCCGTTCCAGATGCGTTTCTTTGGTCTGCCGCTATCGGGGCTTGCTGCAAGCGGTCTGCAGGGCTTCGTGGAGGGTGGGCCGCTGACGCTGATGGGTTACTGGTTTGCGTCATGCCTAAGAAGCCTGCACGGTTCGTCCGGTGGTTCGGCGCGTATCGCCGGTTGGCGGGGCTATGCTGCCGGACTGGTGGTCGTGTTTGGTATGGCAGTGGCCACCATCCTGATCGCGAGTCCTGCACAGGTGACTTCCGCGCGCGCCATGATCGCTCCGACGGGCGGCTGGGTGGACTGGTTTTTCCCCGGGCTTGCCGCGGCGAGCTTCCTGATCGCGGCCTTGTCGCGGGGCCCGCAGGGGCTGCGATTTCTCGGCTACTGCGTCATCGGCGTATTCGTGTACGCCATCGTGGTATTCGAGCCGCTGCAGTGGGCCGGGCTGCGTTTCGTCGGCTATCGCGAGGGCGCGGGATTCGTGGCGGCGCCGGCGGGTACGCAGGCTTTATGGATGTTCTATTCATTGCTCATCGAGGTGGCCCTCTTCAAGGCGCATCACTTTGCGCTGCCGATCGCCCTCGGCTTGCTTGATGCGCCGCGGATGACGGGTACAGCAGGGAGGTAAGCGGATGCGGATCGTGATGTTGCATGGCTGGTTGATGTCGCCTGCGATCTGGACAGAGGCGCGGCGTTCCTTGTCCGACTCTTGGCAGGTGATCGCGCCGAGCCAGCCGGGGCACGGCACCGAGCCGGCGCTGGCGGAAAACTCCATGGCCCGCTGGCGCGAGTGGCTCGTGTCAAAGACGGGAAAGGATCGTCCGTTGATTTTGGTGGGTCACTCGATGGGCGGCATGCTCGCTTTGTCGATGCTTCGGCACCGACCGGAGCTCGTTGCCGGCGTGGTCGTGGTGGCGTCGACGGCGACGGCCTGGTCTGTCGAACAGCGGGCCGGCTGGCAGGCGATGCTCGGTGCGGCGAGCCCGGGTTGGGCGCCCGAGATGGCACAGGCACTGGCCGGTGTCCTCTACGGCGCGCGTTACCTCAATGCACATCCGCAGGCGATCGCCCGCTGGCACGAATCGTGGTTGACGCAGCAGGACCTGCGCGCGGCGGTCAGCCTTGGCAGCGTGATCGGCGAGCGCGAGGAACTCACCTCGACTCCGATCAGTTCACCGCCTGCTGCGGTGCTTCGGGGCGCCGAGGATCCCGCCATCACTGCTGCCGAGGCGGCGGCGACGGCGAGCTGGCTGGGCACCACAGTCACTACCGTGCCGGCTGCCGGGCATTGTCTGCCGCTTGAGGCCCCTCTGGCGATCGCGACGGCCATCGAAGGTGTCGTCGCCGGCATCCTCGCTCGCGGCAACGCAACGGGTCATGCCGGAGACTGAGTCCGGCGCTCTGCAGGCCCGACGAGTGGCGCTCGTCACCGGAGCGGGGCAGGGGCTCGGGCGGGCCTACGCCCGCGCCCTGGCCGCCGACGGCTTTGATCTTGTCCTCAATGATCTCGATCCCGTCGCCGTGGACGTGACGGTGGCGGAGGCGAGGGCGACCGGCGGCAGGGTGTCAGGGATTGTCGGTGACGCCTCGGTCGCCGCAACGGCTGACGGCATGGTCACGCAGGCGCTGCAGGCGTTCGGTCGGGTGGATGCAGTGATCGCCAACGCCGGTTACCTGCGTGATCGCTCGTTCGCAAAAATGACCGCTGCCGACTTCGAGGCGATGCTCGACATCCACCTGCGCGGGTCTTTCCACCTGTGCAAGGCCGCATGGGATCCCATGCGCAGGGCGGGCTTTGGTCGCATCGTGCTGACTACCTCGACCTCTGCGCTCTTCGGCCAGTTCGGGCAGGCGAACTACGATGCCGCGAAACTCGGCGTGGTCGGCCTCATGAACGCGCTGAAACTGGAGGGTGCGCGGTACGACATCCGCGTCAACACGCTGGCGCCGCTTGCTGCCAGTCGTCTTGCGGAGACGGTTTTTCCGGCTGAGGCATTGCGCCGCATGGATCCACGCTGGGTCGCCGCAGTCGCCGCCCATCTCGCCTCGCCAGAGTGCGGCATGAGCGGCGAGATTCTGCAGGTGGGCGCGGGCAGGGTGTCGCGCGTGCGACTGGCGGTGGATGCCGAAGTCGACCTCTCGCATGAGTGCCTTGATGACTCATCCGCCGCGGGTGCCGCGCTCGTGCAACTCGCTGCGCAGGCCATGCCGCCCAAAGTATTCGCCAGCGCTCCCGAGGCCGTGGTACACATGCTGCGCCAAGAGCCGGGAGCCGTCCCGGACAACTGACCGGAGCCAGTCATGACGAGCAGTGCCGAGACCCTCGGGCGCGATTACGCGAGTTCGCGTTATCGCTGGTATGTGCTCATCACGCTGACGCTGGTCTACACGCTCAATTTCATAGATCGAGCCTTGCTCGGCGTGCTTGCCCAGCCGGTGATCTCCAGCTTCGGACTGTCCGATACCCAGTTTGGTTTTCTTGCCGGGCCGCCGTTCGCGTTGTTCTACGCGTTGATGGGCATCCCGATCGCACTGGCCGCCGACCGCTACAACCGGGTGGCCATCATCGCGCTCTGTGTGGCCATCTGGTCGCTGATGACCGCGCTGTGCGGCTTCGCCACCGGTTTCCTCTTTCTGCTGGTTGCACGCATCGGCGTGGCGATCGGCGAGGCGGGCAGCAACCCGCCCTCCAACTCGGTGATCGCCGACTATTTTCGTCCCGCCGGAAGGGCCAAAGCACTGTCGGTGTACTCGACCGGGGTGATGCTCGGTTCGGCGCTGGCCTTCCTGCTCGGGGGCCCGCTAGGCCAGTTGCCCGATACGACTGTGGTCGCGCTCCTCGATGTGGTCGGGTTCGGCGGTCTGCCGGAAGCGCTGGGCTGGGGGAGTGGCTACGGCTGGCGTTTTGCATTCATCGCGCTCGGTGTGCCGGGCATCGTGTTCGCGCTTGTGGTGTTCGCTACCGTGCGCGAGCCGCCGCGCGGTTACAGCGATCCTCCCGGCCTGCCGACCGCTCCGCGCCTGGGCATCGGTCCGACGCTGCGCTTGCTCGCCGGTAAACGCAGTTTCTGGTTCATGACGGCGGGCGCATCGCTGGTGGCGATGGTGGGTTACGGCTACTCGGCGTTCCAGGCGCCGATGATGCAGCGACTGCATGGCCTGTCGCCGGCCGAGTTCGCGATCCGCTTCGGTGTGCCGCTGAGTTTCGCGGGTGCTGTCGGCACCATCGCCGCCGGCGTTCTCACCGAGCGTCTGATCAGACGCTCGATACGCTGGGTCGCCATGCTGCCCTCGTTGATGCTGACACTCGCGGTGCCGTTCTACCTGCTCGGCTTCATGCAGCCCACCGAGAGCCTTGATCGCGGCTTCGTCTTCTGGGCACTGGCGTCCATGCTGCACTACGGCTATCTCGGTGCGCAGTACACCATCGGTCAGGGCGTTGTACCGCAGTCCTCGCGTGCCTCGGCGATTGCAATCCTGCTTTTCATCATCGCCCTCGTCGGCAACGGACTCGGTCCGCAAGTGGTGGGCGCACTCAGCGACCTCTTCATCAGCGCAGGGATTGAAGCGCGCGGCTATGCCGGTGTTCTCGACGTGACCGCCTGCAACCCGAAGGCCGTGGCTGGCCTGCCCGCCGCAGAGCAACTCATCTGCTCCGCGGCCTACGGCGAGGGGCTGCGCAATTCCATGATGGTGACCGCAGGGTTTCTGCTCGTTGCCGCCGCCGCGTTCTGGTTGTCGTCGCGCACGCTCGATCGCGACCTGCTTGCGCGCTGACGAACTCCGACATCCCGGAGTGCAGCCGAGGGTTCGTCAGTTGAACAACTCGACCCGGGCACCGTTGACCTCGGCGTTCACCGAGCGCCGGCTGGTCCATTGCGGTGGAACATTGGCTGCATCCCATGCGGCCCATTCGCGGCGCAGGCGGGCCACCACATCCGGACGTTTGGCGGCGACATCAACCTTCTCGCCCGGATCGGACTGCAGGTCGTAGAGGAACGTCCACTGCCCGAGCGGCGATACCGTGGCCGGCAGACCGTCGGCGCGCCGCGAGCGCCCGAGTGCGTCGCCATCTTTGGCGGCAATGCTGGACTTGTTGACGGTGATCATCTTCCATCGACCCTTGCGGACCACCGAGTTCGGACCCATGCGCCAGAACAATCCGCGTTCTCGCAGCGCGCGCTTGCCGGCGATGACAGGCAGCAGATCTACCCCTTCCGCCTTGGGGTGCACGGTGCCGGCCGCTGCAGCGATGGTGGCGGCGATATCCAGTGAACTCACGACGTCATGACGAACGGCGGGCCGGATGCGCTCGGGCCAGCTGACGAGGAAGGGGACCCTGAGACCCCCATCCCATGGATAGCCTTTGTAGCCGTTCAGGATGCCGTTCGAGCAGGCACCGCCGATATAGCCCGGACAGCCGTTGTCGCTGAGGAAGATGATGAGCGTGTTGTCGCGCTGGCCGGTTTTTTCGAGATGATCGAGCAGTCGCCCGATGCCGTCGTCGAGGGCAAACATCATGCCGGCGTAAACCCGCTGGAAGTCGGAGCCGCCCTCCGGAACCCTTGCCATGTACCTCGCGGACGCTTGCAGTGGCGTATGCGGCGCGGTGTAGGCGAAGTAGAGGAAAAACGGGTCGCCGGAGGGCTGTTCGCCGATGAAGCGGATCGCGCGGTCGGTGAACAGGTCGGTGACGTACTCCGCAGTATCGAAAGGTTCGCGATCGTCAATGATCGGCAGCCGCTTGCGGGTGATCAGCGCGTCCTCGTCGGTGACGACGTGCAGATCGCCGGGGGCGATCGTGCGCAGGTAGGGTGTTGCACCACCGAGTATGCCAAAGAAACTGTCGAAACCCCGATCGAGGGGATGGTAGCCCGCCGCCTGGCCGACATGCCATTTGCCCACCATGCCGGTGCGATAGCCGGCGCGCTTCATCGTCTGCGCGAGTGTGGTTTCATTGAGGGAGAGACCGTTCGCTTCATCCCGGCCGACCGGGTTGAACTCGTAGCCGAAGCGGGTCTGCGGGCGACCGGCAAGCATGCCGGCACGGGAGGGTGCGCAAACAGCGGCCGTGACATAGGCCTCGGTCATGCGGACTCCGGAGTTGGCGAGGCGATCGATGTTCGGTGTCGGCAACCGCCCGCCGGCGGCACTGAAGTCGCCCGAGCCCATGTCGTCGGCGACGATCACGATGACGTTCGGTCGCTTGTCGTTCTTCGACGGCGCCGCCAAGGCCTTATCTGTCGTCACCCACGGGATCGCCACGAGCAGGCTGATCACGGCGAGCGGACACGCGAGCCTGCGCAAGCGGGGTGCGACAGCGTTCATGCGGGGCATCCTTGTTTGGGTGTAAAGCACGAGGAGTGTCGCGACTTGTGGAAAGTGCTGACACTTCAAGCCATTATTGCCAGCATCCTGTAGCCATGGCAAGTTAGCGCCCGATGTCGAGTCGACTGATGTCCCGTACACGCCCCCGGCGCCGATCCCTTATGCGAACCCTCACGATGATGTCTGCCGTACTGGTGGCGCTTGTCGTGTCCGGTTCTGCCGGCGCTGCGCGCGAGCCATCGGCTGACGCACGGCCGGCGAACATCGTACTCATCGTCGCCGATGATCTCGGTCTCACGGATTTGTCGACTTACGGCAAGTCTCCGGTCGCGGTGCCAACACCGAATCTCGACCGGCTCGCAAGACGCGGTGTGCGTTTCCAGCGCGGCTACTCGACTGCAGCAGTCTGCAGCCCGGCGCGCGCCGCGCTGATGACCGGGCAGTACCAGCAACGGCATGGTTTCGAGTTCCTTACGCCGGAGGGGGTCGACGCCGGCAAGCAGGGTCTTGCGCCCGCGCAGCGCGTGTTCGCGGGCGACCTGCAGCGGGCTGGCTACCGGACTGCGTTGATCGGCAAATGGCATCTCGGTGCCACGCCCGAGAGACTGCCGACCGCACGCGGCTTCGATTATTTCTTCGGGTTTTTGCCTGGCGAGACGGCTTATGTGCGAGCCGGTACAGCCGGCACCATCAGCCTGCCCGCACCCTATCTCGGTACGCGTAGCCAGGAGCGCAAGGCCGATTGGGTACAGGTGATGCGTGACGCTGCAAGCGACGACGCGCCGCCGGCGATCGTCGCCAACGACGGGCGCTACCTCACCGACGAGCTCACCCGCGAGGCGGTACGTTTCATAGAGCAGGGTCCGACGAAGCAGCCGTATTTCCTCTACCTCGCACACCTCGCGCCGCATTCCCCCTATCAGGCCTTGGAGAGCGATGCGGCGGAGTTTGCCGACATCAAGGATCCCCTGCAGCGCACCTACGCTGGCATGATCCGTGCGCTCGACCGTAGCGTCGGCGCAGTACTCGATGCGATCGAAAAATCTGCACAGGCAGACAATACGCTGGTGATTTTCACCGCCGATAATGGTTCGGCCACCTACATGGGCGTCTCCGCCTGTGATCCGCTCGCCGGCGGCAAACTCAGCTACTTCGAAGGCGGTATGCGCGTGCCCTACCTCGTGAGCTGGCCGGCGAGCTGGCCGCGGGGCGTTGTCGACACGCGCAATGTGTCGCACCTCGATCTCGTGCCGACGATACTCGCAGCGGCCGGAGTCCGGTCAGATCGCGCTTTTGATGGCGTCGATCTCACACCGCGCATGCAACCGCCGCGTGCTGCCGAAACCATCCACGAGACGCTCTTCTGGCGCACCGGGCCGGAGTTCGCTGTGCTCAAAGGCGATTGGAAGATGCTCTCGAATACCCGGCCGGGTGCTTTTCCCTGGCTCTTCGACCTCTCGAAAGATCCTGGCGAGACCCGTCTGCTCACCTTCGCGCAGCGCGAGGTGGTCGTCGATCTTCAGCGTCGGTACCGCGAGTGGGAAGCGCAGATGCAACCGCCAGCCTGGGAGCCGAAGCAGATCGTGCAGGTGTTCCAGTGCGGCCGTATTTCGTTCCACGAGCAATGATCAACTCGCAATCCAGACCGACGGGCAATCAACGATGAGCAACGAATCGCTGTTTCCGATTTCGCCGCGCGCGCGTGACTTGCAGCAGCAGGTCCGGGCATTCATGCGTGAGCGGGTATTGCCCGCCGATCGGGTTTTCCATGAACAGGTCGAAAGCGGTCCGAATCCGTGGACGGCGCCGCCCATCCTCGAGGAGCTGAAGCGCGAGGCGCGCGCAGAGGGACTGTGGAATCTCTTCCTGCCTGATGCGGAGCACGGGGCCGGACTCAGTAACCTCGACTACGCACCACTTGCCGAGGAGATGGGTCGCGTGATGTGGGCCCCCGAGGTGTTCAACTGCAATGCGCCGGACACCGGCAACATGGAAGTCCTGCACCGCTACGGAACGGTCGAGCAAAAGCAACAGTGGCTCGAGCCGTTGCTGGCTGGCGAGATCCGCTCCTGCTTCGCCATGACCGAGCCCGCGGTGGCGTCCTCCGACGCCACCAACATTGAAACGCGCGTCCGTCGCGACGGCGACGACTACGTCATCGACGGTCGCAAATGGTGGACCACCGGCGCGATGAATCCGCGCTGCAAAGTCGCGATTCTGATGGGCAAGTCCGACCCCGCTGCGGCCCGGCATCAGCAGCAATCGATGATCCTCGTGCCCATGGATGCGCCCGGCGTGCATATCCTGCGGCCGCTGCGCACGCTGGGTTTCGATGAGCCCGCGCACGGCCACGCCGAGGTGGAATTCCGTGCCGTCCGTGTGCCGGCGACGAACATGCTGCTCGGCGAGGGTCGCGGATTCGAAATCGCGCAGGGTCGGCTTGGGCCCGGACGCATCCACCATTGCATGCGTCTCATCGGACTTGCCGAGCGCGCACTGGAGGCGATGTGCGTGCGGGCCAAGGCACGTGTGGCGTTTGGCCGCTCGCTCGCCGATCAGGGCGTCGTGCGGCAGCAGATCGCGCTGTCACGCGTCGAAATCGATCAGGCGCGGCTGCTGGTGATGAAGGCGGCGTACATGATGGACCTGCACGGCAACAAGGCCGCGCGTACCGAAATCGCCGCCATCAAGGTGGTGGCACCGCGGATGGCGCAGGCAGTGATTGATCGAGCTATCCAGGTGCATGGCGGCGCCGGACTCTGTGATGACTTCTTCCTCGGCTACGCCTTCGCCGGAGCGCGCATCCTGCGGATCGCCGACGGGCCCGACGAGGTACACCTCGAGTCGATCGCCAAGCTCGAGCTGCGACGCAACGCTTGATCGCGCGTTTGATTGCGCATGGATGCCGGACGTTGACCGCCAGTAGTGTGGCGTCAGTCGTCGCGGAAGGCCTCTTCGGGCAAATCCGCCCACGGTGCTTCGCTGGCGAGCACGGCTGCGGCCAAGGCAACCGATTGCGGCAGCAATTGGGTCACCATGTATCGCGCGGCGGCGCGTTTGCCCCGGGCGCGGGCGTCGTTTCTCTGGCCAAGGGCGATCGCCTGCTTGAGCCACATCCAGGACACCGTGAGGTCGCCCACCATCATCGCGAGCGGGGTCGCGTGGGCAAAGATGGCGGCGCTGTCGCCCGCTGTATCGGCGACATGGGCAAGGGCCTTGCGGACGGTGTCGAGCGCCGCGAGCAGCGGTGCGGCAACCGGCGCAAGCAGCGGCTCGCGCAACGACTGTCTGGCCTCCGCCTCGAGCGGCTGCAGCAGGGGTTCGAGGCCGCGATCACGCCGCGACTTGCGAACGATGAGGTCGATGGCAAGGATGCCGTTGGTTCCCTCGTGGATGGGGTTGAGGCGTTGGTCGCGGAAGAGGCGTTCGACCGGGTGGTCGCGTACATAGCCCGCGCCGCCGAGCGTCTGGATAGCGAGCGAGTTCGCCTCTACGCCGCGTTCCGCGCACCAGGCCTTGATGATGGGCGTCAGCAGTTCGAGCAACTGGCTGGCGTATTGGCGCTGCGTGGCGTCGTTCTCAACGCGAATGCGATCGACGAGACAGGCACCGAAGATCGCCAGCGAGAGTCCGCCTTCGGCGATCGCCTGCTGGGCGAGCAGCATACGGCGGATGTCGGCGTGGTCGATCAGGCGGGCCTCACCGCCGGTGTCTGCGCGACGACCCTGTTTGCGTTCGAACGCGTAGCCGACCGCGTACCGGTAGGCGGCCCAGGCGGTTGCCGCGGCGGTAGTGCCTACACCGATGCGTGCTTCGTTCATCATGTGGAACATGCACTGCAGGCCCCGATGCGGTGGGCCGAGCAGTTCGCCGATCGTCTCACCCGCGCCGCCGAAGGCGAGCGCGCAGTTGGTGGTGCCGCGATGGCCGAGTTTCTTGTTGAGGCCAAGCAACTGCACGCCATTGGTCTCGCCGTCGTTGCGTACGCGCGGCACGACAAACAGCGACAACGCATCGGCCTTGCGTCCATCCTCGACAAGGCGTGCAAGTACGAGATGGACGATGTTTTCCGCGGCGTCGTGATCGCCGCCGGAGATCCACATTTTATTGCCGCGAATGCGGTAGGTGCCATCACCGACCGGTATCGCCTGCGTGCTGACATCGAGCAGCGAGGATCCGGCGTGCGGTTCGCTCAGGCACATCGTGCCCAACCAGCGACCCTCGAGCATCGGCGGGAGCCACCGTCTGCGTTGGCTCTCGCTGCCGAAGGCGGCGAGAACCCGCGCTGCGGCTGCCGTCAGCAAAACGTAGCCCGCGGCCGGCGTGCAGGCTGCGCCAAAGATCGCGGTGACTGCGACGCCGACGGCGGAGGGCAGACCGAGGCCGCCGGCGTCGCGCGGGAAGACGGCAGCGATGAAGCCGGCCTGCGAATAGTCCTTGAGCGCGCCGATCAGCAGGGGGTGTGTCAGCGCACGCCCGTCCGCCATACGCGGCTCCTGAGCGTCGATGTCGGCCGCGATCGGTGCGAAGCGACGTTCGGCGAGTTCCTCGGCGCTCGCCAGCATGGCGGTCAGGGTGTCGCGATCGAGGTGTTCGAAGGCGGGTTCGCCGAGCACGGTGTGCGCGCCGTGCACCTCGAACAACTGGAACTGCAGCTCTTTGGACAGCATGCCGGATCCTCAAGAAAGTGTTGACTATAATGCAGAGTATTGCCGACAGTCGAAATCATCGCGATGGTGGCGAGCCCGTTTTTGGCCACCGCAGGAGCCTTGCATGAAAGATGATCGCAGTCCGCCGGCGATTGCTGAGCGTATCCGCGAAGCGATCCGCGTCGGCAGCGTGCCGCCAGGGTCACATCTTGGGGCGGCCGAGTTGGCGGAGCAGTTCGGAGTCAGTCGCGGTCCGGTGCGTGAGGCACTGCGCCTGCTCGAGTCCGCGGGGCTGGTGCGCATCGTGCCGCAGAAGGGCGCGTTCGTGGTCGCGCCCGGTGATGGGGAAGTCCGTGAGCTGCTGTCGATCAGAGAGGTGCTGTTTGCTGCGCTCGCGCAGCGCTGCAGTGAGCGCGTGACCGCGTCGGACATTACGGCGCTCGCGGGCGCGATCGACGATTTGGCCGAGCTTGCCGCGCGGAGCGATTGCTCGGCCCGCGAGTTCCAGCGCTTGACCGTCCGGTTTGTCGCCCGTATGTATCGCATCGCAGCAATGCCGCGGCTGGCGCGGATGATTCAGGACCTGAGTTCCGGCCCGGGTGAAATCTGGGGCCATCTTGCGGTGGCGACCCGTGAGATGCGTCTTGCGGACCTGCGCGGCTATCAGCGTCTGCTGCGCGCGATCCGCAGTCGCGATGGCGAGGCGGCATTCGCGGCGGCGCGCGCCATGCACGCCGAGGGCGTCTCCCGCGCGATCGAACTCAACCAGGTGCTGCGCAGCCCTGCGGCGGGAACCGCGGCCGAACTGAAGCGCGGACGGCGGCGGCGTGTTGCTGGCGGATTGCAGCGGGTAACCGACGTTGCGCGTTGAAAAGCGGATGACCTGGGCGACGGTGCGGCGACGTCTGCTGCAGGGTTCCGTGGCGGCCGGCGGCCTCGCCATGCTCGGCGGAGACGGCTTCTTCGGCGGGAAAGGGGCGCTCGCAGCCGCGGGGGAGGCGCCAGCGCGCTCAAGCAGTGCGCGGCGTCTTGAGCCACTGGCTGCAGCCTGCCGCGACCTGTACATCTATGGGCTTGCGGCGCTGGAGATGGCGCGCGCGCGGGATCGCACCATGGGCGGGCGCGCCAACGAGTTTCGGCACGTGCGCGCGCTGGCTTCCGCCAGCTCACGTCGCGTGACGACGCCCAATAATGACACGCTGTATTCCTCGGCCTGGCTCGATCTGCGGACCGGGCCGATCGAGATTGCGATCCCCGCAAGCGGGCAACGTTACTTTTCGCTGGCGCTGCTCGACATGCACTCCAATAATTTCCATATCGTTGGCACGCGCGCGACCGGTGGACACGCGCACCGCTTCCGTCTGCTGCCGCCCGACGGCTCACCCGGGCCCGGTGAGGTTCGAGCGCCGACCTGGTGGGTGTGGGCGCAGGCGCGCACGCTGGCGAGCGGAGACGCGGATTTGCCGGCTGCGCATGCACTGCAGGATCTGCTGGAGCTCATCCCGTCGCACGCCAGACCGCAGTCTTCGACGGGGTTGACGCCGCCGCCGCCCGTTACCGCTGCCGAGATTCAGCAGCTCGCGGCAATCGCCGCATTGCTGGAAACGGCGGCGCCGCCCGCCACGCCAGACATCGATTTTCTCCAGCGGCTGCGCAAGCGAGGCTTGACGGCCGGAGCGCTCGCCGCCGCAGCGCAGACGGCTTTGCCGGATGACCGACTGGTCGTGGCCAGCGTTGCCGGTGTCGCCGCTGCGCGCCGCGATATCGCCGGCGTGCTCGAGCATCCCGTGGTGATCGACGGCTGGCTCTACTCCCGTCCGACGCTCGGCGATTTCGGTACCGATTACCTTTATCGTGCGGCGGTGGCAGTGTGGGGACTCGCAGCCTTGCCGCCGATCGAGGCGGTATATGTCCGCGCCGTCGGGCCGATATCCGGTGCGCTCTTTGACGGCACTGGGTCCTGGCGGATCCGCTTTCCTCCTGGCCGACTGCCTCCCGTCGACGCGTTCTGGTCGCTGTCCCTTTACGAGGCGCTGCCGAGCGGTGAGCTGTTTTTCTTTGATAATCCGCTACGGCGCTATGCCATTGGCGATCGTACGTCGGGACTCGAGTTCGCGGCCGACGGCAGTCTCGAGATCCGCATCAGTGCCGACGATCCGGGCACGGCAACCGGCACGGCAACCGGAACGATCGGACGCGCCAACTGGTTGCCATGCCCGCGTGCGCCCTTTGCCCTGATCCTGCGCGCCTACCTTCCTGGGCCTGCTTTCGTCGACGGCAGTTACCGGCTACCGGCCGTGGAGCGCCTGTGAACGCATTTCCCGGCTTTGCGCCAAGTCTGGAGGCCGATGGCACGCTCGCGGGCCCATGGCGCCGACCAGTGAACCTGCTGCGTGCGCAGACCTATGAGGCTCATGCTTCGATCCACGATGACGCGACCGCGCAACGACTCGGTTTTCGTGGCGGCACCATCGAGGGACCCACACACTTCAGCCAACTGACACCACTGCTGTTGGCTGTCTTCGGGCAGGACTGGTTGGAAAGCGGCTGTGTTTCGGCGAATTATCGCAACGCCGCCTACGAGGGTGAGGAGGTGCAGGCGAGGGTGACGCCGATCGCAGCCGACACCGCACAGATTGCGGTGATCAAGCGCGATGGTACCCAAGTGCTGCTTGGCAGCGCGTCGTCAGGCACGGTAGCAGGCGTTGGCGCGGTCGGCGCCAAGCTGCAGCGGGCACACGCGCTGGTGGCGCCGCGCATCCTCGCTGGCGCGCATGTGGGCATGGGCGCGCCGCCGCGACAGGTTCGGCTCGACTTCGCTCGACGCATGGGTGATCTCTATCCGTTTTCGCTGGACGAGAAACTTGGCGTGATCACCGAACCTTCGCCATGGTATCTGCGCGGTGCCACGACGCCTTGGGCGCATCCCGTGATGCCGATCGAGATGATCAGCGTGCTCTGCCAGCACGTGGCTGCAGAGGACGGTTTCCCCGTGAGTGATCCGGTGGTCGGCCTGTTTGCGGATCAGGAAGTCCGGCTGTTCGCCGGGCCACTCGCCCCGGAAACGGACTATCTGCTCGAGCGCGAGATCATCGCACTCACCGAGACGCCGAAGACCGAGAGCATGTGGTTGCGCAGTCGGCTGAGCCGCGGCGGCGTGCTACTCGCCGAGATGACGCTCAACCAGGCTTTTCTGAAGGCTTCGTCGCCGCTCTATCCGCAGCCCGGCTGACACGGGCGCGGTCGCGTCGCGAGCCAGTTCAGTCGACAAGGTCGGCCAGATCGGCGCGCATCGTGCGCCTTGCACGCGCGAGCACGCTCTCCAACGCATCGACGCTGATCCCCATCGAGTCCGCCGCCTCGATATTGGAGAGTTGCTGGACGTGACAGAGCACGATGGCAAGCCGCTGCCGAACGCAGAGCGTGTCGAGTGCGGCGCCGATCCGTTCGGCGACCGACATCGCAAGGACACGGCGTTCGGGAGTCGGACTCTCATCGATGAGTTCAGGCAGCACCGCTGCGGGGGTTTCGCGGCGACGCCGCAGTCGGTCGAGGCACAGGTTCAGGGCGACCCGATGCATCCAGGGATCGAGCGTCTGTCCGCCGCCGGGTCGTAGGGCGGGCGGTCGCTGCCAGACACGCACGAGGGTTTCCTGGGCGACGTCTTCAGCGTCCGCACGATCGTTGAGTACACGCCGCGCCAGTGCAAAGATTCGCGGCAGCTTGTCGTCGATCAAAAACCGCAGGGCGGCGCCATCACCCTCGCGGATGCGGTCGAGGAGTTCCTGTTCCCCGCAGTCACCCATGCCGTGGCTTCTTCGGCATCGGGGCGTGCTCCCAGTGCCGGTAAAGCGTGGCAAGTGACTGCCAGGTCCACTCGTAGAATTCGGCATCGCGTGCCGGATCACCTTTTTCGATCCACCAGAGCACGGCGTCGATGATGAAACCGGCCACCGACTGCGCAGCGAGCTGTCGCATGGTCGCATCAACCGCCATCGGCGGGCTCGCCCGGGCCAGCAAGCGATCGGTCAGTTCGACGATGCTCTGGTGAAGTTCGTCGAAGTAGGGGCGAAGTTCGGGATCCACTGCACAGTGCTTGACGAGCAGCAGCAGTTCGCTCGGGTTATCGCGGGCGAGTGCGATCACTTCGCGCAGGTTGGCGCTGAGGCCGCGCCACGGGCCTGCCTGCAGCGCCAGCCATTGGCTGCGGGCACGCCGCAGGATGGCATTGACCAGCTCCTCCTTCGAAGGGAAGTAGCGGTACAGCACGCTTTTCGGGATGCCGAGTTCTTCGGCGATCAGGTCCATCGATGCCGCACGGATGCCGCGCCGGGCGAGCACGATCGCCGCTGCGCGCAGGAGTTCATCGGCCCGTTCACGGCGCCGGGTGCCGGCTTCCTCGCGCGGCGGTCGGCCTTTGCGCAGATGGCTGACTTTCGCGGACGGACCGGTGGCTGCGGTTGGACGGCCCTTGGCGGATTGGCTGCGTGTGGGACTGCGCACCTCGACCTCTCCCGGAGCCGGCTCGCTGCCCGGCTTGACTTCATTTCTGATTAAATGATACTCGATAGAACCAATTAAGTGACAGGCATTTGCATTGGTTGTTTTGACATCCGTCGGTTCATCGATACGGGGGCGCAGATGATCAACAAACACTTCATCGCCGTGGCTGCGGCCGTTGCTGCCGCAATCAGCGGGTTCTCTTTGACGGCCAGCGCGCAGTCCGCCGCAAGCGGTGCGCAGGGGGGCGGTCTCGAGGAGATCATCGTCACCGCTCGCAAGCGCGCGGAGCGACTCGAGGACATTCCGGCCTCGATCTCCTACTTCGATGAGCAGTACCTCAAGGATTTGAACGTCGGGTCCGGCAAGGATCTCACGCGCATTACCCCGGGTATCTATGTCATCGACAACGGGTCGGGATTCAACGACGAATTCCTGATCCGCGGCGAGGGCGCAGCCCGGCAAAACAACGCCGAGACCGGTTCGGGCCTGTACCGCAACGGACTGTTCATACCGGGCGGTAATGCCGGCGGGCGCAACTACGTGCCCGTCGATTTCTTCGATGTCGGCTCGGTGACGGTACTGCGCGGTCCGCAGGGCTCTTTTTACGGCCGCAACGCTCTCGGCGGTGCGGTCGATATCCGCTCGCAGCGGCCCACCGACAAGCTCGAGGGATCGATCGAGGCGGAGTACGGCACCAACAAGCGCTGGCGGGGCGAGGCGATCTTCAACGCACCGCTGGGGGAGGGCGTGAATCTGCGGGTGGGCGGCTTCAAGGGCGAACAGACCGACGGTTTCTACACGAGTTCGCTCACCGGCAAGGTGCTCGATGTCGAGGACCTGAGTGGCTATCGCGCGCAGCTTTCCTGGAAGCCCGCTGACTCGCTCGACATCAACCTGTTGATCGAGAGTTCCGACGAGTTCGGACCGAACGTCGTGGCGTTCAGCCAGATCCTTCCCGAAAACGATCCCCCCGTGAATCCGGCGGGCACGCCGTCAGGCTATTCGGTCGCGCGCTTCATCAAACCGATCGACACCGACAGCTACTTCGACCGGACCACCGACACCCGACTGCTTGAGGTCAGCTGGGATCTTGGTGGGGTGACGCTGCAGTCGACCACCGGCCAGCGGCTGCGTGACGCGGTCAGCAACTCTGAGGTCGATGCCTTCGGCAACAACAAAGTCGCGAGACTCGTTCCGACCGTGGCTCAGGGCACCGAGGAATTCGAGCGCCGTGGTCAGGACCTGCGTCTGCTCTCGAAGAACGGCGGCCCCATCGAGTGGTTGATCGGCGCCGAGTACAACAAGGTCGACTCGGTGTTCCGTACCGAACGCTACGCCGACGCGCAGCAGAACAATCGCTTCGAGGGCCAGGCCGATGTCCCCTCGGTACTCCCTGCCGCCTGCAGTGTCGCCCCGACCTGCACGCTGGCAACGGTCCAGACCACGGCACGCAACGGCTATCGGGTTGAGGACTCCGGGATCGATGACAAGTCCTATGCTGGCTATGCCGCACTGAACTGGCGAATCGATGAGCGTCTGCAGGCGAGTCTCGATGCTCGCTACACCCGGGACGAGAAGAATTTCCGTCTCGCCAACGTTTTCCGGCTCGACAATCCGGCGACTCCGGCCAACGAGCAGCTGCAGCGCGCTGTTCTCGGCGCCGAGACCTTCGAGAAGTGGACGCCGAGTGCGTCGCTGACCTGGCAATACGCCGATCGCCAATACCTCTTTGGCCGTATCGGCACGGGCTTCCGCGCCGGTGGCTTCAACAACGATCTGGGCGAACCTAATGACGGCGTCAGCGCGACGGCCATTCCGCTGGTTTATGGCGCTGAGTTCGTCACGGCCTATGAAGCCGGTCTGCGTGGCCGGGTGGGTGGGATGTTCAACTACGGACTGAACGGTTTCTACAACCGCAAGAAAGACACGCTGGTCAACTACTCGGTATTTGCGGGTACGGCAGCAACCAACACCGTTCGAAATATTGGCGTGCTCGGCAGTGCCGGTGACTCGTTCCAGTACGGCATCGACGGCGAGTTTGGCACGCGTATCAAGCTGGCGACCGGTTCACTCGGCATGCGACTCAGCTTCTCGTGGGCCAAAGGTGAATACGACGGCGGCACGGTATTCTCCAATCAGCAGACCAACCCGGTCACGACACTCACCAAGGTCTCCATCGATGGCAAGCGGCTGCAACGGCTGCGCGAATGGACCACGGCAGCCAGCTTGATCTGGCGTCAGCCCATCGCTGGCGGCTTCGATCTGGTGTCGATGCTCAGCTGGCGCGGCGAGATGGGCGGATACGAGGATCCCAACAACCTCAACACGATGGATGACGTCAGTCTGGTCGACGCGTCGCTCGGCATCGAAAGCGAAAGCTGGCGAGTGGTGCTGAGTGGGAAGAACGTGCTTGATGAGAGTTACTTCAACGTCTCACCGGGCAATCTCTCGTTCAACGCGCAGCAGAACCAGCCGCGTACCTGGCAGGTGGCGATAGGGTACAAGTTTTGAGCGCAAGGACTTGGGCGTTTGCCTGGCCGGCGGCTGCTCTCGCGGCGCTCCTGTCGGGCTTAGCGTTGGGCGACGGACGGGATGTCCGCGAGGTCAGTGTCACTGCGCGTGATGGTCGAACGCTCCGCGCTGTCGTATCGGTTCCTGCGGGAGAGGGTCCGTTCCCGGTACTGGTCACGGTACATGGCGGCATGGGCGATCGGCCGGTCGAGTTGCTGAAGCAGATGGCATCGCCGCAGAGCGACAGTCCGACGATCAGGATGCTCAACGAGCGCAAATGGATCATCTTCGCGCCCGGCTATCGCAACGACTGGTTCGGCGCCGAGGAAACCGATCTCGTCGACAGCATTCGCTACGCGGCCGGGTTGCCTCAGGCAGACCCGCGTCGGATCGGGGTGCTGGGCGGCAGCAATGGCGGTCGACTGACTCTGCGTGCCGCGGTGCTCGAGCCAAAGCTGATGAAGTGCGTGGCAGCGGGTTCGCCTTTCCTCGCCAACATGCAGCTGTTCTTTGATGCTGACCGCAACGCGCCACCCTGGTCTGCGACACCCGAGGGGGCGCAGCGGTGGATGGGTATGACCCGAGACCGATTACAGAACGCGGTGACCCGCGCCATGGCCAGGGAGGGTGTGGATCGCGGCACGCTGTTTGCCAGGCATTCGGCGCAAAGCAATGCCGCGTCGATCGAGGCGAGAGTGCTGCTGTTGACCAGTAAGGCTGATGAGCAGGTTCCACACCTCATGCTGGCCGGCCTGATCGAGGCGTTCACCGCTGCCGGCAAACCCGTGGAACTCCTCACCGTCGAACGCAGCCTGCATGGCTTCTACTGGGGGCGGGACGGCGACTTCGGCGCCAGGGCCGGTCGCGGTCCGAGGACGGCCGAGCAGTTGCGCGAGGAGGAACTCGTCCGCGACTCGATCCGGCATTTCTTCGGCGCATGCTTTGCCCCGACGTGAACGACGCGGGGCTGCATGACGCACCGACGTACACGCAGCTGATGCTGCGCGCACTCGCCCGCCATCCGCAGCGAACGGCTTTTCGCTGCGGCTCGGTGGAGGTGAGTTACGCCGCGACCCTCGATCTGATCGGCCGTATGCAGGGCGTGTTGGCAAAGTCGGGCGTAGCCCGCGGCGACATGGTCGCCGGGCTGGCCGCCAACCGTTTCGAGGCCTGGTGTGCGGGGGTTGCGGCCGGCGGACTCGGGGCGGCGATCACGCCGCTGCATCCGCTGGCTTCGGTCGATGACCACCTCGCGCAACTGAAGGATTCCGCATCGACTTTTCTCGTGGTCGATGCCGGGCGATTTGGCGCGCGCGCCGAGGAGTTGGCGGCGCGTGCGGACCTGCGGGGTAGCTTCACGCTCGGGGCTGCTACTTTCGGGAAGGATCTGCTTGCGGCGGCCATGGCGAGCGCGCATACGGCGCGTGATCTGTCGCGGGCCGATGATGTCGCGGCACTCAACTACACCGGAGGGACGACCGGTCGAGCCAAAGGCGTGCTACGCAGCAATCGCGAACTCTCGGCGGGCGTGGTGTCTGTTCTAGCCAATTTTCCGTTGCCGCGGCAGCCGCGCTATCTCGCGGCAGCACCTATCAGCCATGCGGCCGGTTTGTTCGTAGGGCCCGTACTTGCGCGCGGCGGCACCGTCGAGCTGCTGCCGGGGTTTGTGCCCGAGCAGCTGATCCGGCGGATCCGCGATGGCGCGGCCAACTTCACGCTACTCGTGCCGTCGATGATTTACGCCATGCTCAACGAACCTGGCTGGAGCCGCGCAGACGTGGCGTCTCTGGAGTTGCTCGTCTACGGCGCCTCGCCGATGTCGCCGGCTCGCCTGCAAGAGGCACTCGAGCGCATGGGCCCGGTGTTTTGCCAGTTGTATGGCCAGACGGAGTGCTACGTCATCTCCACGCTGGGGCGCGAGGATCACGATCTTTCGCAACCGGATCTGCTCGCCTCGGCGGGCTACCCGATCGTCGATTGCGAGGTTCGTCTGGTCGATGAGCAGGACCGCGAAGTCCTGCGGGGCGAACGCGGCGAGATCTGCATCCGCTCGCCATTCGCCATGCAGGGTTACTGGCATCAGCCCGCGGAAACGGCGGCGACCGTGCGCGATGGCTGGATCCACACCGGCGATGTGGCGTGGCAGGATCCGCAAGGCAGGCTCTACATCGTTGATCGCAAGAAGGACATGATCATCTCCGGCGGCTTCAATCTCTATCCGCGGGACATCGAGGACGCACTCACCGCACATCCCGCGGTCGCGCTGGCTGCCGCGATCGGCGTACCCGATGAGAGGTGGGGCGAGGCGGTCAAGGCGTTCGTGGTCCTGCGTGCCGGCGCGACGGTCAGCGTCGAGGCGCTCGCCGACTGGGTACGCGTGCGCAAGGGTCCGGCGCATGTGCCGAAGTCCTTTGAGGTGACGGAGCGTCTACCGCTGAGCGCCCTCGGCAAGGTCGACAAGCGCGCCTTGCGCGCAGCCTACTGGGCGGGTCAGGCGCGACAGGTCAACTGATGTCCTTGCCGGATCGGCTTGCGCGGCGCTTGCGGCTGCCGCTGATCGTGGCGCCGATGCTGACGGTATCGAGCCCGCAATTGGTGATCGCCGCTTGCCGCGCTGGAGCCATCGGCGCGTTCCCCACGGCCAACTGTCGCACCGTCGATGAACTCGACGACTGGCTGGCACGATTCGCTGCCGAGCTGACGCCGGATCACGCACCGTGGTGTGCAAATCTCGTGATCCGTCGGGCCGACCTCGGTGCGCATCTTGATCGACTGCTCGCAAGCCGGGTCGAGATGGTCATCACCAGCGTGGGTTCACCCAAGCCGGTAGTCGGTCCGCTGCACGAAGCGGGCGCGCTGGTGTTCGCCGATGTGGCTACGCTCGCGCACGCCCGCAAGGCGATCGATGCCGGCGTCGACGGACTCGTACTGCTGTCGGCGGGCGCCGGCGGTCAGACCGGCAGCCTGAATGGGCTCGCCTTCGCTCGCGCAGTGCGGCAGTTCTACGCCGGGCCGCTGGTGTTGGCCGGGGGTATCGGTGATGGGGCGGCCTTGTGGGCGGCGATCGCGCTCGGTTGCGACCTCGGTTACATGGGGACGCGTTTCATTGCCAGCTCGGAGAGCGCGGCGGTGCCCGCCTACAAACAAATGGTCGTTGACAGCACCATCGATGACATCGTGCTCACCGATGCGTTCACTGGCTTGCCGACCAGCATGCTCGGCCCTTCGCTGCAGGCCGCAGGGATATCGATTGGCGATGTGCCAGCCGCGGCCTCGGCGGCCGTCGCGGCTAGCGTTTTCGGTTCCCCGTCCGGCGAGCCGACGCGACGCTGGCGTGATCTTTGGAGTGCAGGTCATTCCGTCAGTGCGGTGGAGGGCGTGCTTCCCGTCGCTGAATTGATCGCAACTATCGCGACTCAGTTCCGCGCCGCAGCGGGGGCGAGCAGGGCGCTGCCGTGGCTTGCGCCTGAGGGTGATGAGCGGTCGTGACCGACGTACTCGCCAGCGAGGATTTCTCCGGCGTGAAGCCGGTCGATGCGCGCCTGCGCATCGACGAGTCTGCGCTCGCCGCATGGCTCGAGGCGAACGTCGAGGGTTATGCGGGCCCGCTCGAGGTCAGCCAGTTCAAGGGTGGACAGTCGAATCCCACCTACCAGTTGGTGACGCCCGGCAAGCGCTACGTGCTGCGCCGGAAGCCGCCTGGTGTGTTGCTGCCTTCGGCGCATGCCGTCGATCGCGAGTATCGCATCCTCGCGGCGCTGTACCCTACCGGTTTCCCCGTACCGCAGCCGCACGCGTTGTGCCTCGATCCGGCCGTGCTCGGTACCGCTTTCTATGTGATGGAGATGGTCGAAGGCCGGGTCATCTGGGACGACCTCATGCCCGGATTCACGGCCGTCGAGCGACGGGCGGCGTATGGATCCGCCGTGACGACCTTGGCGCGCCTGCATGCCATCGATGCCAACCTGATCGGCCTTGGCGACTTCGGTCGACCCGGAAATTATTTTGCCCGGCAGCTGGACCGATGGAGCCGGCAGTATCGCCGCAGCGAGACCGAGTCGATCCGCGAAATGGACAAACTGATCGAGTGGTTGCCGACCTCGCTGCCCGAAGTCGGGCGGATCTGTCTCGTGCATGGCGACTATCGTCTCGACAACCTCGTGCTGCATCGCCGCGAGCCGCGCGTGGTGGCCGTGCTCGACTGGGAGCTCTCGACCCTCGGCGATCCTTTTGCCGATCTCACCCACTGGCTGCTCAACTGGGTGTTGCCCAGCGGCCTGCGCTCGCAGCTGGGAGGCGCCGATCTCGCCTCGCTTGGCATACCGGGTGTCGAGGAGTTGATCACGCAGTATTGCGAGGCGGCCGGCTGTCGCGGTATCCCGCGACTGGAGTGGTACTTCGCCTACAACACCTTCCGGCTCGCCTGCATCCTGCAGGGCATTATCGGGCGGCTGCGCGACGGCACTGCCTCAAGCGCGCATGCCATACGACTGGTGGACAACATGCGGCCGCTGGCCGCGGCGGCCTATGGTTTCGCTCGATCGGCGGGGCTTTGAGCGTAGCCATTTACCCACCCGGGTATTGCCCAAAGATCCACGTCCGGATCAATAATTGAGCCAGTCGCCATAAAGGATGGGCAGATGACGGGGCGTTGCACCAACGCCGCGGTCTGCTGACGGAGAGCGCATGGCCCGCTTCGAGAAACTGCAGGAACTTTTCGCGATTCTCTGTCGCACGCGCGAGCCGCGCTCGCTCGCCTCGCTGTGCGCCGAGATGGCCGCCTCGCAGGCTACGGTCAAGCGGCTGATCGGTTTCCTGCGCGACCAGCGCGGGCTCGACATCCGCTACGACCGCGAGGTCAACGGCTACCGGCTCGAGCGCAGCCCCGACGATCCCAACGCGGCGGTGCTGCTCGGCCTCTCCGGGCGGGAGATCTCGGCGCTGCTCGAGGCCGAGGCCGTGCTCGAACAGATTCCGCCGGGCTTCATGCGCGACGAGACCGAGGCGGCTCGCGCCCGCCTCGGCAAGGTCCGGCGGCAGGCCTTCGGCAAGGGAGATTTGCGTGAACGGGTACGCCTGCGCATGTCGCAGTTGCGTAGCACGAGCGCCGACGCCTTTGCCACGGTGCTCGCAGCGCTGCGTTCGCGGCGACGGCTCGAGTTCGCCTATCGCAGTCGCAGTCGCGACGAAGAAAAAACCCGCAGCTGCTCGCCGCTGCGGCTGACGTTCTATCGCAGCAACTGGTACCTCGCTGCCTGGTGCCACGAGCGCGAGGAATTGCGGGTGTTTTCCGTTGACCGCATCACTCGACCGCGTTGCCTGGCCGAGGCCGTATACGATCCTCCTGCGGAACACGTCGCGGCGGAACTCGACTCCAGCTACGGGATCTTCACCGGCAAGGCCGACAAGGTTGCGGTGCTGCGCTTCAACGAACTCGCCGCCCGCTGGGTCGCCGAGGAGGAGTGGCATCCTGGCGTGCGCAGCGAGGCGCAGGCCGACGGTGGGGTCATCCTGCGCATCCCGTACAAGCACGACACCGAACTGGTCATGGACATCCTGCGCCATGGACCAAACGTCGAAGTGTTGGGCCCGGCCGCCTTGCGCGAGTCCGTGGGCCGGGCGCTGATGACTGCGGCCCAGCGCTACACGCGGCAGGAGTAGCCGCCCCGCCGGTCACCGTTAGGCGGGCTGTAGCCCCGCCGGTTGCCGTCCCGATAGTGTTCGGCGAATATAACGCCATGAGCAAGGGGACGGTCTCTGCGCGGCTCCGGGTCGATCTTTCGGCCGGAGTCTCGGTCGGTCCCGGCAAGGTGGCCCTGCTCGAGGGCATTGCGCGCTCCGGTTCTTTGTCCGCGGCAGCCCGCGAACTCGGCATGAGTTATCGGCGTGCGTGGCTGCTGGTGCATTCCGTCAACGAGGCCTTTCGCGAGCCCGTGGTGCATTTCGTCACCGGCGGCAAGGAGGGCGGCGGCGCGCAACTCACGACCTTCGGCGAGACCCTCATCGAGAAGTATCGCGGCCTTGAGTTGGCGACCGGAATGCTCGCCCGCGAGGCCTTCCGCGACATTGCCACGCAGGCACGGCCCTCTGGCGCTCGGGCCGCCGCGGCCACCCCTGGCCGGGTGCGTCGGCCGCTGCGCCAACGCAGCTGATTCGATCCCGGAAATATTCCTTGGAAGGGCGTGCCACCCGCTATGTCTTGATGAATATATCGATAGCCACGATGGTGTCGGCGACGATGATGTCGTTGAGCGTCGCGACAGCGAGCGTGGAGGAGGTCACGGTCACCGCGCGGCGCCGGTCGGAGAGCCTGCAGCAGGTACCGCTCGCGATCTCGGTCATCGATGCGGCGCTGCTCGGATCCCGTAATACGGTCAACACGCGTCAAGCTGCGGAACTCGTGCCGTCGCTCTACTACAACTCGGCCAATCCGCGGAACACCGCCTACACGCTGCGCGGCCTCGGATCCAACACGCTTGCCATCAGTGCCGCCAATGACGGCATAGAGCCCGGTGTCGGTTACTACGTCGACGACGTCTATCACGCGCGACCCGCCAGCGCCTCGTTCGACTTTGTCGATATCGAGCGCATCGAGGTCCTGCGCGGGCCGCAAGGCACGCTGTT
>CAZIRD010000004.1:30928-32042 GCA_964541625.1 uncultured Acidibacter sp.
ACGGCCGGCGGCTCAATGCGCTCGACAACCGCGCGGTCCGCCTGCAGTGGCGTCATCAAGTGAGCGAGGGTGTCGATCTGCGGGTCGTCGCCGATGCCTCGACGCAGCGATCCGCTTGTTGTACGCAGACATTCCTGCGGGTCGGTGAAAGCCTGCGCAGCCCTGCAAGACAATTTGCCGCACTCGCGAAGGCGGCCGGCTATGTACCGCCGAGTACCGATGCCTTCGAGCGGATTGCCGATATCGACGGTCCCTTGCGGATCGATACCCGGGATCGCGGCCTCGCGGCGCATCTCGAGTGGACTCGGCCGTCGGCAGCGGTAACGGTGATCGCCGCCCACCGACAGTGGGATTGGGATGTGGAGAACGATCGCGACTACATCGGCTTGCCGATCCAGACGGTACAACGAATTCCGTCTGTTCAGCGGCAGGACAGTCTGGAACTGCGCTACACCACCACGGATGACGGGGGATTGCAGTACGTCGGCGGGCTGTACGCGTTCGCGCAGCGGATCGTCGGCAGACCGACCAGCATCTATGGCGCTGCGGCAGCGCGCTGGTTGCTCAATCCCGCGAGCTTCGCTGCGACGATTCCCGCCGACCTGCTCGAGGGCTACGGACAAACCGGCGAGTCGCGCTTCCGTATGCAGAGCCTTGCGGGCTATGGCGAGGCGAATGTGCCGATCAGCGGCCGGCTGACCGCGACGCTCGGGCTGCGGTATACCCGCGAAGACAAGCGCGGCACCTATGCCACGCAGGTCTTTGGCGGGCCGCCCCTCGAGCGCTGGCCAGCGCAGACGGTGCTTGAGCTTGAGCGCGCAAGACTGTCGATTCTGCGGCCGCAGTCTTATGCGGCCGCCGTCGCGGGCGGCAGTGTGTCGGGCAGGGCCAGCCTCGGCTACCGCGCAAACGCCCGGGTATTCGCCTATGCGGGCGTTGCGCGCGGCTACAAGTCGGGCGGTCTCAACATGTCTGGCTTGCCGCTCGATGCGCTCAATCAGCCAGCGCTCGCCACCGCAGTCATCGACGATGAGCGTAACGATACGCTGGAGGCAGGTCTCAAGTGGCAGGGCGCGGCGGGGCGGGCGACCGTGAACCTCGCGGCCTACCGCAC
>CAZIRD010000004.1:32142-35712 GCA_964541625.1 uncultured Acidibacter sp.
CTGACGTTGCGCGCATCGCTGGCCGATGCCGACGGGCGCAATACGCACTACCCCATGGGTCCCTGCCCACTGGAGCGACAGACTGCGGCGATCAGCGCCTGCGATCTCGGCGGTGTGCGTCTTGCAGGGTTGTCGCGGACTGCCGCGACATTCGGACTCGATTACCGCCAGCGGCTGCCGCACGGCGAACTCGTCTTCTCGATGGATACCCTGACGCGATCCGGGTACCCGAGCGACACTGCCGCCTCGCGCTACACCTGGATCGAGGGCGATCGCGTGAGCAACGCACGCATCGCCTATCGCCTACCTTCAGACTGGCAGGTCGAATTCTTTGCCCGCAACCTGTTTGCCGCCCGCTATATCACGGCGCTGACAATCCAGACGGGCAACTCCGGCCTGATACTCGGCCAACCCGGCGATCCGCGGCTGCTCGGTATCACGCTGCGCCGGGGTTTGCGTTGAGTGGTCTTTCACTCAGCGGGTGATCGACCACTCGTGCTCGATCTGGCCGTTCTTCCGTGTGGCCGTTTCGTCCTTCGGCAGCCAGGCCCGAACGTAACGCGAGGTCAGGGTGGTTGGCGTGACGGTGATTCGCAGGTGGCCGGAACTGCTGAGGATGGTACCGCTGTCGTAGTGGTAATCCTTGGCGAGCGTCGGGCCGCTGTTGGAGTTCCGTGCGCTCGGTTGCGGCACGGTCTGGTAGACGACACCGTCGAGTTCCTGTCTTGCGTACAGGTGGTCGTGTCCGTGGAACACCGCGGCGACCTTGTACTTGACCAGAAGGTCGTGGATCGGCAGCGCCCAGCCCGGGCGCCGCTGCGCGAAGCCATTGCTGCCGTCGGCGTTCCTGCCGCCCCACTCATAGTAGGGGGCGGCTTCGATACCGCCGCGCATGGCACCGTCGAGACCACCGACCAGATTGTGGACGAACACGAGTTTGAACTTGGCGGTGCTGCTCGCCAAGGTTTCCGTGAGCCACTGATATTGCTTCTCGCCAAGCGTGAAGTTCCAGGCGTCGGCGCCGGCCTTTTTGGTGGTGTTCCAGAACGGATCAAGCACGATGATCTGCGCGTCGCCCCATGACCATGCGTACCAGGCCACGCGATTGCCGGCGACCGGATCGAC
Source organism: uncultured Acidibacter sp. (assembly GCA_964541625.1). GTDB lineage: Bacteria > Pseudomonadota > Gammaproteobacteria > Steroidobacterales > Steroidobacteraceae > UBA964. Next base: position 33,268 of record CAZIRD010000004.1, read on the forward strand.
ATACGAGTCGCCGGTATAGAAGCGTCCCGGTTGCGGGATCGGGAAGAACTCCAGTCGCGCCTTGGCAGCCCAGATCGCGAGGTTCTGTGCGCTGCCGTCGAGCAGCCAACCGAGTTCGGCATCGTGGTTGCCATTGACCAGGAAGAGCGGCGATGAGTGCGTCAGCAAGCCGAAGTTGGCGCGTTCGTAGATGTAGCGCGTATCCAGTGTGGCCTTGCTGGTGGGCTGCGATAGCACAGCGGTCAGTGGCTGAGCGTACTTCTCGGTCATGAACGTATCACCGAGATCGACGTGGAAATCCGCCTGGTCGGCCAGCGCGTTGGCCAGCGTGCGCTTGTACACGTCGAGATCCGAGTTCTCGTCGAGGTGCGAGTCGGCCTGGATGGTGAATGTAAACGTACTGCCCGCGGGCCGCGCCGTCTGGAAGCGATACTCGCGGCTCTGCAGGTCGTTGCCGCCGGTTGGCTTGAGGAGCACCCGGTAGCGATACGACGTCGCCGCTCGCAGGCCAACGAGGTCGACGTCGAGGACACTCGCACGGGACAGCGTCACGCTCGCGGTCTGTCGGTCGGCACTGTCACCCTCTGCCCGGTAACTGATGATCAATGAACCGGATTGATCGGGCGAATAAAGTTTGAGCCGGATCGAATCGTTGGTGGGTATGCCGAGCACGATGTTGCCCGGGAAGTCGGCGGCCGCGGTGGCGGCCAGAGGCGTCACGGTGACTGCGCTCGAGGCATTGCCCGAGCCGACCCGATTGGTAGCGACGACGGAGCAGGACCAGGCGGTGCCGTTGGTCAAGCCAGTGATACTGAGCGGGCTTGCGCTCCCTGTCGCGCTACGGTTGGTCGTGCCCGCGGTGCAGGTCGCCGTGTACCCCGTGATCGTGGCGCCACCGTCGCTCGACGGCGCTGCAAAGACGATGTTGGCACTGCCGTCCCCGGCGGTCGCGCTTACGCCAGTCGGGGTGCCGGGCACGGTGGCCGAGCTGCCCGTTGCCGGCGAGGTGGTGGCAGCGCCCGGCGCGCCACTGCTGCCACCACCACCGCAGCCGGTGAGCAGGCAGGCGGTGAGCAGCATCGTGTGGATCAGCAGCGAATCTTTGTTCATCGATTCTCAGGGAAGTTGGTAAGTGAAGGCGACGGCTCCCGAGGTCTTCCCCGGTCCCTCGTCTGCGGGCAAGTAGGTACGGACATACTCCACTTTCACGCCGCCGGGCGACACGGTGACCCGCGTGTAGCCGGAGTTCGGGAACTTGTCGCCCGTTTCGTATGCGTCATCGTTACGGAAGGCGTACTGCGCGTCGGCCGGCTCGGGCAGGGTCTGGTAGGTGACGCCATCGAGCTGTTGCCGCACCCAGATGTGATCGTGTCCCTGGAAAAATATTTTGACCTTGTTGGCAACCAGCAGCTGGTGGATCGGCGATGCCCACAGAGGCCGCCGCGCAACAAACTCGCTGGTGCCATTCGGGTTGCGTCCACCCCACTCATAAAGGCCGGCGAGTTCGATGCCGCCTCGGCCCGTGCCCATGACGTGATGCGCAAAAACGAACTTGTGCCGCGCCGTGCTTTTTTCGAGCGTCGATTTCAGCCACTGGTACTGGCTGTCGCCGTGGGTGACTTCCCACAGGCTGGTACGTCGTGCGCCGCCGCCAAAGATGTTGTCGACCGCTATCGGCGATGACCAGTACGGATCGATCACCACGAACAGTGCGTCGCCCCAGGTGAACGAGTAGTAGTTGCGCAGCAATCCGATGTGCTGGACCGGCTCCGTGTTGCCGCCATAAAAGGAATCGGGCGCGGGTTGGGAGTACAGGGCGTTGCGCGAAGTCTGCGCCCACACCGCGACGTTGTTCGGCGTGCCATCCAGCAGATAGCGCGCAGCCTGCTCGTGGTTGCCGTTGACCAGAAACAGCGGCGCCCGCTTGCCGATCACGCCCAGGTAGGGACGCTGCAAGGTGTACCGTGCCTCGACCAGCGACTGCGTGATATTGGAGGGATCGTACTGATCCACGCTGAAGTCGTCGCCCATCATGATGTAGAAGTCCGGCTGGTCGGCCGCCGCCGTCGCCAGGGTGCGTCGGTACAGATCGGCGTTGAACTCGGTCTTCTCGCGCTCCGGATGCGAGTCGCCCTGTATGGCGAAGGTGAATGTGCTGCCGGCGGCTCGCGCGGTGTGGAAGGACGATTCCTCGGTGGAACCTGAGCCGCTGCCGTCCGCTGCCACGAACTGCAGCCGGTAGTAGTAGCGCGTGTTGGCGACCAGGCCGCCAAGGGAAATCTCCAGAGGTTTACCGGCCTGCAGCGTCGCGGTCGAGCTCTGCCGATCGAGCTGACCCGCGATCGTGCCGTACGCCACCGTGACGCTGCCTGACTGGTTGGCTGCGAATACGTTCAGCCTGATCGAGTTGTTGGTGGGAGAGCCAAGCAGGACGTCGCCGCGGAA
>CAZIRD010000004.1:35812-52180 GCA_964541625.1 uncultured Acidibacter sp.
GTCGGTGGCGTGGGGGTCGTTGGAGTTGTGGGTGTGGTCGGCGTGGTCGGGTTGGTCGCGACCGGGGTGGAGCCGGCGTTCGTCGATGTCGAACCTCCGCCACCGCCGCAGGCCGACAGCAACAAAGTCGTAATGACGCAAACCGCGTACGAGCGGCGGATCGGCACGCGGGCGATGGACGTCGATGGCATGGCTGAAGTCTAGTGAGCAACCGACGTGGTGGTGATCAAGAAAAGACAAGCGATTGTGAAGACTGTGACAAGTTCGCCCGCAGCGTTCGACGCTTCGTTACGCTTTGTACGCATGAGACGACTCCTGTTGGCTTCATGGATCGCATCGGCATTGGCAGGTTGTGGTGGCGGTGGCGGAGGCGGAGAGAGCACTCCCGCGGCGCCGGTGGCTCCGCCTGCGCCAAGCGTGACGGTGCCCGGCGCCCCGGGTGGACTCACGGTCACGGCGGGAAATGGCGCGGCAACGCTCGCCTTTACGGCACCCGCATCGAACGGTGGGGCCAGCATTTCGGGATACACGGCGTCATGCACCGCAGCGGGTGTCACGCGCACCGCAACCGGTAGCTCGAGTCCGCTGACGGTGACCGCGCTGACCAACGGCACCACCTATGCCTGCAGTGTTGCCGCGAGCAATTCGGCCGGTACCGGCGCGTCCTCTGCGGCGGTGAATGTCACGCCCAGCACCGGTACCGGCACGGGCACGAGCTTCGGCTTGACGAGCAGCGTGGCCGTCGAGGGCGGCGCTTTGCCCGCCGACTTCACCTGCGACGGCACGGGTTCGTCACCGCCGCTCGCCTGGTCGAATCCGCCGGCTGGCACGCAGGCCTTTGCGCTGCTGATGACCACCTTGCCGGGTGACGGCACGACCAAATGGAACTGGGTGCTCCACGGACTGCCCTCCAGTCTTCGTTCGCTGGCCAAGGACAGTTTCGGCCTCGCCAGCGCCGGTGTCGGGTCCGACGGACCGTTCGCCGGCTACCAGCCGCCGTGTTCGCAGGGTCCGGGTGCGAAGACCTACACGTTCACGCTCTATGCGCTGTCGTCGGCACCGGCGCTCGGCGGACAGTCGCCGGTGACCGGAGCCACGCTGACGGCCGCACTGTCTGGCATCACCCTCGGCACGGCCACCCTCAACCTGACCTACACGCGCCCCACCAACGCGAGCGGCTCGTCCACCGCCTGCGGGTTGATCCGCAGCTCGCTCGGCGGATCGACGACCGGCAGCGCCAGCGTGGCCTGCGATGCGACCTATGCCTATGTCAGTTCGAACAGCCTGCCGACACATACGATGATGAACGGCATCACCGCCACCAATCTGCAGGTGCCGGTCGCCCAGAACTTTCTGGGCACGAACGGCTGGAAGATTCCGCTGAATCCGGTGGTCGCGTCGGGCACCGTGTCGGCGGTCGATGGTCCCATCGGCGTGGCGGTCAACGGCGTACTTATTTTCAACCCCTGCAAGCAGGGTGGCTGTCAGAACGGCGACACCAAGGTGCTGGGTGAGCTCGACGTTTGCAATGGTCATGCCGGTCGCGCCGACGACTACCACTACCATGCCGCACCGGTTTGCCTGATGCAGGGACGCGCGGCGAACTATTGGGATACGCATCCGCTCGGCTGGGCGCTCGACGGGTTTGCGATCTATGGCTACAACGACGCCGATGGCAAAGTCGCAAGCCGCGACGCGGTCTGCGGCGGCAACACCAGTTCGGTGGTGAATGGACCGCAGGGCTACAGCTACCACGTCACGGATGCCTCGCCATATGTGCTCGCCTGTTTCCGTGGTACCCCGAGTCCGGACCTCGCCAACCAGAGCAGCAAGTTCTCGCCGTTGCGACAACCGCCCGTGCAGCCTTTCAAGGTTTCCGGGATGACGCTGAGCAGCGATCCGGCCGACGGTTCGCAGGTGCTGCAATTCACCTCCGCGCTGACGTTCACCACCAACGAAACCGGCAACGACAGTTATGCGAATCCGCCGGGAACCTATCGGATCCGCTATCGGCAGCTGAGCGGTACCGCCCTGACCAATGCGCTCGCCACCGGCAACAACTCCAGCAAGTCGGCGTGCTGGAGTTTCAGTTTTACCGACGGCAGCGGCAACACGACGCAGCCTTCGATCACCTACTGTCGCTGATGCGCGAGGTCAGCCGGTGAGTCTGATCGCTGCGAGATCCGTGCGGTTCTGCGGCGTGTTGCTCATCGGTATCCTCGGCGGCGCCCTCAGCCTTGTGGGCCCATTCGCTGCTGCACACGAACTCGAGTCGCCGCGGGTCACGATCGTGCAGCGTGAGCCACGGCATCTTTCGATCACGCTGCGTCTCGACGAGCTCGAGTTGCTGCGCCGGATCCTTGCGCCGGCGGCGAATCCGGCGGAATTCTGCCTGTCGCTCTCGGCGATGCCCGATCGGCCATTTGCAGAGGCGCTGGCTTCCGCCCGTCAAAGATTCGTCGCTGGCTTCGTGCTGCTCGCTGCTGACGGCAAGCCCCTGCAGCTCGGCGGCTGGCGCTGGTCGCCCGACGAGCTCATTCGGGCGCGTGTGCAGGAACTCGCGTTGGCCGCCGTGGTGGGTGAGGGTGAGCATGACCACCGACCCGCCGACGAGATCGGTGCCGATGCCGTAGCCAGCGACGATCTCGCCGGCGTCACGCTGCGGCTGCCGACTGTCATTGACGAGGCGGTTGTGGTCTCCTATCGCCCCCGGCAGCAGACATACCGCGCGGGTCAGTCGCCAAAGGGTCTCGACCTGCAGTTTTGATTTGGTCAATACGCCACTGTCACTGAAACTCGAGCGCGAGATCTGGCCACTTGCCCAGGCCTTCCGCATTTCGCGCGGCTCGAAGAGCTCGGCTGAGGTGGTGGTCGTCGATGTCAGCGCGAGCGGCGACGGTCGCGAGTGGCGTGGGCGTGGCGAGTGTGTGCCTTACGCGCGCTACGGCGAGACGTCGCAGTCGGTAATGGACGCGGTGGCGTCGGCTTGGGCGCGTCTCGATCTTGATTCGTCGGACTTTGACGGTCTGCGCGGACAGCTGCAGGGCATCCTGCCCGCGGGTGCCGCGCGCAACGCCCTCGATGCGGCGCTCTGGGATCTGGCGTCGCAGCGTCGGGGCCTAAGCGTCGCCGCATTGCTCGGGCTCCAGCCGACCTCATCCATCGAAACGGCCTGCACCATCAGCCTCGATTCTCCAGCGCGGATGGCGGCATCGGCCCGGCAACTTGCTGCCTTGCCGCTGATCAAGGTCAAGGTCGACGCCCATGACCCCGCGGCGCAGCTCGCCGCGGTCCATGCGGCGGCGCCGGCCGCGCAGTTGATCGTCGACGCCAACGAGGGCTGGAGTTTCCCGCTGCTGCGCGCCATGCAGGAGCCGCTTCGACACTGCGGCGCGGTGCTGCTTGAGCAGCCCCTGCCGGCGGCTGAGGATGCAATCCTCGCGGGGTTCAAGCCGCTCGTACCGATCTGCGCGGACGAGTCCTGCCATACCGTCGCGGATCTACCGCGACTGCGTGATCGCTACCAGGCGGTCAACGTCAAGCTCGACAAGACCGGCGGCCTGACCGCTGCCCTCGAGTTGGTGCGCGCCGCGCGAGCGGCAAACCTGCAGGTGATGCTCGGTTGCATGGTGTGTACCTCACTCGGCATCGCACCGGCGCTGCTGCTCGCGAGCCATGCCCGCTGGCTTGATCTCGACGGCCCGCTGCTGCTTGCCGACGATAGACCGGGCGGCGTGACGCTGTTGAACGGACGACTGCAACCGCCGCAAACCGGCTTCTGGGGTGATGGCCTGCCTTGGCGGACGGACGCGACGCAAGGAACATGACTCAGGCGCGGGATTGGGATAGTTTCGCGCGATGCAGTTCGATCTCATCCAGACGCTCGCCCTCGGCGGGGTAGCGCTTGCCGCGGGCACGTTTGTCGTGCGTGCCCTGCCACCGCTCGGCCGGTACAACGTACCCGCTGCCGTGGTGGGCGGTCTGCTGGTCGCGGTGCTCGTCAGCCTCTTGCGTGTCAGTGACGTCGCCGTGGTCAGTTTCGATACCAGCCTGCAGACGGCGCTCAACACCGCTTTCTTCACCTCGATCGGGCTGAGCGCGAGTTTCTCGCTGCTGCGTGCCGGCAGCGGTCAGGCGCTGATCTTTCTCACGCTCGCCAGTGCCCTTGCCGTCGTGCAAAGCCTGATCGGCATCGGTGTCGCCGTCGCCTTCGGCGAACATCCCTTGCTTGGCGTGTTGATGAGTTCGACGGCGCTAGCCGGCGGACCGGCGACGGCGCTGGCGTTCGCACCGCAGTTTTCCGCGGCGGGTGTGCCGGCGGCCGAAAGTGTGGCGATTGCCGCGGCGATGGCCGGCATCGTGCTTGGCGGACTCGCCGGCGGACCGATTGCGACCCGGCTCCTCGAGCGCCATGGGGTGCAGCGCAGCCGCTTGCCAGGAACTCGCCCGCTGCAGGCGTCAGCGGCGCCCGCTGCATCTGCGGCGGCCGTCGACACGGCGGATCACGCCACGCCGGATGACGAGGAGGAGGGCGTGCGCGACACGCTGAAGGGACTCACGGTGCTGCTTGTCGCGATGGCACTCGGCGGCGGTTTGAGCGCGCTCTTCGTGCAGCAGGGTCTCACGCTGCCGGGTTACGTCGGTGCCATGCTGGTAGGGTCGCTGCTGCGCAACCTGGACGATCTCACCGGCTGGGTGCGTATCCCGCACGGCATCACGGCGCAGGCGGGCGCGGTTTGCCTGACACTGTTCCTGACCATCGCACTGATGAATCTCAAGCTTTGGGAACTTGCCGCGCTCGCCTTGCCGCTGTTCGTCAATCTCATCCTGCAGGTGATCGTGGTCGCGCTCTTTTGCTGGTGGGTGGTGTTTCGCGTGATGGGACGCGACTACGACGCCGCCGTGATGAGCGGCGGGTTCACCGGTTTCATGCTCGGTACCACCGCAAACGCCATGGCCGTCATGCGTACGCTGGTCGAACGTTTCGGACCCGCGCCGCGCGCGTTTCTGGTGGCACCGATCGTCGGCGCGTTCTTCATCGATTTCAGCAACGCGCTGGTCATCACCACCTTTCTGAACCTGTTCCGCTGAATGGGCTGGCAGGCAGCATGATCAAGGAATTCGCGTCGTGAGTGTGTTCCGGCCTCTCAAAGCTCGTGGGCGGCAGATCGGTGATGGCCAGGTGCCGGCCATCTGCCTGCCGCTGCTCGCCAACGATGAGCAGGCGCTGCAGGACGAGCTGCGCGAGGCGCTGCGCCTGTGCCCGGACATCATCGAATGGCGGGTCGATCACTTCCTCGGTGCTCCGTCGCCGGGTTCGGCAACGATCCCTGTATCGCCTGGCACGGTGGAGTCCGTGCTGCGTGTTACCGCAAGGTTGCGCGAGCTGGCGGGCGAGTTGCCGCTGATCTTCACGCTGCGTTCGGTACGCGAGGGCGGACAGCCGCTGCGCTGGAACGAGCAGGACGCCATCGCGCTGCAGGCGGCGATAGCCCGCAGCGGGCTGGTCGATTTTCTCGATATCGAGTTGGCCGTGCCTGACACGGTGCGCGCACCGCTGCGGGCCGCCGCCCAGGAAGGGGGCACACAGGTCATCTTCTCGGCACACGACTTTGCGGCGACACCGACTGCCGAGGCGATGTTCGCCACCCTGGCGCGCATGGCCGCAGCGGGCGCGGATGTGGCCAAGCTTGCGGTAATGCCCCAAGGCGCGGGCGATGTACTCGCGCTGCTCGCAGCCAGCGAACGTGCGCAGCGCGAACTTTCGCTGCCGATCATCACGATGGCGATGGGACCGCTCGGCGTGATGAGCCGCGTGTTCGGCGGTCTGTTCGGCTCGGCGCTCAGCTTCGCGGCGGGCCGCCGTGCCTCGGCACCCGGTCAGCTGCCGATCGACGAGCTGCGCGTCGCGTTCGAACTCGTCAGATCGAGAAGCCTTCCTCGCTGATCGGCAGCGTCCGGATGCGGTGACCGCAGGCCGAGTACACGGCATTGCAGACCGCCGGTGCGACCGGCGGCAGCACCGGCTCGCCGAGGCCGCTCGGCGGAAAATCGCTTTGCAGGAAGTGAATGTCGAGCTGCGGCTCGGCGCCGATGCGTCGCAGCAAGTAGCGGTCGAGGTTGGTCTCGGCGACGACGCCGCGCTGGTGGGTCAGCTTCTGTGCAGCCATGGCGCTCAAGCCGTCGATCACCGAGCCTTGGCACTGCGCCTCGGCGCCATTCAGGTTGACGATCGGCCCCACGTCGGCGGCAACGGTGATCGCATGCACCGTGATATGCCGTTGGGCATCGACGCTCACCTCCGCCACCTCGGCGACATGAGCCGTGTGGCTGAAGTAAAAGGCGAGTCCGAGCGCGCGTCCCTTGGGCAACTTGCGTCCCCAGCCGGCTTTCTCCGCCGCGAGTTTGAGCACGGCAGCGGCCCGGCCGGTATTCAGTGCCCCGGCGTTGGCAGGCGGCAGCCAGCGCGGCTCGCCCAGCAGCTGCAGCAGGAACTCGAGGTGGTCGCGCCCGGCGGCGACCGACAGTTCATGCAGGAAACTCTGCAGCGGAAAAGCGAAGGCACTGGCACCCGGTGCACGCCAGAAACCGCAGGGGGAGGACCAGGGCAGCATCGAGCGAGTGACCCGCAAGGCCGGCATCAGCGGCGCGAAGTCTTCGTCGGCACGCAGGTTGCCGCCCGCCACCGGTCGCTTGCCATCGGCGGAGAAGGTGACGTGATGCGCACGCCAGCCGCTGGCCTTCGAGTTGGCATCGATGGCCCCTTCCAGCGCGAAGAGGCCGCCCGCGCGTACGAGGTCGTTGGCCATGTCGTCGCCGCGGTTCCACTGCAGTTTCACCGGCGCCTTCATGCGCACAGCAATTGCTGCCGCCTCGCAGCTGACGTCATTGTTGAGGCGACGTCCGAAGCCGCCACCGAGGCGTCGCGGATGCACGGTCACGCTCGTCTCGGCAACACCCAGCAACTTGGCGACCACGGTCTGCGCGCGCTGCGGCGTCTGGCTGGGCGGCCACAGCTCGATACTGCCGTCGGCATTCGGTTTTGCGACACAGGACTGCGGCTCGAGCTGCGCGTGCGAGACGAAGTGGTAGACGTAGGTCGAGGCGAGCTTTTTGCTCGCCGCTGCAAACGCTGCACCGACATCGCCGCGCTCGACGACGAGTTCGCTGCCTTCGCTGCGGGCAAGTTCGCGTGCGCGCTCGAGCGTCGACATCCAGTCGTCCGCGGCGGCGGTCGTCTCGTCCCACTCGACGCGCAGCGATTGCCGCGCACTGAAAGCCGTCCAGGTGTCACGGGCGACGATGGCCACACCCGGCTTGAGTTCGGTGACATCACCATTACCCTCGAGCACGAAGGCGTCAACGACACCGGGCAGACGTTTCACGTCGTCGAGATTGGCGCTGCGAACCTTGCCGCCGATGCGCGGGCACTTGACGTACACCGCGTGCAGCATCCCCGGCAGACGCATGTCGATGGCATAGGTCGGCTTACCGGTGACGAGATCGCGGCCGTCGGTGGTGCGGACCCGCGTATTGAGCAGCCGGAACTCGCTGCGCGACTTGAGCGCTATGGTCTCCGGATCCGGCAGCGGCAGTGCCGCTGCCCGATCTGCAAGCGTGCGGTAGTGCGCGCGGCGCCGACTGGCATCGTGGATGACCTCGCTGTTCAGCGTGCGGCACTCCGCAGCCGGCACCCGCCACTCGCGTGCCGCCGCCTCGATGAGCATTGCGCGCGCCAGTGCGCCGGCTTTGCGCATCGGTGTCCAGGTACGCGGGATGGAGGTGGAGCCGCCGGCTGCCTGCTGCCCGAAGCGCTTGGCGTCGGTGGGTGCAGCACGTACCTCGACCTCGGCCCAGTCTGCATCGAGTTCCTCGGCGAGGATCATCGGCACGGCGGTCTTCACGCCCTGGCCGATTTCCGGCTGGGTCGCGTAGATGACGATGCCCATCGCCGAAATCTGCACGAATGCGTTCGGTGCAAACACCTGCGGCGCGCTCGGCTGGCTCCGCAGTTCGCCGATGCCGAGCATCAGACCGCCACCCGCGAGACCGGTCAGTTGTAGGAAGCGACGCCGATCGAGGCGCTCGATATGCGGCCGGCTCATGAGCGTGCTCCGCGCTGCGCGGGCGACTGCCGCAACGCCGCAGCCGCCGAGTGGATCGCCTTGCGAATGCGAACGTAAGTGCCGCAGCGGCAGATATTGCCCGACATCGCCGCGTCGATGTCGGCGTCGGTCGGTTGCGGATTGCGCGCGAGCAGCGCGGCGGCGCTCATGATCTGGCCGGACTGGCAGTAGCCGCATTGGGCGACGTCATGCTCCAGCCAGGCCTGCTGGACTGCGTGCAGCCGACCGTCGGCTTTCTCGAGACCTTCGATGGTGGTGATACGGCGCCCTGAGACCGCACTCGCCGGGATCGAACAGGAGCGCACCGGCTCGCCGTCGAGGTGCACCGTGCAGGCGCCGCACTGCGCGATGCCACAACCGAAGCGCGTGCCGACGAGACCCAGCCGGTCGCGCAGCGCCCACAGCAGCGGCATGTCGGCCGGCACGTCCTCGAGGACCTGGCGTTGGCCATTGATCGTGAGTTCGACGTTGGGCATGAAACGGCTCCTCAGCCTCGGGGTCAGTTGGAGAAATATACGAATTCTTCGCCTGCACGGGGAAGTTCTTGCAGCGTACGGTCGATCGGGATGGGCACGGCGGCCAGCGACCGCCAGATCGGCGCGGCCTGCTCCCGGTCGAAGGCCTGCAGCGCAGATTTCATTGAGGCCACCCGCTGCGGCTCGGCCTCGGCGAGATTGCGCCGCTCGAAGGGATCAGTGGCGAGATCGTAGAGGCGATCCTTGCGCGGCAGTGCGGTGACCTGCAGCTTCCAGTCGCCTTGCCGCAGCGTGAGGTAACCGTCCGTGCGCCAGAAAAGCTGGCTGTGTGGCCAGGAGCTGGCTTCGCCGCGCGCGTAAGGCAGCAGATTCACACCGTCGATGATGCGGTCGCGCGGCAGTTCGACACCCGCCGCGGCGGCTGCGGTCGCGAAGATGTCGAAGTGCGCCGCCGGCCCCGGCACCCGGGCGCCCGCGGGCAGCGACTTCGGCCAGCGCAGGAACAGCGGCACCCGGATGCCGCCCTCGAAATAGGTTCCCTTCCAGCCGCGCAGCGGTTGATTGCGCGCGCCGATGCCGGCGTAGTGCGGCGCGCCGTTGTCGCTGGTGAAGATCACCAGTGTGTCGTCTTCGAGCCCGCGCTCGCGCAGTGCGGCAAGCACGCGACCCACATTGCGATCCAGCGAGCGCAGCATCGCGCCATAGACCCGCAGCGTGTGGTCGGCGATGAAGGGCAGGGCGTCGTAGTCCTCGCGCGTCGCCTGCAGCGGTGTATGCGGTGCGTTGTAGGCGAGGTAGAGGAAAAACGGCCGCTGGCGATTGGCGTCGATGACACGGATCGCCTCGTCGGTGAAGTAGTCGGTCAGATAGCGATTCGGCTTGAAGACTTCGCCATCGTTGAAGCGCACGCCCCAGGGCTCGCTCGCGAGGATGAACTGATCGACGACGTTGTGGGCGGCCTCGGCGGTCACCCCCCGCGGATCGTCGGCGGGCAGGTACATCGAGGCGCCGTGCTGCAGGCTGAGCGATTCGTCGAAACCCTGCGCGTACGAGCGGAACCGCGGACTGTCGCCCAAATGCCATTTGCCGATATGCACGGTGTGGTACCCGGCGTTGCGCAGCAGTCGGGCGAGGGTGATCTCGCTGGTGGGCAGTCCCATGTCTTCGTAGGCCGGCTGGCCGCGCTCGCGATCCGCGAAGTAGATGGGCGCCGCGCCTGGTGCGCTGCGACCGTTGCCGCTGGCCAGCAACTTCATGAACAGCGGCGGCGTGGGCGTGAACTCGAAGCCGAAGCGCGTGGGGTAACGACCGGTCATGATCGCGGCGCGCGATGGTGCGCAGGTCGCATTGCCCGCGTAGGCGATATCAAAACTTGCACCGTTGCGCGCGAGGCTGTCGATGTTCGGCGTCGGCACTCGGCCATCGGCGACACCGCGGCCGATAGCGGTGAGATCGTCGAAGCCCAGATCGTCCACCACCACCAGCACGATGTTTGGACGCCGTGGCGTTGCGGCGGCCTCGCCCTGCTGCCATTGCACTTCGCGAAAGGCGGCGTTGTCCTCACGGCGGAAATGTTTGACGTACCACAGCGCGAGGCCGATACGGCCGCCCGCCAGCTGGAAGGCCAGTGCGGCGATGCCCACGAGTCCGAGACCTGCGGCAATGAGCGGCAGAGTGCGTTTTTTCATGATGCAGCCTCGGGTGTCATTGCGAGCAGATCCTGCTCCAGCATCCACAGCCTGTCCTGCCCCCAGAGTGCGGGCAAGCCACCGACGCGGAAACAGGGAACGCCCCATAGGCCGGTCGCGATGAGTTCCTCGCGGTGTGCGGTTGCACGCTCACGCCAGCTCTCGTCGGTCAGTGCGTCGGCGAGCGCTGCAGCGTCCAGTCCCGCTCGCACCGCGAGCTGGGTGAGCCCGCGACGGCTGCCGGCGTCCACGCCCTCGGCAAACACCCCACGCAAGAACGACTCGAGAAACTCCTCGCCGCGACCGCAGCCGATGGCGTGATGCAGTACGGCGAGACCGCGCTCCACGGGGCTGCCCACCGGATCGGCGACGTCACCGAAGGGCAAACCAAGACGATCCGCCTCGCGCTTGGCATCGGCCAGGATGTACAGCCGTTTGGCGAGCGGCACAGGCAAACCACGCATCACCATCGGCAGCACGAATTTCAGCCGCAGCGCGGCGCCATAGTGCCGCGCGAGCGCCCGTACGCGACCGATGGCGAGCCAGGTGTAGGGGCTGCGCAAAGAGCAAAAGAAATCGAGCGTTGGCGTTGCGGCGGGTGAGGCGGCAGGGTCGAGTCCTGCCGTGACCAGCGGTCGCTGTGGAAGAAAGCGCAGCGGCGGTGGCGGAAAGCGCGGTCCACGGTCGTCCTTGGCCAGTCCGGCCTCGGCCAGACGGGTCTCAAGATAGTGCAGCCGATCGAGACCCCAGTACCACTCGCCCTCGAAATGGAACATCGCGCCGAGGTAATGGCCGAGCCGTCGTCGCAGGGCTGCACCGCTCGAGAGCGTCAGCGGTGTCGCGGCAAGTCCCGGCGGCATGTCGTCCGCTCGCGGCGGGGCGAGTCCGTGGAACGCCGCCCAGCGGGCGGCATCGCGTCGCGACCAGTCCTGCAGCGCGGCGGCAGCCGGTGCCGCGGCCGCCTCCGGCGATGGCACGGCATGGGCTTCGATCTGGATGCGATAGCGCTCGGCCAGCATGGGGAGTTGGCCCGCGGCCAGCTGGCTGTAGGGGTCATCGAACTGATGGAAGTAATGCAGCTTTGGCGGCTGACCGGACAGCCTGCGCCGCAGCGCATGCAGGCGCCGTGCGCCCGCGAGGCGCCACGGACTCGTGACACCGCGCGCAATGCCTCGACCGATGAGGACTCGCGGCTGCATCAGTGGCCGCGGGGACGCCGAACTGCGGCGCCGGCGGCTGGGCTCTGGCCGGTATTCACCGGCCAGAGCCTACCGCATGCGGGGTGCGGACGTCAGAAGCGGTACGACACCCGCAGGCCGCCACGTACCGGCTCAGTGGCGATCAGCACATACGAGCGGCTGCCCGGGCTGGAGAAGAGCCCGAAGAAGTCGCCCTGCGTGAAGCCGCTACGGATCGTGTCGTCGTCGAGGACGTTGTTCGCGTAAGCCGTCACCGCCCACGGTCCACCCTCCCAGGTCACGCGCGCGTCGACATTGGTGTAGGCGTCGAAGAACTGCGAGTTGTACTGGTCGAAGTAGCGTTTGCCCTGGTACTGCGCGGCGAGTTCGCTGACGACGGCGCCGCCATTGCCGAGCGGCACGGTCCAGGTCAGGGTGACGTTGCCGGCGTGCCGCGGCGCGCGCTCGAGCGAGTTGTTCGACAGGTCGAGCAGGCACTGCGTGCTCTGCGAACCCGCGCCCAGCGTGACAATCTGGCATTGCCGCGCCAAGGCGATGTTCGAGGAGTTGCGGCTGTATTCGACGAAGTTGGTGTACTTGGCATCGAGCCAGGTGTAGGCCGCGGTCAGCCGCAGCTGCTGGCTGAGGAACACGCTCGCCTCAAGTTCGAGGCCCTTTACCTCGGCGCCGCTCGCGTTGGAGATCACCGAGCGCAGGCCGGTGGGCTGCGTCGGATCGACCACCAGCGCCGAGACCTGCTTGTCCTTGTAGTCCATGAAGAACGCTGCGACGTTGAACACCGCCCGGTTGTCGAGCCAGGAGGTCTTCGCACCGATTTCATAGTTCCACAGGCTCTCTGCCTTGTAGCTGTTGTCGGCAATGCTGTTGAAGGTGCCGACGGTCGAGATGCCCGCCGGCTTCACGCCCTTGCCGGCGCTCGCGTAGAACATCGCATCGTCGGAGGACTTGAACTGCACGGTGAGTTTCGGCGCGAAGTAGGTCGCATCGAGCTTGATGTCCTTGACTTGCGCCGCCCGCGCCGGCGCGGGGATCGGCGTGGTGCCGGCGCCGAGGATGAGCACGCTGGTCGGGAAGTCGTACTCGAAATTCTCCCAGTAGTAGCGTGCCTCGACGTTGGCCGAGAGCCGCGGCGTGAAGTTGTGCTCCAGAAGACCGTAGATCGAACGGTGGCGGATATCCCGACCGTTGAGCGAGGGCGTGATGTTCGAGTTGATCAGGCGCTGGTTGAGCCCCGCCGAGGCGCCAGGCGCCGAGAGGATCGTCGCCATCGAGCGATTTTCCTGCGTGGCGTCCTCCGTCCAGCGCAAGGCACCCACGGCCCAGCGAGTGGTCTCGTCTTCGAGGTTGCTCAGCCGCAATTCCTGAGTGAGCTGCCGGACCTTGTCGAGGGTGTTGAACTCGAAGGCGGAACCGAGCGGTTCGGCGAGTCCGCCGGGTGCGGGCAAGGTGACTTGGCTCAGGGCGCGGCCGTAGCCCTCGATGTCCTGCAGGTTGCTCGAGTCGGCATCGAGGAATCCCAGGGTCGCATCGAGGCGGGCCGAACCGAGCTTCCAGCTGCCCTGCACGGTGGCGAAACTCGACTGCAGTGTCGACCCTTCGTAATCCTTGTTGGTGCGCGGGTCGACGCTGACTTCCACCAGGCTGCGCGGCTTGAAGGCGCCGGGCAGCAGCGAACGGATGGAGGCGGGCAGCGTGAGATTGCCGATACGTTGACCAGCGACATTCGCCGGCAGCGCCAGCGCCACCGATGAGTTGTCGATGGTCGAATACTGGTAGTACGGCTGCTGTTCGACCTGCTGGTCGCCCCACGAGAGGAAGCCGCGCAGCGCGAAGTCGTCGGCGCTACCGTAATCGAAGGCCAGCGAGACCTGCTTGGCTTCATGGCCGCCGAGGTTCTCGCCCGAGACGATATTGCGATGGAAGCCATCAGCGCGCGAGTAACCGCCGTAGAGGCGGGCGCGCAGTCCGCCCTCGCCGAACGGGCCGCCGATCGAACCGCTGAGCTCGTAGCTGTCGCCCGAGCCGACCCCGGCGCTGAGCTTGCCGGAGACCTCGTCGCCGCCGCGTGCCGTGATGTAGTTCACGGCACCGCCGAAGGCGACGCGACCGTAGAGGGCGCTTTGCGGTCCCTTGACGACTTCGATGCGCTCGAGATCGAGCAGCCGCAGGTTGAGCAGGTTACCGCCGCCTGCGGTGGCGATCGCCTCCGAGGAGACATCGATGCCGTCGATCAGGATGCCAACCGGTGGCCGGCCGCGCGTGGCGGGCAAACCGCGGATCGATGGGCGCGTGTCGTTGGCGCCAAAGTCCTGGTCGAACACCAGACTGGGAGTGAGTTTGGCGACGTCGCCGAAGCCGGCGATGCCGGCGCGTTCGATCTGCTCGGCACCGAATGCGCTGATCGACAACGGCGCCTCCTGCAGCGACTCCGCGCGCCGTCGTGCCGTGACGGTAATTTCTTCGAGCGCTTCGCGCGCCTGTGGCGTGGCCTGGGCCTGTGCGGGTGGCTGGGACAGCGCGGCGACACCGGCGCCGGACAAGAGCAGCGTGGCAAGACGGTTTTTCATTCTCCCCTCCAAGAAGAAGACCGGTTTTTTACCGATCGCCCGCAGCCTATACCGCCCCCGGCCGTGGCTCCCGCGGCCATGCCGGGGATTTCACTGCACGAAATCAAACGACCTTGTGGGCCCTGGCAACTCGCGGCCCGTCCCGGGGCCGGCGGAGAATGTACGACCGATGAGCGCGACCCCTACCGAGCCTGGCGATTCGACTACGGTGCCTGTTGTTGGCCCATGGGCGCCGCTGCGCAGTCCCGAGTTCCGGCGGTTCTGGTTGGGCGGCGCCGCTTCGATGAGTTTTTACTGGTTGATCGAGGCGAGTCTTGCCTGGCAGATGCGGATCCTGAGCGATGCGGATCCTTTGCTCGTCTCGCTGGTGCCGGCGCTGATGCAGCTGACGGTGATGGCGGCGGTGATGCCTGCGGGCGTGGTCGCCGACATCGTCGATCGCAGGCGTCTGATTTTCATCAGCCACGGCTGGGTTGCGCTGGTCACGGGCTTGCTGGCGGGGCTGGCGATCGCTGATCGCCTGACCCCGTCGCTGTTGCTGCTGGTTGCACCGGCCATTGCCTTGACCCAGGCGATCCGCATGCCGGTGATTGGTTCGCTGGTGATCGATACCGTCGAGCGTCCGGCGCTCGGTGCTGCGGTCGCGCTCAATGCGATGGGTCTCAACGCCTCGCGAATCCTCGGCCCTGCGCTCGCCGGCCTGTTGTTGAGTTTCGGCGGGGTGTTTGCTGCGCTCGCCGTGGCGAGTCTCGGTCTCTTCATCGCCGGCGCGACGCTGGCGACCGTTGGCCCCGGGGCAAAGCGGCCCGATGCGCGGCTGACCTGGCGTCAGTTCCTCGATGATGCGCTCGATGAGCGTCGGCAACTGGCGACACAGGCCTGGAAGCGCAACCTCCTGCTGCGTCTCGCCGCCTTTCTCGCTTGCTCGGCTGCGGTCCCCGCTTTGTTGCCACTGCTGTTCGGCAGCGGCACGCAGTACGGCCTGATGCTCTCGCTCTATGGCGTGGGCGCGCTCGCCAGCCTGCTGCTGATCGGTCGACCGCTCAGTGCGCAGGCCAGCGAGCGTCGCGCTCTGGCGGCGCAGTGCCTGCACGCAATCGCGATGATGGCGCTCGGGCTGGCCGGCGGCTCGCTGCTGGTGGGTCTCGCCTTGCTGGTCTGCGGTGGTGCGTGGTTCGCGATTTCCAACGGCATCATGACGGCTGCACAGTTGCAGTTGTCGCAAACCTCGCGGGCCCGCGGCCTGTCGATCGTCTATGCGAGCGGCATGGCGGCGATGGCGATCGGCGGTGCGAGTTGGGGTTGGCTCGCCCGCCATTTCGGTGTCGACTCGGCGCTGTTGCTGGCTGGCGTCGTGTCGCTGTCGCTCGCGCTGCTGACGCGCAAGCGCGCCTTCACCCATGAGACGACAGCCGCCGAGCGGGGGTAACATCCGCCCGTGAGCGTAAAGCCCCATCGGACCGGTCTGCGCCTGCTGCGAGCGCTCGAAATGCTCAACTCGCTCGGCCAGGCGAGCAACCTCACACTTGCCCGCGAACTCGACCTGTCGCCGCCCACCGTGTACCGCCTGCTGCAGACCCTGCTCGGGGAGGGCTACGTCTCGAAGAATTCCGCGACCAAACTCTATCGCCCGGCGGCGCGGGTGCGCGCGCTCAGCATCGGCTTTGACGAAGCCGCCTCGATCGCCGACTGTGCCCGTCCGCTGCTGGCCAAGCTGGGCGATGAATTGCTCTGGCCGGTGGCGATCGCGTCGGTCGTGGGTACGGCCATGGTGGTCCACGAGACCACCGATGCGCGCAGTCCCCTCACCATCCGGCCGGTCATGCCGGGGCGTCGCGTGGGCATGCTCGATACCGCCTCCGGCCGCGTCTTCCTCGCCTTTTGTCCCGAAGAGCAGCGCGACACGCTGCTCGATCTGTTGGCGCTCTCCGATGATCCGCGTGATGCGGCGGCGCGTCGGCCCCAGGCGGTACTGCGCGACCTCAAGGCGGTGCGCGAGATCGGCTACGCTACCTCCAGCCGGCCGGGGCGCGTACGTCCATGGCGCGCCGTCGCCGTACCGGTGTTCGCCAACGAGCGGCTGCTCGCCACCCTGAGTCTGCGCTATACGGAGGGTGCGATCCGCGAAGTCCGCTTGCTCGGCGAGATCATCCCGCGGTTGCGCGCGACGGCAAAAGCCATCGGCCAGCGTTTCGAGGAAGCTTTCGCGGCACGCGAATCAATCCGGCCGCTGCGACGCACTCGTTGAGGCCGACCGGGGCGCAGCGTCAACGCGCATCGTCGAAGCGCATCGCCGCGTCAGGCGAGTTCCA